>JANOAR010000306.1:0-50233 GCA_031411235.1 Verrucomicrobiota bacterium | reverse complement strand
GCCGATATCGCTCTCGCTAACTAATTCACTTTTGGTCCAAATATCCGTGGCATCTCAAAGATGATGCCATCGTCCCTCAGCATTTCCTTCAACAACATCAGGCGCGGATAGATCATGCAGAGCCATTTATCGTGTCGTGATAAGTCCTCCGCTTCTGCTCCTACCACTTCGTTAAGCCATGCCTGAGTGAGCGGATTGTTGATATTATCTGAATATATCCACCCTGTGCGCGTGCCTTTCTCGTCCCGCTCATCCACGCCGGTGTTGTAAGGCGGGTCGATGCAGATGCACTTCACCTTGCCCTTGTAGTAGGGCAGCAGTGCCTTGAGCGCCAGGAGGTTGTCGCCTTCCACGATGAGATTTCCGCTGCCTGGATCACCACAGCCGAGGTCTGGCACGTCCTTTAACAAGTGAAACGGCACTTCCAGATGATGATTGATGACGGCTTCCTTGCCGATCCAGTTCAGTGTCGGCATGACTTCAATTACTTCCTCCTTCCACTTCATTTGGAGCGCTCCTCCGCCACACTTCACCCCATGTGGCATGGTCGGGGTGAGGAAGAGGCTGAGGGAAGTGGAGATCGGGCATCCCCAGTGATTAAACCTGCCTCATGGGTGCGGCGATCTCACAACTGTGAGATGCCGCTGATGCACGGTTGGGACTTGAATGCTGGCCCCAGTGCCCAAACATCGTGCCATCGCCGCTAGCGAAAAACTGTGCGCTCAACTCGCACAGGTGGCCCGCGATTGCCGTGAAGCCCAGGGGCTCTCCCAGAACAAGGAAGCCCAGGCTGCTGGCTTGAGCTGCCAGATGATCGGCTACGTCGAAAAGCAGATGCGCACGCCCTCTATCGACGTGTACTTCCGCATGGCTCACGGCATGGGACGAAAGCTCTCGGAGCTGGTAGCCGAGGCGGAGCAGCGAGCCGGGATCAAATGAACTTGGGGAGGCTTTAAATCACAATTGTGAAAATTTACGAGCGCTGGTAATCCAAAGAGCCTTGGCCTTCGATTTGCTCCGCCACAAAAATACAGGCATCGAGGAGGCGTTTCATCGGCGCATGTTACTGACCACGGTGCTTGCTGGGCGTGCATCCTTGGCCTTGCCTCGCATCAATTGGCGAAAATTGGTCGTATCCTCGCGCCATTGATGGTAGTCCACCTCATCAAGTATCGAACGATATCGCGGCGCGTTCGTCTGGGCGAAGCTTTGGAATCAAGGTGGCAATCTCTTTTGCGGCGGCAGCACTCATGGTTGGATGATGCTTCTGGTCGTGACTGGCGCAACTCAGAAGGGCGATCAGGCCGTGGCTTTCGCGGTTTTTTTGCTGCTAATTTCCGCCGTGGTAATGGCTTGGCTATGAAGAAGCTGTTTCGATTACCGAGCACGCCAGTGAAGTATTCCTCGGCGGCGAACTTCCTTTGCAGGTAGGCGACGAATTCTTCCTCAGTCATCTCGGAGGCTGGCTTTGGGTGATGGTTCATGGGTGAATGGTAGCTCTCTGAGCTGTTATGGGCAAGGGTTTCGACGCTCAGTGTCAAGCATGTCGGCGAGGGAAGCGATCTCTTGTCGCTCAACAGAGAACTGATCCTCAACTTGTCGGGAAAGGTGATGCTCGTAAAAGGCAGCGGAGTCGCGTGTGGCTTCTCCCCAGACTCTTTTGCATCCGAGCGCTTGGGCGATGACACAAGTGGCCTGGAGTATCTGGATGCCCACGCCTTTCACCTTCGTGACTCGCCCACAGATTCGTGGATGAACGAACAGAAAGTCGATCATGAGGAGGTGGCACCAAGTGCGGCGGATCATGGCACCGCCGAGGCTGGCGGGAAACCAATCCGCTGTGACTTTGAGATGGAAGCAGAACTCACCCTGAGAATCCATGTCGATCATGCTCTGGAGTTCAGGCAGACTGCGTGCGGCTGTGGCTGTATCGCGGTAGTGCCGCCAACGCTTGGCTGCGAGTTGGGCAAACTCGCGAGCGTCTGCTGCCCTGGTTTGCATTGTTAGATCGTTATTGAGTTCATGCGGCACACGCCATCTCGTCGTGGAGAGGACGTCGGCATTGTCGGCAAACTCCAGCGTCACATTCGCAGATTTATTGTCGCGAAGGACGGCGAAGGGGATCGGCATTTGAAGCGTGTTTGTCGTCATGGTTTGCGGGTTCATTATTGCCTAGCTCGGTTAGCCGGAAGCTTGAAGACCTTCATCGCCTGCCTGCCTAGCACGCGATGCCTCACCCGATAAACCTCTGCAAACGCCCCTTCGCCGAGGAAGCGCTCGACGGTGTGCTGGCCGTTGATGAGATCGCCGTCTTGGAGGATGCGGAGCATTGGGTTGTGTTGTGGCTACGTTGTTCACCCAACCGCATCGTTACACCGCCCGCACAGCGTCGGATGCGCCTCGAAGCTGCCTACCTCGGGCAAGTGTTTCCAGCAGCGTGCGCACTTCTGATGCGATGACTCCTCGACCACGGCAGCGGCTTCAGCATCGGGTTTCACGTCGAGGTGCAGCTCGCTGAGGATGAAGAACTCATGCAGCGTCGCGGCATCGCTGAAGATGGCGTGCGGCAGGCTGGGCAAGGTGAGGCGCACGGTGGCTTCCAGGCTGCTGCCGATGAGCTTGGCCTGGCGCGCGGCTTCGATGGCGACTTGGATGGTGCCGCGCACTTTGAGCAGCTCTTCGACAGCGGTGCTGGCGTCTCTGCTCGCGTGCTCGGAATTCGGCGCTGGGAAGCGCTGCAAGTGAACGCTGTCGGCATTGCCGAGGTGCTCCCAGGCTTCGTCGGCGGTGTAGGACAAAATGGGGGCGAGCAGGCGGCAGAGCGTGTTCATGATTTCGCTCACCACGGTCTGCGCAGCGCGGCGGCGCAGGCTGTTGGCCGGGTCGCAGTACATGCGGTCCTTGGTGATGTCGATGTAGTGGGCGCTGAGATCGACGGCGCAGAATTGGTTGATGACGGTGAAGACTTTGCGGAAGTCGTAGCGCTCGTAGGCCTCGACGGACTCAGCCACGAGACGATGCAGGCGCTCCAATATCCAGCGGTCGATGAGAGTGAGCGACTCGGTCTTCACCGCGTGCTCGGGTTTGAAGTCGTGAAGGTTGCCCAGCAGCACGCGCATGGTGTTGCGGATGCGGCGATAGCTCTCGCTGCTCTGCTCGAAGAGCTTCTCCGAGAAGGGCACTTCATTGAGGTAATCCACGCTGCTGCACCACAGGCGCACCATGTCCGCGCCATACTTGTTGTAGTAGTGCTCGGCGGTGGTGGGCTTGGCGTTTTTGTCATTGCCCTGGGCGCTCTTGCTGATTTTTTCGCCACTAGTATCGACGACGAAGCCGTGGGTGATGACGGTCTTGTAAGGAGCTGCTCCGCGGGCGATGACGCTGAGCATCAGCGAACTCTGGAACCAGCCGCGATGCTGATCCGTGGCCTCCAGATAAACATCAGCGGGACAGTGCAATTCAGGGTGGCGATCCAGCACAGCAACGTGCGAGCAGCCGCTGTCGATCCACACATCGAGCGTGTCTTTGCAGCGCGTGCAGTCGGTGGGCAGGCCGACGAGATCGGCCCAGAAAGCATCGTCTTTTTCAAACCATAGATTGGTGCCATGCGTCTCCACAGCATCGGCGACTTTGGCGATGATCTCGGGCGTCATGACGATGTCGCCATTGGCCTGATAAAACACTGGCAGCGGCACGCCCCAGGTGCGCTGGCGGCTGATGCACCAGTCGGGGCGGGACTCAACAGTGCCGTGGATGCGAGCCTGACCCCAGGCAGGCAGCCACGTTGTTTTTTCGATCTCGCTGAGGGCCTTCTCGCGGATGGCGTCGATGCGGATGAAGAACTGCTCCACCGCGCGGTAGATGATCGGTGTCTTCGAGCGCCAGCAGTGCGGATACTGGTGGCGGATGTCTTCACGACCGAGCAGCGCACCCTTGCTGGCGAGCAGCTCTATTATTCCTTCGTTGCTCTTGAAGACATGCTTGCCGACGAACTCAGGCAGGCCGCATTCTTCGGTGAAGAGGCCCGCGTTATCGACGGGCGAGAGGATGTCGAGGCCGTGCGCTTTGCCAGCATTGTAGTCGTCCGCGCCGTGGCCTGGGGCCATGTGGACAGCTCCTGTGCCTGCGTCGTCGGTGACGAATAAGGCTTCAATGACGAGCGAGGTGCGCGGCAGGAAAGGGTGCTGCGCGTGGCTGCCATTCAATAAGCTGCCTTTGAATTTTTCCGGTACCTTCGTGGTGTCGAGGATGAAGCCCGTGCTGGTCTCGAAGGACGCCAAGCGAGCGCTGGCGATGATGAGTTTTTCAACACGCCCATCGCTGTGCTTGAAGTCGCCACAAACGTAGTCGAACTCAGGATGCAGGGCGATGCCGAGGTTGGCGGGCAGCGTCCACGGTGTGGTCGTCCAGATGACGAGCGAAGCGCCTTCGAGTCCGGGAGGCGAGTTGCTTAGCGCAAAACGGACATAGATCGCAGGCGAGGTCTTCTCTTTGTATTCCACCTCGGCCTCAGCGAGCGCGGTCTGTGCGCCGTAACTCCACAGCACGGGCTTCTTGCTGCGATACACGAGGTCTTGCTGCACGATCTTGGCAAAGGTGCGCATGATGTCGGCCTCGTAGCCAGGGGCTAGCGTGAGGTAGGGATTGTCCCAGTCGCCGAAGACGCCGAGGCGCTTGAAGCTGTTGCGCTGGATGTCGATGAACTTGCGCGCGTAGGCTTCGCTGCGCGTGCGGACTTCCGCAGGCGAGAGGTTCTGTGCCTCCTTCACCACCTTGAATTCGATGGGCAACCCGTGGCAATCCCAGCCAGGGATAAACGGCGCGTGGTGGCCGCTCATGGTCTTGCTCTTCACGATGAAGTCCTTCAAGACCTTGTTCAGTGCGGTGCCCATGTGGACATCGCCATTGGCGAAGGGAGGGCCGTCGTGCAGCACGAATTTTGGTAGCCCTTTGCTGGCGTCTTGGATGCGCTTGTAGAGCCCCGAGGCTTCCCATTTCGCCAGACGCTCAGGCTCACGTTTCACCAAGTCGGCCTTCATGGGGAAGGCTGTGTTCGGCAGCAGCACGGTGTCTTTGTACGAAGTGGCAGTGGGGGCTTGGGGCGTGCTCATGAATTAGGGGACGGGAAAAAGGGCGGGCAGAGTAGCAGGCCGTAGCGCTTGGGCAAGCGATGGGTCGTGACTTGAAAAGCAATAGCCTTCAACCCAAATGCCGTGTTTGGAAAAGGGAATGCGGGCGAGTCAGCCCGCGCTCCTGTTGTTATCGCAGCGCTCCGGCTAAACGCATCTCGCCTCAATCTCGCGCCATGCACGCAGCGCTAGCGAGTCGGGCAGATCGAGGTCATTGAGAGTGATGATTTCACCTGCGGGCACTTTTTTGCGCAGCACCACATGGTGCATCAAACCAATGGGCGCATGGCCAGCGTAGTCGGCGATTTTCACACACTCCCCGCGCACGTCGAAGCTGCCCATGCCGCGTTCGATACGGTCGCCGGGCTGGAGGTCGCGCTTGGCCACGGTGGCGACGCTGATGGTGGGGGTGTAGGAGTTGTCGAGCAAGGGCCGCTGCTGTTGGAGCACGCGGCGCAGGGTCAGAGGCACCTCCAAATGGCAGAGGTGGTAGGGGCGCAGCAGCAGGTAGTAGGGGCCTTCGCCGAGCTTCATGTAACGGAGGGCGCTGGCCTGCGCTGCGTCGTGGGTGGCGACGATGAAGACGCCACCGGGGGACTCGGGGGTGAGGACGTAGTCGGCGACGGGGGTGCCTAATTTGGCAGCGTGTTCGGCGAGCAACATGGCACCCTCGCGGAGAGTGCTGGTTTTCGGGGCTAGCAATCCCGTCTGCACAATGCTGGCACCGAGGCCATTGGCCACATGGGCTTGCTCGACTTGCACCTTGGAGCCGTCGGTAAAGGAGGTGACTTGGTCGATAGAGATGCCTTGTTTGGCCGCCCAGTAGGTCATGTCTTCACGGCTGGGATTGGCGTTGAGAAAGCCTTTAATGTTGCCATACACGACGGGGATGAATCCCATGCCGACGGCTTCCTCATGCAAGGCGGCGAGCGAGCCAGCCTGGTCTCCCTGAGCTTCGGTGACGAGTCCACGCCCGACGAAGTAGCTGCCCACGGTGACGTGGAACTCGGAGTTCATGGTGACGATGGGCAGGCCAGCATCAAGGGCTCGGCTGATGACTTCGGTCGAGTGAATGGGGTCGCCACTGCACTCGATGATGACGTCGCTGCGCTCAATGAGTTGGTCGATGTCGCGCACCAGTTCGCTTTTTTCGATGCCTTCTACCGTGCCTGGTGGACGACGCGTGAGCATGGCGCTCACCTCGAAGTCTGCTGTTTGCTGGAGCGCCATGCGCAGCCCCCTGGCGATGAAGCCAGTGCCGATGATTCCGGCGCGGAAGGGAGGTTGAGTTGGCTTCAAGGAAGGCATTCGTGAGAGAGAGGCGTGGCGGTTATCGCGGTTGGCGAGAATGGGGATGATGTTGGCTAGTGACGTGGTTCACGTCAATTGTGCCATATCAAAATATGAGGGCACTCCTTATTTAAGTCAGGTAAAGCTTAACGAGGCGCTCAATCACCACATCGGCAGCCTTGGCCCCCATGCGCATGGCGCTGTGCATATTGGGATAAGTAAAGCCGCCTTGCCTGCCGACGCTTTGCAGGTTGGGCACGGTTCTGATCCAGTCCCGAATGGCTTCCAAATGCGGCTCGAAGCCGAGGGCGAAGATCGGGTAGCCCGTCTCGCAGTGCAGCAGATGCACCTCGACCACGTCATCGCGTGTGCAGATGTTTTCCAGCTCCAGGTCGCCATAGATGCGATCCTTCACGTCATCGGTGCCGCGCCATTTTTCATCGCCGATCTCGCAGGTCGTCTCGACGATGAGCACGGAGTGGTCGGCGGGCGTCACGGTGAGCCCGGCGTTCTTGGGTTCGCCCACGCGGTGGAAGGCGCGATCGCGGTAGTAGATGTAAAGCGCGTCGATGCACTTTGGCTTGTTCACCAGCAGGCCATAGATGGCGATGGGCTTATAGCGGATCTCGCGGGCGGCTTCTAAAACGGCTGCGGATGGCTGCGGCTCGGTGCGTAGGGCGAGCACGGGCACGGGGATGGTGGAGATGCACTCGTCGCAGGCGAGTCGATGCTCGACTTCATCCTGCATGTAGCACACGGCCACCACGCGATTCGTCGTCTCGTCGAGAATGACGCGGGTGACATTTACGCCCTGGATCACCTTGCCTCCTGATTCCTGCACCACGCGCGAAATGGCGCGTGGCATGGCCTCGGCACCCGTGCGCGAGTAGTGCAGCGTTTCTTCGTGCAGAGCACTCTCCACGGCGTGGACGCCACGATCTTTGATCCCGACCTTGGCGAGCCATTTTTTGAACACATCCACGGCGCTGAGGCGTGGCATCTTGGTGGTGATGAAGGTGGCGCTCAGCTCGCTGGGATGGATGCCCCAGTAGCGGTGGGTGAAGTCTTTGAAGAAGAACTCATACAACGGGTGGCCATAGAGCATGATGAGCGCTTCCTCGGCATTCTTCGGCACCCAAGGCACGAAGTTGGAACGAATCTGTGCGCCGAAAAGGCCGATGAGATAGTAGCACAGGGTGACGAAAGGGATGCCCTTGAGCATGTCCTTGGGTTGCAGCGGATAGCGGTAGAAGCTGCCTGCCCAGCGGATCTTCGCATCGAGCTGCACCGGGATGCTGTCGCTCCCCATGATGCTCATCATGTCTTTGTAAATCTCGGCATCAAACTCATGCAGCATGTGGCAGCCCATGTCGTACCAGTTCTCGCCGCGTTTGTGACTGGTAGCGAGGCCACCAGGCTGGTCGCCCTTGTCCAGCACGGTGACAGCGTAGCCAGCGCGTGTGAGGACGCGCGCGGCATACAAGCCGCAGGGGCCGCCGCCGAGGACGGCGATGTGGGGAGAGGGAGGGGAAGTCATGGATCGGGAGGGCGCGTCCCTTCCCATCCCGCGCTGCCAATGTCAAGGGAGGCCCAACATGGCGGAGCCTGCTTGAGCTGCTGAGCAACCCTCATGACAGCACTCCTTTGATCAAGGCCGCACTGCCGGGAATCCCCGTCAGCCGCTCCTCGCGGCCTTGGTGCAGGTAGGTCAGCGCCTCGTTGTCGATGCCCAGCGCTGCCAATAGAGTCGCGTGCAAATCCTTGAAGCCAATGGGCCGCTCCACCGCCATCAAACCGATCTCATCGGTGGCACCGATGCGCCCTGGCTTCACCCCACCGCCCGTCATCCAGATCGTGAAGCCAGCCGCGTTGTGCTGTCGTCCGTTCTCGCCCTGCATCATCGGCGTGCGGCCAAACTCGCCCGCCCAGACCACCAGCGTCTCATCGAGCAGTCCGCGCTGTTTCAGATCGCCCAGCAGCGCCGCGATGGCCTGGTCGCACTGCCTCGCAAGATCGGGATGGTTTCTCGGCAGCGCCGCGTGGGCATCCCAGCCCACGCCATCGTGCATGTGGTACACCTGCACGAAGCGCACACCACGCTCGACGAGCCGACACGCGAGCAGGCATTTGCGGGCAAATTTTTGCGTGTGCGCATCGCTGCTATCCACCCCGTAGCTGCGCCGCACCTCGGCGCTTTCCTTATCCACATCGCCCACCTCCATCGCTGCGGATTGCATCTTGTAGGCCAGCTCATAGCTGGCAATGCGCGCATCCAGTTCGCTGATGCCGGGACGTGCGGCGCGGTGTTTCATGTCCAGCTCATGAATCAGATCAATCGTGGCTCGCTGCCCCTTGGCAAAGTTTGAGGGCGGCAGCAGATCGAGCACCGGTGTGCCCTGCGACCGCAGTTGCGTGGGCTGGAAAGCCGCAGGCAAAAACGCATTCGTGTAGTTCGCGGCACCCCCGAAAGGGCCGGCCTCGAAGAGCGTCACATAGCTCGGCAGATTTTGGTTGTCGGTGCCCAATCCATACGTCACCCACGAGCCCAGGCTTGGCTTGCCCGAGATCGTCTCGCCCGTGTGCAGTTGGTAGCTCGCGGGTGCGTGGTTATTGCTCTCCGCCTGCATCGAGTGGATGAAGCACAGATCGTCCACGCGCTCCGCGAGATGGGGGAAAAGCTCCGACACCCACATGCCGCTCTGCCCATGCTGGCTGAACTTGTAGGGGCTGCCCATCAGCTCCGTGCAGCTCATGAAGACATTGTTGAAGCGCGTCTTCAGCACCGCCTCGCGCAGCGACGTGGGCACCGCCTGGCCATCCAGCTTTTGCAGCAGTGGCTTGTAATCAAACGTATCCACCTGCGACGGCCCGCCGACCATGTTCAGAAAAATGACCGACTTCGCCTTCGGTGTGAACTGTGGCTTGCGCGGCAACTGCGGTTGGATTGGGTCGATCTCCACCGCTCCACGCGCCTGCCCGTGCAGCAGCGCCTCCAGCGCCACAGCCCCGAAGCCTCCCCCCACTCGGGAGAGAAAGTCGCGTCGAGTGTGGTCACAACAGGTATGCATGGGCTGCGCGAACCATCTGCGGCTGCTGCCGACATCCTACCTGACACGCGCCGACGGGTGCCCCTAACATCAGTTGTGATCTTAGCGCATGATCGAATAGGAAGATTCCCCCATTTCGACAGGCTAGGCCTCCACGTACGAGTTCAGCACTTTATTCCGTCCTTCCAGCCATGCGTCTCCCCCGCCAACTGCTTATCGCTGCCCTCGCCCTTGCCGCCTTGACGGCAGGCTCGCGACAGGCATGGCGCTCGTACCAGCGAAGCGTCCGGCAGCAGGCTCAGGCAGAGTTCACCCAACACGTCTCCCCCATGCTGCGGCAGGCCTGCTGGCGCTGCCACGGCCCTGAAAACCAGAAGGGCCTGCTGCGTCTCGACACCCTCGCGGCGGCTTTGAAGGGCGGCATCAGCGGCCCCGCGCTCGTGCCCGGCGAGCCGGAGAAGAGCACCATGCTCACCCGCGCCCTGCACAACGACCCCCTGCGTGAATTCCCGCCCAAAGACCCACCGAGCGACGCCGAACTCGTCGCCATGCGCCGCTGGATCGCCGCCGGTGCGCCCTGGGTCGAGCGCAAAGAAAAGCTCGCCAAAGTCCTCGCGCCGCAGGAAAAAATAGGCAACGCCTGGAGCGACCCGCGCAATCCCATCGTCAAGATGTTCGGTGGCAAGCGCCTCGATCTCTGGTCGCTGAAGCCCCTCGCGAATCCCTCGGTGCCCGCCGTCAAAGACGCCCACTGGCCGCGCAACGGCATCGACGCCTTCATCCTCGCCAAGGTCGAAGCGACAGGTGCCCAGCCCGCGCCTGAGGCCACGCGCCGCACTCTCGCGCGTCGGCTCTACTTCGACCTCACCGGCCTGCCGCCCAGCCCCGAGGCCATGGCCACCTACCTCGCCGATTCCTCGCCCGACGCCTACCACGACCTCGTCACCCGCTTGCTGGATTCCCCCAGCTACGGCGAACACTGGGCGCGACAGTGGCTCGATGTCGTGCGTTACAGCGATAGCAACGGCTTCGACTACGATGAGTTCCGGCCCAACGCCTGGCGCTTCCGCGACTATGTCATCCGTTCGTTGAATGCCGATAAACCCTATGACCGCTTCGTCCGAGAGCAGCTCGCTGGGGATGAGATGCTCGCAGGCCCGCCGCGCGACATCGCCGAGCAGGATTGCCTTACCGCCACCGGCTTCCTCCGCGTCGGCCCGTATGACAACAGCGCCTCCAAGTTCGGCGAGCGCGACCGCTGCCGAGCCCAAGTCATGGCCGACCTCGTCGAGACCACAGGCTCGGCCTTCATGGGCATGAACCTCAGTTGCTGCAAATGCCACGACCATAAAATCGACCCCATCTCCCAGGCCGACTACTACCGCCTGCGCGCCTTCTTCGAGGGCACCAAAGCCAATGATGACCTCGCCCTCGATCTCGCCCCGCAGCACGCCATCATCCTGCGCGAAACCCTCGCCATCGAGAAGGCCCAGCAAGCCATTGCCGACATCGAAAACCCCGCGCTGGAGCGCATCCGGGACGCACGCCGCGCCGCGCTGCCCGAGGACAAAAAGAAGCTCCTCGACACCCCAGAGACTGCTTATACCGCCTTCATCCGTGAGCAGATACGGATCATCAAAAAAAGCATCAAGCCCACGCTGGAGGAGGCCATCGCCACCTTCACCAGCGAGGAAAAAGACGCCCACACACGCGCCACCGCCGAAGTGCAGAAGATGCAAGCCCGGCGCACCCCGCCCACCCCAGGCTTCCTCGTTACCGATGCTGGCACCACGCCTCTCGCCACCCACATTCTCTACCAGGGCGACTTCACCCAGCCGCGCGAAGAGGTCGCCCCAGGCATCCTTTCCGCCCTTGACCCCAACCCCATACCGCCTGCCCGCGTCGCCCGTGAGAACAGCTCTGGCAGACGCACCGCGCTGGCCGACTGGCTCTTCGCAAAAGAAAATCCCCTCACCGCCCGCGTCATCGTCAATCGCCTCTGGCAGAGCCACTTCGGCACTGGCCTCGTCGCCACACCCAACGACTTCGGCTTCGCAGGCAGCAAGCCCAGCCACCCTGAGTTGCTCGATTGGCTGGCCCAGCAGTTCATTGTCGATGGCTGGTCTTTAAAGAAGCTGCACAGGCTCATCGTCGAGAGCGCCACCTACCGCCAAGGCCTCGCCACGGCAGCCATCGCCGATGCTCCCTTGTTCAATCAGTATGCCCCGCGCCGCATCAGCGCCGAGTCCCTGCGCGATTCCTTGCTGCGCGTCGCGGGCCGTCTCACCCCCAGCCAAGGCGGCCCGCCCGTGTGGCCGGAGTTGCCGGAGGAAGTGCTCAGCACCAGTCCCAGCGCCCTCTTCGAGAACGATGAAAAGACACGAGGCTGGTACCCCTCGCCGCATGAAAAGACCTTCGTGCGCAGCATCTACCTCGTGCAGAAACGCAGTCTCCACGACCCCATGCTCGACGCCTTCGACCTGCCCGATAGCAACCTCTCCTGCGCCTGCCGCAACACTTCCACCGTCGCGCCGCAAGCTCTCACCTTATTGAACAGCCCCCTCATGCGAGAGGTGGCCGAGTCCTTCGCCAGCCGCCTCCAGCGTGAAGCTGGCAGTGAGCCCGAGGCGCAGGTCAGCCGCTGCTTCGCCCTCGCCCTGCAACGCCAGCCCGAAAGCGATGAACGCACCGCTTGCCTCGCTTATTTGCACAACCACGGCCTCACCGAGCTATGCCGATCGCTGCTGAACTTGAATGAGTTCGCCTATGTGGACTGAAGGGCCAGCTGCCATACTGACGCGATCATGTTTTGGGAAAAGCGTGGCCCAACTAAGCCAAGACTATGGCCACGAGTGGCAAGGACAAATCGGCTAAAGCCTCGTACTCCAACGAGGCCAACTTGCGTCTGGGAACGTCCGACCCAAGGCAATGAATAGTCACGTTGGAGTACGAGGCTTTAGCCGATTTGTCCTTGTTCTATTACATCCCTTTCCGTGCGCCATGCCGCTGGCTATTTTCCCAAAACATGATGAAGCGCCGTATAACTGGCTAGAGGTCGAACTCGCTCATGCAAAAAAACTCCAACCCAGCCAGCTCTTTCGCTGGGCAGATTGGAGTCGGGTTAAGTTCATGAGTGCTTTTTAGATGACCACTCCAGCAGCAAGCGACCACCGACGGTGGTGCCGGGCCAGTAGCCCCAGGCCTGCGGACTCGTCGCCCAAGATTCTTGGCTGGCGGTCAGGAGTCTCGGTAACGCCAGTCGGTGATCTTATGCGACACCTGGGAGACTCCAGCACGTCAGTCGGTGATCTTATGCGACACCTGGGAGACTGCGGCACGTCAGTCGGTGATCTTATGCGACACCTGGGAGACTGCGGCATGTCAGTCGGTGATCTTATGCGACACCTGGGAGACTTCGGCACGTCAGTCGGTGATCTTATACGACACCTGGGAGACTGCGGCACTCCAGTCGGTGATCTTATACGACACCTGGGAGACTCCAGCACGTCAGTCGGTGATCTTATGCGACTGTTCGGACTCTCCTGAGTCTCGCGCTACGATTCCTTTTCGCGCGGCGGAGACGGCTGGATCTTGGTGGGAAATGCAGGCCGACGTGCTGGAGCCCGAGAGCTGGCAGGACAAAGACTGCAACGGCGGGGAAGGTAGGGTGGTGGCGGGCTGGGGGACAGCCCGCCCTACCTTCTTCCGCCTTTCCCTTGCCGCACCGCGCGAGAAGTCCCTCTTGCCACGCCAGGGGGCCATGCTTCAGGATACGCCCCATGCCCAAGCGATGCCTCCCTCCTGCTGCGCCCGCCGATCTCACCGGCCCCAACCCCGACGTGATCTTCGCCACCCTGGGCGACCCGGTGCGACGCCGCCTGCTGCTAGCCCTGGTGGACGGCCAGCCCCGCACGGCCACTCAGCTCATGCCTGCCGCCAGCCGTCGCCTGAGCGCCGTGCTGAAGCACCTCGTCGTGCTGCGAGCCGCCGACATGATCACCGCCGACCTGGATCCCGTGGACAACCGCCGCCAGCGCTACCACCTGAGCCCGGCCTTCCCGGTGCAGAAAACCGACAGCGGCTGGGAGATCGACTTCGGCTGCTGCCTGGTGCGGGTGTAAGAGCGCACGGCTGAAAATCCCCTGCGCTGTGCAGCTTTGCCTTGGGGCTACACCAGCTTCATCCGCGACAAGTCTTGCGTATCCACCAAGCCGACGGGTTCGCCAGCGTCATTGATCACCACGATGTCATCGACACGGGCGTGCTCTAGCGTGGCGAGGACTTCGGCGGCTAACTTGTTCGCGCTGATGGAAATGGGGCGTGCGGTCATGTAGTCGCGCACGGGTTTTTCAGCGATGGCGGCGTCGGCCTGGAAGGCGCGGACGAAGTCGCCGTGTGTGAAGACGCCCGCGAGCTTGCCTGCGTCGTCGATGACCACGGCGGCTCCGGCGCGGGCGCGGGTCATGGCTTTCAGAGTGTCGCCGATGCTAGTCGTGGGCTGCACTTTCGCCAAGGCATCGCCGCTGCGCATCAGGTCGCTGACCTTGGTGAGCAGCACGCGGCCCAGCGCGCCGCCGGGATGCAGGCGTGCGAAGTCTTCCTGGCGAAAGCCACGAGCCTCCAGCAGCACCATCGCCAGGGCATCGCAGAGCACGAGCATGGTGGTGGTGCTGGAGGTAGGGGCTAGGCCGAGCGGGCAGGCTTCGCGGGAGACATTGACATCGAGCGTGAGGTCGGCGCTCTTCGCCAGGGTGCTCTCGGAGTTGCCCGTGATGGCGATAATGCCGAGGCTCATGCGGCGCAAATGTGGCAGCAGGGCGATGAGTTCCTGCGTCTCGCCGGAGTAGCTGAGCAGGATGGCGAGATCGCCCTCATCCACCATGCCGAGGTCGCCGTGCAGGGCGTCCTGGGCGTGCAGCAGCACGGTGGTGGCGCCAGTGCTGTTCAGCGTGGCAGCGAGCTTGCGGCCTATGTTACCGCTCTTGCCGACACCGCAGACGATCAGCTTTCGACGCTCGCCGAGGGTGGTCATAATCTGCTCGATGGCACGGCTGAATGCCTCGCCGATGCGCGCACCCAGGCGCTGGAGTTCTTCGATTTCGAGGTCGATGACGCGGCGTGCTTTTTCAGGATAATTCATGTGGCGAAGGGGCCGCACATCCTCAGTATAGGCTGCTCGCAGCCCGGATGTTTGGGCGCGAAGATTAACCAGCGCTCCTCTCTCGATCAATGCCGAAAAACCCCGCCGTAGCCAGTTACGTGGCCGACTTCCTGAAGCTGGATCAGTTGCATGTCTATCGGCAGCTCACGGGCCTGCGGCATGAGATTGATGCCCATGTCTTTACCCACCATCGCGAGTATCCGGCGCATTTTCCTTATCACGAGAAATGGATGCACGAGCTGCCCAAGCCTCGCACCCGCTGGCTGCGCCGACTGATCCACAAACAACTGCGCCAGGAGCCGTGGCAAATGTATCGCGGGGAACTGCGGCGCTGGCTGCTCGACCTCACGCGAGTGGATGCGCAGATGCTGCACATTTACTTCGGCCATGTGGCCCCGCAGTTTTTGCCGCTGATGAAGGCCTGGCCTCGCCCGGTGCTGGTGTCCTTCCACGGTGCCGATGCGGCGGTGGATATGGAAAAACCTCGCTACCGTGCGGCGATGCAGCAGGTCTTCACCCACGCGGCTCTTTTACAATGCCGCTCTGAGGCGCTGGCGAGCGACCTCATCGCACTCGGTGCGCCGAGGGAGAAAGTCATTCTCCAGCGCACCGGCATCCCGATGGAGGAATGGAAATACCAGGAGCGCTGCACGCCAGAAGAGGGCGCGTGGCAGTTCATCCAGAGCTGTCGCTTCATCGACAAAAAGGGTCTGGATACCACGCTGCGCGCCTTTGCCATCATCGCAAAGACTTACCCGAAGGCCACACTCCTGCTCGTGGGCGATGGGCCACAACGTGCGGAACTGGAGGCGCTCGCAGCATCGCTGGGCCTCGCCGAGCGGGTGCAGTTCACCGGGTTCAAGCCCTCGGGCTTTCTGCTGAAATACATCTACGCCAGCCATATCTACCTGCACCCCAGCCGCACCAGTGCCGATGGCAATCGCGAGGGCGTGCCGAATGCCATGCTGGAGGCGATGGCCACGGGCGTGCCGGTGGTGGCAACGCATCATGGCGGCATCCCCGAGGCCATCACCGATGGCGTCAGCGGCCTGCTCGTGCCAGAGAACGATCCCGAAGCGCTTGCCGCCGCGACGCTGCGATTGCTTGCCGACAAGGAACTGCGCCTGCGTCTCGGCGAGGGCGGCCATCGTGCGGTGGAGGAGGGCTTTGCCCAGCATGTCCAGTCGCAGCGGTTGGTGTCGGTTTACAAGGAGTTGATTGCGCGTGGAGCTTGACCTCGGGTGGAGGAATGCGGCACACTATTGTGTCATGCCCTCCAGCTCGCTCAATACGCACACCGCCTCAACTAACCCGCACCGCGTCGTTATGGCGGTGTGTACCCTTGCCGTATTGTGCCTCACGGTCACGCTTTTTACGGGTTGGCAGCATTATTTTCAGATGCGCGAAGAGCGGCAGATGATTCTGCGCGTGGCAGCCACTGCGCCCAGCCGGATGCCCGCCACACCCGTCGCCATAGACTCTGGTTCTAAAAAACCAATGTCCAAGGCGGCGCATGATTTGCTCAATGGGAGTAGCCCAGTGGTGGCCGAGGCAGCGGCTCCCAGCGCCCCCAGCGCGGAGCCCAGCGCTTCCACGCCTTCGCTCATGGGCAAGAACTTGGAGGTATCCCTGGTGGACATCGCGAAGACCGAGACCACCGGGCAATCCATCGCGTCGGCTCCCGTGGCAGAACCTGTATCGCCGAAGCAGGTCGATGCGGCGACGGATGTGCTGCAAAAATTCTGGCACGCCACTTCGACGGATGAAAAGGCGGACTATGTGCTGCACAAAGAGCGCGTGAAGCCGCTGATGCACAATTATTACAACGAGCAGCACAATGTAGATCCGCAATCGGGCAGCATGCTCAACAGCTCTAGCTACCGGATCAATGGGCGCTCTGTGCTCTTGATGACTTTTTCCAGTGCTCGCCCCGGCGATGTTCTGGAGATGGCGCTGCTGCCAACATCGAACGGAAGTTATCTGATCGACTGGGAAAGTTATGTCGGCTACTCCGAGCTTTCGTGGACGGATTTTAAAAAGCGCCGTGTTGCTGCGCCGACGCTGTTTCGCTGCTTTGCCGCCAAGAGCGACTACTACAACTATGAGTTCGAGGATGAGAAGAAATTTTTGTCGCTGAACTTGCTGTCGCCCGATGGGCTCTTCTCCGTTCATGCCTATTGCGAGCGGACTTCTAGCATAGGCCAAGCACTCGCCCAAATGGTCGGACAAAATGCCCATTATATGGGACTCACACTGCGCCTAGCCTTTCAAGAACAGGCAAAGTCCGACCACTGCGTGCGCATCACGGGCATCATTGCTGATCGCTGGCTGGTGCTCTCGGACAAGTAGCCGCAGCGTTAGCGCTTCTTCTTCGGATCGGGAGCATTGTCGCGCACATGCTTTAGATAATTAGTATGGATAAAGTCGCGATCCCGGCAGTGCGCGAGTGCATGCTCCTCAGCGATGAAGTCATGCTGCAAAAGATGCAGTAAGCTATCGTCGATGGTGTGCATCCCATCTCGCCCACCGATCTGGATGAGGCCTGGGAGCTGGGCAAAGCGGCGCTCGCGGATGCAGCGGGCCACGCCGTGGTTCATCCGCATCACCTCGGTGGCGAGCACGCGGCCTTCGGCATCGGCGCGGGGTAGCAGGTGCTGGCAGACGACGCCTTTGAGGCAACTGGAGAGCTGGGCGGCGACATAGTCTTGCTGCTCGGCGGGGAAGGCGTCGAAGATACGCGTCATCGTTCCCGTGGCCTCGCTGGTGTGTAGCGTGCTGATGACGAGGTGACCCGTCTCTGCCGCCTGAATGGCGGTGCGCATCGTCTCCAGATCGCGCAGTTCGCTGACCACGATCACATCCGCATCCTGTCGCAAGGCACTCTTCATCGCCGAGGCAAAGGTCATCGTGTCGCTGCCCACTTGGCGTTGCCGAATAAGGCTCTGGTACTGGCCAAAGATGAACTCAATGGGGTCTTCGATGGAGATGATATTCGCTGAGCGTGTGCGCGCCACCTGCTGCGTCATGCTGCACAGCGTGGTCGTTTTCCCTGCGCCTGAGACACCCGTGATGAGGATCAACCCATCGCGCAAAAGGGCCAAGTCGGTGACGGCAGGGCCATGCCCCAGCTCGTGCAGCTCGGGGATCGTCGCCGGGATGAAGCGGAAGTTTGCCTCGATGCGGCCCAGCACAAAACACGCATTGCCTCGGAAGCGCCCGAGGTTGTCCACTTGAATGGCGAAGTCCAACTCCCACTCGTGCTCCAGCTTCGCGCGTTGGGTCTCCTTCAACACCGCGAGGATCAGTTCGCGCGTGTCATTGGAGTCCAGTATCTCATCGGTGAGTGGCATCAGTGTGCCATGAATGCGCCCCGTCGGCGGTGCTCCCACGCTGAGATGCAGGTCGGAGCCACCGCGTTCGGTGACCATGGAGAGGTATTCGATGAGGTCGTAGGCGTGCATGGTTTGAGGGAGGAAGTTGGAGGCGTAACGGGGGTTGGGGGCCGGAGGGATATGGAGGAAGGAATATGGAATAAGGGGGCGGAGGGCGTTGGGGGCTGCGAGCTATGGTGGTGGGCTCATTTTATTAATGAGCGAGTTAATCATGCGCTCGATTTCATTTGAGCGAGTGAGCAGTTCATTGGCCTGCGCAGACTGGCCAAAGCCAAGCATTTGGGAGAGTTCGATTTGGGTTTGTGATTCGAACAATGAGCCTCGGGCGATGCGCAGGAAGCGGACATAGTCTGCTGTGGTGCCTCGCCCTCGCCCTTCTGCAATGTTCGAGGGCACTGAAACTGCTGACCTCCGCAGCTGAGAAGTAAGCCCAAATCGCTCATCACTGGGGAACGTACGCGTATAATCATAGACCAAGCGAGCGACTTCCATCGCCTTCTGCCAGATATGCAAATCTCGGTAGCTTTTGATCTCGCTCATCGCATCGCCGTTGCCTCCTCAGCCCTTATTCCATATTGCTTATTCCATATCCCTCCGTCTGCCGCTTGTTTCGCCGCACGCTACTCAGCTTCCACTAATGCCCCGCGCAGCTCGCCTGAACTCCGTTTCATTGCCTGTGGCCAGGATGGCGGTGGGTTCGTCGATGGTGCCTTCATCGTAGGCTTTGATGATGGAGCGCAGGAAGTTGGTGGCATTGGGGTCGCTGCCGCGTGCGAGGTATTCCTGAATCTTGTCCACATCGCGACGGGCGATCCAGTCGCGCACGGCACCTCCGTTTTGCACATGCTCGGTGAGCAGCATCAGACTGCCATCGACCTTCTGCACGAGCTTCTGACAGCAGATGCCAATGAGCTGATGCGAGAGCAGATGCAGGCCGAGATTGAGCTGATCCGGCGGGAACAGATTGAGGAAGCGCTCCATCGTGTCACTCACGCGCTCGCTGTGCAGTGAGGCGAGCACCAGATGCCCGGTTTCCGAGGCTTGCAGCGCGATGAGTGCCGTCTCGTAGTCGCGGATTTCTCCGACGAAAACGACATCGGGCGCTTGGCGCAAAGAGGCCCGCAGACCGCGTGCAAAGCTGTCGGTATCGCGCCCCACTTCGCGCTGGGTGAAGAGGCACATGTTGTTGGTGAAGATGTATTCCACCGGGTCTTCGATGGTGACGACATGCCGCGCGTGCGTGTCATTCAGCCACTGCAACAGCGCCGCCAGCGTGGTCGATTTGCCTGTGCCTGTGGGGCCGGTGACGAGGATGATGCCATAGGGCTTGGTGACCCAGCGCTGGAGCAGCCAGTCCGGTGCGCCCAGCACGGCGAGTGAAGGGATGTTGGTGCGGATGCGGCGCATCACCACGCCCAGTTTGCCCATGCTGCGGTGCAAGTTCACACGGAAGCGGGTGCCCGCACGCGAGATGAGGCCGGAATCCTTGTCGAGCTGAGTCTCGGGATCCACGCCGCAACTGCGAAACAGGCCCACCATTTCAGCGAGCGAGATGGGCTCCTCGCCAAAGACCATCATTTGCTCCGTGATCTTCAGTCGCGGCAGTTCGCCCTCCTGGAGGAAGACGTCGCTGGCGTTGTGCTCATCCGCTGCGTTGAGGACTTGATCTATGGTCAAAGGCATGGGCGCGGATTAAGGCAGGAACGGACGGCATTGGCAAGCGCGGCGAGAGAATGATTTAAGTCGAAGTGAAGGACAGGGGGCTTTGCACGCTGGAATGCTGTGCCGAATCATGCGCTTCAGCACTGCGGAATGTGGCTTCGACTTTAGTCGAAATCAGTCGTGGGGAAGGTCGCAGTCACATCCCGCGTGACTTGGCGCTTCGGAGTTGCGCAGGTGAATCACTTGGCCACACGCGCTAGCGCCGCGCCCACCAGCGGCAGAGCCTTGCTCAGTCCGCCGGGCACACGCTCGACCTTCATCGGCACATACACTGTGTCCTCGCGCTCGGGCTGGCCGGGGTTGCGGCCATATTTATACTCGTCGGTGAGGTCGGTGGTGCTGCCTGGGACGAGTGCGCTGCCAGGCCACTGGGCATTGGCTTCCGAAAGGTAGAACGTGGTGCCGATGATGCTCTGCGCCGTCTTGGCATTGGGGCTGCGCAGTTTGGCGCGGGCGAGTTCACGGAAGAGTTCCTTCGCTGTGAGATGCGCAGGATCGACGACCTCCACATGCTGGGCGATGAGGTCGTGGTAAGGCCGCGCGTGCTGCGCATCCTCATAGTCGCGCAGCCGCGCGAAGGCTTCTAAAATGGGCTGTGCAACGAGCGGGAAGTGTGTGCAGCCGAGCACCACGCTGCTGATCGGCGGGCCTCCGCCAGCTTTGCGATAGCTCTCGACGAGCGTGGCCACATCGTAGCGCACGTAGTTGGCCACGGAGTTGAGCTTCCATGTCGAGGGCTCATTTTCATGGCCGAGCACCCCTGCGAAGTCGAAGCCATAAAGGGCGGCGAGTGCGGGGTCGAGGGGTGCTGAGGTGTTGCCTACGGCAGGGCCTTTGTAGTCCACCCAGGCGGCAGAGTCTGTGGCAGGCGAGGCGAAAGTAGCCTGCCCTTCGATGGCACCTGCCATGCCCACGCTGCCTTGCTGGATGACCTGTGCCGCTGGCTTGCCGGCGAGCCCTGTGGCCTGCCCGATGGCGCGCGGATACGCACCCGATGAGCAAGTGCCCAGCGTGGCCAGCACGGCCACGGTGCCGGGCTTGCCCTCGCTGGGGGTGATGTCGTTTACCGCTCGCGCTCCGGCTTCCACGACGCCGATGACGGGCACATCGAGCTGCCAGGATTTCAGCGCGGCGCGGATGTCTTCGATGCCGTAAGCGGTGGCGGTGTTGCAGGCAATGACGATGGCTTTCACGGGCGGCTTGTCATAGCTCGGCGTTGCGGTTTGCGAAGCTCGATAACGCTGACCGAGGAGGAAGACGGCATCGCGCACGATCAGCTCTTTGAGGAAGTCCAGGCGGCCCTTCGCTGCATAGTTGCCATAGGGCATGTTGGCCTGATCGCCGAGGTAGATGAAGCGCTCGCCCGCGAAGTCCGGCACGCCATCCGCACCGGGAGCGAGCGTGGCGTTGTTGAAGGCATCCAGTTTCAAGATCGCTTCCAGCACCGTGAGCCCGCCGATCCCCGAATCAAACACACCGATGGGCAAGCCACTGCGGTCGCCTTTTAAGGCCGCGAAGTTGAGGCTGTTCATCGCCTGCCCGTCAGGATGCGTGCGCACATGCTCGATGAGCGGCTGGAGCGCAGCGGGCATCTCGGCGAAGGTGGTGCCGAGGAGCAGGGAGAGGGCGATGAGGGGCTTCATGGTGAGCATTGAAGCAAGGTCTGTGGGCGATAGCGAGCGAGAAGCGTGGGGTAAGCAGAGAAGGGAAAAGAGCAACCACGGATGAACACGAATGATCACCAATGGAAGGCATCCTGAAATCTGAAATGGGGAATCAGCCAGCCATTCCTTCCCCCATTCGTGCCTGTCCGTGTTCATCCGTGGTTGCCCTCTCCCACCTCTGCTTACCCAAGGCTTCATTATCGCCGAAAACTTTCTGCCACCCCGCTGTTACACGCGCCACGTCCACGACGTTGAACCGCGCACCATGATTCCCCGCCTGCTCGCCCTTTTCGCCATCCTCACACTCACCGCGCAAACTCACGCGGCATCGAAGCCCAATATCATCCACATCCTCTGCGATGACCTCGGCTACGGCGATGTGCGCTGCCTCAATGCCGAGGGCAAGATCGCCACGCCGCACATGGATCGTATGGCGAAGGAAGGCATGATCTTCACCGATGCGCATTCGCCTTCCGCCGTGTGTTCGCCCACGCGCTACGGCATTATGACGGGCCGCTACAACTGGCGCACGAGGCTTCAGCAGGGCGTGCTGGGCGGGCTGAGTCCGCGCCTCATCGAGCCGGGGCGCAGCACCGTGGCCTCGATGCTGCATGACCAGGGCTATGCGACGGCCTGCATCGGCAAATGGCACCTGGGCATGGACTGGGTGAAGCTGCCCGGCAAGGACGTCAGCGAGCTGAACATCGAGACCGTCGAGCAGGTGCATAGCGTGAACTACGATAAGCCTATCGCCAATGGCCCCAACAGCGTGGGCTTCGATCACTACTTCGGCATCAGCGCCTCGCTCGACATGGTGCCTTACTGCTTTATCGAGAACGATCACGTCACCGCCTCGCCCACCGCGATGATGAAGCTCGTGATGAATAAAGGTGGCCCCGTGAGCTACACCCGTGAGGGGCCAGCAGCGCCCGGATTTACAGGTGAAAACGTCCTGCCCGAGCTGACGAAACACGCGCTCGCCTATATCAAAGAGCACACCACTGCGGCCAAGGACGGCAAGCCGTTCTTCCTCTACCTGCCGCTCAATGCACCGCATACGCCCATCCTCCCGACCAAGGAATGGCAGGGCAAAAGCGGGCTCAATCTGTATGCCGACTTCGTCATGCAAACCGATGACACCATCGGCCAAGTAATGAAGGCCATCGACGAGTCGGGCCTCGGGCAAGACACGCTCATCGTCGTCACGAGCGACAACGGCTGCTCGCCCAGCGCCGACTACCCCACGCTCCTCGCTAAGGGGCATAACCCCAGCTTTGTCTTTCGCGGCACCAAGGCGGACATCTTCGACGGCGGGCACCACGTTCCCTACCTCGTGCGCTGGCCCGCCACGGTGAAGCCTGGTACGCGCTGCGACCAGACGATCTGCCTCATCGACTTTATGGCCACCTGTGCCGAAATCACGGGCGTGAAGCTGGCCGACACTGCTGCGGAAGATAGCGTGAGCTATCTCGCAGCGCTGCAAGGCAACGTAGATAAACCGCTGCGCGAGGCGACCGTGCATCACAGCATCAACGGCAGCTTCAGCATCCGCCAAGGCCCGTGGAAGCTGGAGCTATGCCCCGACTCCGGTGGCTGGAGCGACCCCAGGCCAGCCGGCGGTGGCAAAGGCAAGGCAGGCGCGAAAGGCAAAGCGAAGGCCGCCACCGCCGCTTTGTTGCCACCCATCCAGCTCTATGATTTAAGCAGCGACATCGGTGAGGAAAACAACGTGCAGGCCGAGCACCCGGATGTGGTCGAGAGGCTCACCAAGCTTCTGGAAAAGTATGTGGCCGAGGGGCGCAGCACGCCGGGAGTCGAGCAGAAAAACACCGTGAACCCCGACATCTGGCGCTACTCGAAGCGGAAGTAAATAGACTCGGCTAACGAGTCACCAGTGATTGAACGTAGCTCGTGACCGCAGCGGCATCCGTGGCATTCAGCTTTGTCTCCTCGATCATGTCGGGCATGATCACCTGCCACTGGGCATAGGAATACTTGGTCACAGGTTCGGGGGCATGGCACTTGGCACACTTCGTCACGTAGATCAGCCGCCCATGAATGAGCGGCTGCGCTGCGCCTGCCAACGGCCAAGGGGCGATCTGGTTCATATCCAGTCCTGCACAACCGGACAGGATTACTGAACCAGCCGCCACCACCGACCATGATCGAAATGTATCCGTTAGCTTCAACGATTTAGAATGTGAATCCCATTAATAGGCGCACCTGCGCTTCAGGTTCCCCATCGACATCCGAGGCTTGCACCAAGCCAGCCACTGTCGCGTAGAAACCCTTGGTGCGGTAGGACAGGTTTGGACCCGCGTAGAAAACGTGATCGCCCGCCTCCGACCAGTCTGCAAATTCCACCTCGTGTAAGGCTTCCACACCAACTGTAAACTTGGGATTTAACTGATAGCTCACGCCAAAAGTGTTTTCCCACACGCCCACTTTTTCATCATAGTTCGAGCCTTCCCACTCGGCTTCCACAATAGCGTTATAAACCAGTGCCAGCGGTCCGAAATTTTTTTGCAGCAGCAACTTGCCTTCCAGAGCGAACTTCTCAGGACCGATTAACACCTCGCCATAGAGGGCCGAGCCGAGCCAGTCTTTGTTTGGGTCAGACAGCGAGTAGATCGCTTCCATGCCAGCCGTGCGCCATTCCGCCTCTGTATCGCCATCATCCAGATCCGTGATGCGCCAGTCGGAGAGGTAGGCACCGAGTTGAAAATTATCGGTCACACCGTATTCCAACTCATAGCGGAATTCGAACCGATCCTTGTCGTCGTAGTGCTTGTAAGTGAACCAGGGTTCAAACTCCAAAGAGCCCTTCGGCATGGTCGTGGTTTCGTAGCTGTAAGCAAAGCGGCGCTCATTGGCCTGGCTTGGGGTGGACGGCAATGCTGTGAGAGCAGCAATGGTGACAGCGAGAATTGAAGAAGGGAGATACGATTTCATGAGTTAATGGAAATGAGACGCAGTCGCATTAATTGAGCCAATAGCAGGCGTCAAGTGAGATTTTTAAACCGTTAAAGTTCGCTACTGCACCAAGGGTTTTGGCCGTCCAGTTCGAATAGAAGTCAGCTCAACTCACCAGGAGGAAAGGAAGAAAGGGGCAGGCAAGAATGGCACTGAAATAAGCTTTCAAGCGGCGTGTGCGGCATCGTCCTGGTGGCTACAAACCGGGAGTTTTACACCAACTCAGCCATCGGCTGCAATCCGTCGGGCACGAGGTACTGCGGGCGACCTGCGTGGTCGTCGAGGGTGACTTTATTCACGTCGATGCCGAGGCGCTGATACAGCGTGGCGAAGACTTCGCCGAAACGCACGGGGCGCTCGATGGCTTCGCCAGCGAGTTTATCAGTGGCACCGATGACTTGGCCGTGATTCATGCCGCCGCCAGCGAGCAGCGCGCAGGAGACGCGCGGCCAATGATCGCGGCCACCCTTGGCATTGATTGTGGGGGTGCGGCCAAACTCGCCCCACACGACCACGGACACATCTTTATCCAGCCCGCGCTCATGCAGGTCGGTGATCAAGGCGCTGAGACCACGATCCAGCAGCGGCAGGTCTTCGCGCAGTTGGCCGAAGTTGTTGGAATGGTAGTCCCAGCGGCTAAAGCCGAGTGTCACCACGCGGGCACCAGCCTCGACCAGGCGGCGGGCCGCGAGGAAGTGCTCGGTGAGACGCGGGCCGCCGTCGTCGCGGTTGACGTTGAAGCCTTTGCCATACCTTTCGACGATGCGAGGATCCTCTTTGGAAAGGTTCAGCGCATCGAGCAGCTTTGAGCTGGTGAGCACGCCCAAGGCTTGTTGGTTGAAGGTGTCGAGCCCCGCCATGAGGCCACTCGCATCCATGTTGCGGCGGAAGTCGTCGAAGCCTCGCAGCAAGGCCGAGCGATCATGCAGTCGATCCAGCGTGATACCGTTTAACGACATATCATCGGTGCCACCGCCACGGTTTGGCTGGAAGGGGCCGTGCGCGACGCCGAGGAATCCTGGCTCGCCCGTGCGCGCCCATTCCATGTGGCCCATCTTTGGCGAGAGCCCGGCGAAGGCGGGGACGGCGCGATCTGTTTGGCCTTGCAGTTTGGAAACGATGGAGCCGAAGGACGGCCAGCCGCCGGGTGGCTGTTGTTTTAAGCCCCTACCGGTGAGGCATTGAAACGCATCGTGCTGTGGCTCGCAGTCCGACATCGAGCGGATGAGCGTGCATTTGTCCATCAGCTTGGCGAGCTTGGGCAAGTGCTCGCAGATTTGCAGGCCGGGCACGGTGGTGGAGATGGGCTTGAACTCGCCGCGTATCTCAGACGGGGCGTCCATCTTCATGTCGAACATGTCTTGATGCGGTGGGCCACCAGGCAGGAAGACCATAATCACGGCCTTGTGTGGCTGGCCCGTGCGCGTTGGCGAGGCTTCGGCGCGGAGCACCTCGGGCAGTGACAACCCACCCATCGCGAGGCCGCCAATTTTGAGGAAATCGCGGCGCACGAGGCCGTCGCAGAAGCGACCTCCAGAGGAACTATGCAGGGTGAGCATGGTGGGGGAATAAGCCCTGAAACGTCGCGAACTTTCATGAGAATCGAGTCACGGCGAGGACATGCTTCCTTTGGCAACAACTCAGCTTGTTATGCTATACTTCGCGTCATGACTCGCCTCATCGCTCTATTTTATCTCACGGCTTTTAGCCTTTGCGCCGCTGAGCCTGTGCCTCCTGCTAAGGCATCGCCCACGGTGCCAAAGCCGCCCGATTATGTCCGCTTTATCGAAGGCGATACCGAGGCAAGTCTGCAAACGGCGGTCGCACATTTCCGTGATTCAAAGGGCGCGGAGGTGGCTCTCATCGGGGCTGTCCACATCGCCGACAAGAGCTACTACGACGAGTTAAACACGCGCTTCAAAACCTATGAATCGGTGCTCTATGAACTCGTCGGCGGGCCGATGCCTGCGAGTGGTAAACCTTCCGCTCCAGCGCCGGGAGATGACAAGGCCAAGCTCGCCTGGATAGGCCAACTGCACACGATGATGCGCGATACGCTGAAGCTTACCGGCCAGCTCGAAGGCATCGACTACAAGGCAAAAAATTTGGTTCATGCCGACATGACGATGAAACAGTTCGATGGCGCAAAAGAGCAGAAGCAAGAGTCCTTTGCGGGGCTCATGATCAAGGCTTGGCTGGTGCAAATGCAGATGGCCGAGGAGGGCAAGGCGACCCAGCAACCTAGCCTAGTGAAGCTGTTGCAGATACTCTCCAAGCCCGACAAAGCCGATGATTTAAAGCTGCTCATCGGGCGCGAATTCGACACGATGGAAGCCCTCATCAGCGGCATGGAAGCAGGTGGCGGCACGGTCATCATCGGCGAGCGCAATCGCGTGGCGTTGGAGCAGATGGACAAACAAATGGCCAAGGGGCAGCGCAAGATCGCTATCTTCTACGGGGCAGCGCATCTCGTGGATATGGAGGCGAAACTGAAAGCGCGAGGGTTTGCAAAGACTGGCGTGGAGTGGCTGAAGGCGTGGACGATGAAGGTCGAGTGACGCCGCCTACTGAGATAGCACGTTGCGCCAGCGATGAAGCTGCGCAGCTACATTCGCGGGGCTCGGCGCACCGGGATTTTGCCGTGCGGCGAGTGCCGTTTCGAGTTTCAGGCAGTCGTAGAGACTGGCGTCGAAGCCCGACCAAAATTGCTGATACTCAGTGAGCTGCATATCGCCAAAGGGGCGGCTCTCGCTGAGCGAGTAGGCGACCAGCTTGCCGATGATCTCGTGCGCTTGGCGGAAGGGCACACCGTGCTTCACGAGGTAGTCGGCGAGGTCGGTAGCGAGCAGCATAGGATCGCTGGCAGCAGCGCGAGTGCGCTCGGCGCGGACTTCCATGCCCGAGATCATTTCGGCGAAGACGGCGAGCGCGGCTTTGATGGTGCCGATGCTGTCGAAGAGCGGCTCCTTGTCTTCCTGCATGTCGCGATTGTAGGTCATCGGCAAGCCTTTCAAAATCGTGAGCAGCGCCATGAGATTGCCCACGAGGCGGCCCGTTTTACCACGCGTCAGCTCGGCAACATCGGGGTTCTTTTTTTGCGGCATCAAGGACGAGCCCGTGGTGTGTGCATCGCTCAGCGAGATGAAGCCAAACTCGGCGCTGGCCCACAGGATGATGTCCTCGCTGAGGCGCGATAAATGCACGCCGCAGAGGGCGATGGCGAAGAGGATCTCGGCTACGAAGTCGCGGTCACTCACGGCATCCATGCTGTTCTGGGTGATCGCGGGGAAGTCCAGTTCGGCAGCTACCAGGGCGCGGTCGAGCAGGATCGTAGAGCCCGCGAGCGCACCGGAACCCAGTGGCATCACATTGACCCGAGTGCGGGCATCCGTGAGCCGCGCGGCATCGCGATCCAGCATCTCCACATAGGCGAGCAAATGGTGGGCGAAGAGCACGGGCTGCCCGCGCTGGAGATGCGTGTAGCCGGGCATGATGGCGGCTTCGTTGCGCTCGGCGCACTCGATGAGCGCACGCTGCAACGAGCGCTGCGATGCAATGATGGTATCGACTTCGGCGCGGCAGTAGAGCCGTACGTCGAGGGCGACTTGGTCATTGCGGCTGCGCGCAGTGTGCAGCTTGGCTCCGGCGGATCCGATGCGTTTTGTCAGCTCGGACTCGATGTTCATGTGGACGTCTTCCAGCGATTGCTTCCAGGTGAAGCTGCCAGCGTCGATTTCAGCTTTGATGACGCCTAGTCCACGCTCGATGTCGGCCTGCTCCTCTGCCGTGATGATGCCCGCCGCTAGGAGTGCCTTGGACTGCGCGATGCTGCCGCGAATATCATGCGCGTAAAGTCTCCAGTCGAAGGATACGGATTCGCCATAGCTCTGCACAAGCTGGCTGGTGGGTTGGGAAAAGCGACCGGTCCACATGGGGAAGTTAGGAATGAAGAGTTATGAATAATGAATGGGGAAGGGTGGCTTCCATAGACTCAAAAGGGGCTTGAGGGAAGAATTCAATGATGAACGACCTTGCCAACGGCCCTCATCCCCCCATATTCGCGCCCCATTTTATGTCCATTCTGATTAACTTTCTTACCGTCCTAGAGGTTCTCGTCTGCCTTCTGCTCATCCTGCTTATCCTCATGCAACGCCCCCGCCAGGAAGGGCTCGGAGCCACCTTCGCAGGCGATGCCATGAGCAACCTCGCGGGTGCGCAAGCCACCAATGTGCTGCAAAAGGGCACGACTTGGCTGACGGCAATCCTTTTCTTCACCACCATCGTTCTGGGCGTGCTGATCTCGAAAAAGCAGGGAGCTGATGCAAAGGAAAAGCTCTTTGAAGCCTCGACTAAAGCGGCGACGACGCCTGCTGTGGCACCCGTCGTCCCCGTGGGCAAGCCCGCCCCAGCCACGGGTGCTGTAACCATCCCTCCCGCCGCAACTGCTCCGACTGTTGCTGCGCCAAAGGTCACGGTGACACCCGTAGCACCTACCGTTGCCAAGCCTGTTGAGGCTCCCCCAGCCGCCCCGTCTGCTGCGAAGCCAGCGCCAGTCGCTCCGGCTCCTGCACCGACAACGCCTGCCGATGCTAAGCCTGCAACGGCAGCTCCTGCTGTGCCTGCTCCCGCTCCAGCGACAACACCGGGTAAGTAGAGCGTTCGCAAAGTCGGACTCAGCCGCAGAATACAAGAAGGGACGGTTGGCATGATAGCCAGCCGTCCCTTTTTTCATTCAAGCGTAGAGCGACTTAGATCGCCACCTCGGTGTCCTCATCCAGGCCATTGCCCACGGCACGAATGATCATCCCGGCGGCCACCGTGCCGTTGGTCTGCTCATCGACGAGGACGAAGCTGCCTGTGGTGCGGTTCTTGGAATAGGGGTCGAAGAAGATCGGCGACGAGCTGCGGATGCGCACGCAACCAATGTCGTTCAGGCCGAATTCTTTGCTGTCCTGCGTCTTCTCCAGCGTGCTGATGTTCACCTTGTAGAGCACATCGGTGACGACCGCGCGCGTCTCATTCGTTGTGTGGCGCAGGTGGAATTTGCTGCGCGCCTTCAGTGTCTTTTTATCGGTGAACCAGCAGATCATCGCATCGAATTCCTGGTTCACCTGCGGCTCCTCGCCCTTCTTCGCGATCAAGCCACCACGGCTGATGTCGATTTCATCCGCCAGCGTGATCGAGTAGGACAACTGCGGGATCGCCACATCCTGAGCGCCTGCTTCGGTGTGGATGCCGGTGATCGTCGTCGCGATGCCTGCGGGATACGCGACGACTTTATCGCCCACACTGAAGGTGCCGCTGGCCATGCGCCCGGCGAAGCCACGATAGTCGTGCAGCGCGAGGCCCAGCTTTTCATCCTTCGCATCCGAAATGGGCCGGATGACCCATTGCACGGGGAAGCGTGCCTCGTCAGTGACGCTCTCGCCCGCGACCTGCACTGTCTCCAGATGCGCGAGGAACGTCGGGCCATCATACCAATCCATATTCGTTGAGCGATCCACCACGTTATCGCCATTCAGTGCGCTCATCGGGATCGGCGTGATCGAGGGCGCATTTTCCAAGCCCTTTGCGAAGGCCATGTATTCGCTGACGATGGCGTCATACTTCGCCTGATCGAAGTCCACGAGGTCCATCTTGTTCACCGCCAAAATCACATGACTGATGCGCAGCAAAGCCGCGAGATAAGAGTGCCGCTTGGTCTGCTCCACCACGCCCTGCCGAGCATCGACAAGAATGATCGCCAAGTCCGCCGTGGAAGCCCCCGTGACCATGTTGCGCGTGTACTGAATGTGCCCCGGTGTGTCGGCGATGATGAACTTGCGCTTCGGCGTGGCAAAGTAGCGATAAGCCACATCAATGGTGATGCCCTGCTCGCGCTCAGCCCGCAGTCCATCAGTGAGCAGCGCCAGATTGACATGCCCATCGCCACGGCGCTTGGAGGATTCCTCCACAGCGAGAAGCTGGTCTTCAAAGATGGATTTCGAGTCATAAAGCAGCCGGCCAATCAGCGTGCTCTTGCCGTCATCGACAGAGCCAGCAGTTGTGAAGCGAAGGAGGGAGGATTCGGTGGGGTTTAGCGTGGTGGTGGTCATTGAAGGGGAAATTACTTGGTTGGCTTGGGCTTAGCGTTGTGAGTCACGTAGTTGCCGAGAATTTCGTGATCGAGTTCATATGTTTTAGCTTCCAGGAGGCCGAACTGATTCACGGCGAGCAATTCCACAAGACGTTCGCCATCAACGAGCTCAATGGGTGTGGCCATGTCATCGCCAGCGGCAGCTTTAGCTTCTTTTGTGAAGTAACCCGTTGTGAAGATGATGCCCTTTTCAGCGCGGTGGCCAATGGCACCACGGAACTCACGAACTTGAGCGGGAGTTACTCCACCATTGTCGTTGTAGCGCTTGCATTGGAACGCAATCTTGGTGGTGATAATCGAGCCAATGCCCATGGGAAGATAGCCGATGCCATCAATGCCCTTGTCTCCAGATCCACCGATTTCTTTGACTCCCACCATGCCGAGATGTCGGAGAAGGGCCGCACAGAAACGTTCGAAGGCGCTGGGCTCAAAATTTTGCAAAAGGCTAAGAACCTCGCTGCGATAGTCAGACGCAGGTTCAAGCCCCTCATCAGTCGGCTCGTCTTTGATTGGAGGCGTTGTATCGGGCTCTGTTTTTTTCTTCTGAGCATGTATCGCCGCCCATTTGAAGAGGATAGCGCTCGCCTGCTCTTCGCTAAGGCGAGTGTCAGCGCCTTCTGCGGTGAGCATCCAGATACCTCGCTTGGCTGATGAAACCAAATGCTCCCAGACCAAGTACTGTTTAGCCCAAGCAACTTGATTGGGAAAACGAAGTGGCCCGCTACTGAGCTTTGCAAACCGTTTTTCGTCTGGCACTTTGGCCAATGCCGCCACTTTGTCATAGACCTCGCGAGGCGGTGCTGAGCCACCAAGGGCACGAAGTGCCTCTAGCACATGGGGCATCCATTGAATGAATTCAGCGCGGGTCTGTTTTGCCATAAGTCGTGTTTGTTATGGAATGAGTTACTTATCAGCATCTTCGCTGGCTTGTGAGTCTCGATCTGATCGACCAGGAAACCCAGGCCGCGCCTCAGCCAGCACTTCCTCAAGTGAATAGTAAGTGGTCAATCCCGCATCTGCGGCAGCTAGCCGCCGATCAATCTCAGCCGTCCACTCAGGCGACAAAGGCCTGTCATCCATGTCGCTGTTCGGGCCACCATGCAGCCCATCGCCCATGCGATTGTAGAGCGCGTATTGATCGTTGATGGGCAACGTCTGAACCGCCTCGAACAAGGAATCAATGGTGTGGGCAACGGGCTGGTTCATGGCTTCAGTCTCTGCTGTTGTTCTGGCTCGCGATCAGTCCAACCGGGAAACACTCGATCCTTGCGCTTTATAAGCCAATCCAAGGTCGTTACGATCTTTCCACATGCCAAATGCGGCTTCGAGCGCAGCTTGGCACTGCTTGCTCTTGTCGGCATCGTTGGGCTGATCGGCGTTCATGAATGTTACTTGATGCGGCGACGCCAATATTCTGGGCGTCGCTTCTCGTGAGCGGTGGCGACAATGGTGATCAGGTTGCCTGTGATGATGTAGTAGAGCTGGTAGGGGTAGTCTTCGAGATTGATGACCCGAATCTGACTGCCCCTTTTCCACGGGCGGTGCTGAGTGGGGTCTTTGAGAATGGCATCAAGGGTGGCGGATACTTGCTCGATGAGTCTCTGCGCGGCTTGATCGCTGTGCTTTTCATACCAGCGAAAGCCTTCGATGAGGTCTCGGCGGGCACCTTTGTGAAACTCGATTCTCATGATTGCTTGCGAAGCAGTCCACGCAGTTCGGAGAGAACTTGTTCAGCGGGAATAAGCTCAGCGACGCCGGATTCTACCTCAGCAACTCGGCGATCAAGTTCCATTTCCCATGCCTTGGCATGTACGGTGGAAGTGTCGCTATTGACTCCGTGAAGCTCATCTTCAAGGTGGTTGTAGAGCGAGTATTGGTCGTCAATCGGCAGCTTACGGGCAGCTTCAAGCACGAAGTCGAGAGTGAGTGGTGCGGTGGCAGTCATGAGGTGAGTCTATCACAAAAGTTGCATCAGAAGTAACCCTCTTTCTTCCGATCCTCCATCGCGGTTTCAGAGCGCTTGTCATCGGCTCGTGTGCCGCGCTCGGTTTGTCTCGCGGCGGCGACTTCGGCGACGATGTCGTCGATGGTGCTGGCGGTGCTTTCCACCGCGCCAGTGCAGGTGGCGTCGCCGACGGTGCGGAAGCGGATGGTCATCTCGCGAACCTTGTCTTTCTCCTCATCGAGCAGCGGGATGAAGCCAGTCTCGCAGTCGAGGAGTTGGCCGTGTCTTTCGATGATGCGGCGTTGGTGGCTGAAGTAGAGGCTGGGCAGTGGGATGGCTTCCTGGCGGATGTACTGCCAGATGTCCATCTCGGTCCAGTTGCTGAGCGGGAAGACGCGGAAGTGCTCGCCGAAGTGTTTGCGGCCATTGAAGATATTCCACAATTCGGGGCGCTGGTTCTTGGGATCCCATTGGCCGAATTCATCGCGATGGCTGAAGAAGCGTTCCTTGGCCCGCGCCTTCTCTTCATCACGCCGTCCGCCGCCGAGGCAGGCGTCGTACTGGTGCTCTTCGATGGTGGCGAGCAGCGTGACGGTTTGTAACTTGTTGCGGCTGGCGTTGATGCCTTTCTCTTCCTGCGCATGACCTTCGTCGATGCTCTTTTGCACGCTGCCGACGACGAGCGTGGCACCGATCTTATCCACGAATTCATCGCGATAAGTCATGGCTTCGGGAAAGTTGTGCCCGGTATCAACGTGCAGCAGCGGGAAGGGCAGGCGCGAGGGATAAAACGCCTTTCGAGCGAGCCATGCCATGACGATGGAATCCTTGCCACCGCTGAAAAGCAGCGCGGGTTTTTGGAACTGCGCGGCGGTTTCGCGAAGGATGTAGATGGCTTCGGATTCGAGGTATTGGAGGTGCGTTATCGAGGACATGGAGGAGTCGGGGGAGAGAGGAATAAGGAAAAAGGAATATGCAATAAGGGGGAGAAGTCCGGCGGAGTCTTGGCGTTGGAGGAAGTCTCAGAATGGCATTGGAAGCATCGAAATTAGAACGGCCTTCTGGCCCTTATTCCATATTGCTTGTTCCTTATTCCTCCTGCCACAGTTCTGCTTCGTCCTACGCTGTCGTCAGCTTCGCGTGCAGCCCGCACTCATGCTTCTCATCGCCCTTGGCGGGGTCGTAGTAGGTGCGTTCATTCGGTAGAGCGTGCTCGGCGAGATAGTCATCCATTTCTCTGGGAGTCCAGTCGAGGATGGGATTCACTTTCAGGCAGTTGAATTTGGCGTCCCACATGACGGTTTGCAGTGTTGCGGCGCGTTGCGGGTTTTGCTCTTTGCGCAGCGCTGTGATCCAGATTTTTGGGGCGAGTTCGGCCATGCCTCGCTCGAAGGGCTCCAGCTTCATGATGCGGCTGAAGGACTCCACCAGCTCGACTTGGTCGGGCATGGGGATGTTGCCGCCGTTAATCGCGAGCCAGTGGGCGGAGGTCATCTTGGGCAGGTAAGCCTGCAGGTTGAGGCCGAGCTGGGCGCGGCACTTTTCGGCGAACTGGTAGGTCTCGGGGAGATTCGTGCCGTGATCCACCCACAGGGCGGGGATGTCGGCCTGGGCCTGCGTGGCGAGGTGCAGGATGATGGCCTCGTAGGGGCGGAAATTGGTGGTTACGATGGCGCGACCAGCGCCTTGTTGCACGGCCCAGCGGGTGATTTCGAGAGGCGATTGGCCGTCGAGTTCGGCATTGATGGCGGAGATGGATTCGGGGCTCATGGTTGGCTGGTGAGTGGGGTGCGGACAATTCCCCTTATTCTCTATGTGTAAAGTAGGAAATTGAGGCGAGGCAAGGAATGGCTCTTTTCCAAGCGGCCTTATTTCTCGGCGAGATGGGGCACTTCTCCGCACAGTGCCAGGGCTCGCAGGGCCTGCGCGGTGCTGATGTAGGTGCTGTAATGGTAGGTGTCGCGGTAGAGCGATTTCATCCACCAGCGGCCACTCACGCGTTGGTTTTGCTTTAGCCAGATGACGCCTTTTTGAATGCGCTTATCGCTCGCTGGGATGCCTGCTTCGCGGAGTAGCACGATGGCGAAGGCGGTCATGTAGGGATCGCTGGCGGGGCTCGCGGCATCGGGTTCGGACTGGATCATTTGCACGACTTTGGGATCCATTTTTGGATGCCATTTCATCAGGTCGGACATGCGCCGGGTGGACCAGCCGCCATCGGGTTGCTGTTGCTGCCAGAGCATGGCGATGGCGTTGTCGCGCTGGGTTGTTGGGACGAGTTCGGGTAGGTATGTGGCGAGTTGGAGTTGCACAGCGCGTTCGTAGTCGTTGATGGGCTGATGCTGGCGGAGGTAGGTTTTTATGCGTTCGAGGCGCTCGATGGTGTCGGCATCCTGGACGCTGGCGAGCCAGCCTGGAGCCATGGCAATGGCTCGGGCGGCTTGGGCGGTGAGTTCGAAGTCGGTGGTGATGTAGGGGATCTCGACTTGGTCGATGGTCTTGATGAAGCCTTCGTCGGCGAGGCATTGCAGGGTGCCACGCAGGGATTTGTCGGTGTGTGGGGAGAGCTTGCCTGTGACGTGTTTATCCCAAGTGGCGAGGCCCAGGCTGCGCCAAACGGACTGGATGCTGGCTCCGAAATACTTCACACCATCGCGCATCTGCGGGCCTCCGATTTTTTCAGGTATGCTGTCGATGAAGTCAGCTAAAACTTCCTCACTGGGCTTGCCGAGGAGCGTGGTCAGTGCAGGGCGCTCGGCCATGTAAACACCCGTGCTGTGGCAGGCGACGCAGGTCTTTTCGCGCACCCAATGATGCGAGCCGTCATCGAGATATTTCCTGGCGGCGAGGAGGGTGGCGGTGCCGAAGGTTTTCACCTTGGGCTCGTCGGCGGTGGCGGCTGGGACTTCGATGTCCCCGGACTTGTACTGGAAGAGTGGTTTGGGTTTTTTTGTGGCTTGAGCCACGGCGGGCTTGGCTTGAGTGGTGGCATCAGCGGTAGGTTTGCCGACGGGGCAAGTTGTCTGCGCGGCTGCTAGCGAGAGGTGCAGGCACGCGGTGAGGAGGGGGAATTTCAGCTTCATTTGACCTTCTTGGATTTGGCTTTGTTACCGACGGCTCGTGGCGAGAGGTACTGATCGAAGACATTGCCTTGGCCGAGGGCACGCGGGTCGTTTTGCGATTTCAGTTCAGCCATCAACTTATCGCGCATGGCCGTGACTCGGGTCGCTTGATCGGTATCGGCGGCGAGGTTTTCCACGCAATCGGGATCGTTGGTGAGGTCGAAGAGTTGCTCGGCGGGGCGTTTGCCAAAGGCGTGCTGCCAGTAGGGATCGCTCTGGCTGCTGGCCTCGATGAGGGCTTTGGTGGGGCCAGCGTCGGTGTCTTTCAAGCCCAGCTCGGGATTGCCACAGGGCCAGCGGTCGGGCTCGAAATTATGCACATAAAAGAAGCGGCCTTCGCGGATGGCCCGCACGGGGTAACCCAGGCCACGGGGGGAACCTGGGCGGGCATCCACGTCGTTGCGCTCGCGCCCGACGATGACGAAGTCGCGTGCTGACTTTGGCTCATTGCGCAGCAGGTCGGTGAAGCTGCGACCGATGATGGGGGCCATGCCAGAGGCTGTGCCATCGACGCCGAAGAGGTCGAGAAAAGTGGGCGCGAGGTCGATGAAACTGAGCATGGCGGGGACTCGTCGCCCAGGGCTGGCGATGCCTTCGGGCCAGCTCGCGATGAAGGGTATGTGATGGGCCTCATCATAGGTATGGCCTTTCACGCGAGGGAAGGGCATACCGTGGTCGGAGGTGACGATGACGAGGGTGTTTTTTGCTTCGCCGCTGGCTTCTAGGCTGGCGAGCAGCGAGCCGACTTGGGCATCGAAGGCCTCCACTTCGATGGCGTAGTCGAGCATGTCGCTGCGCACCTCATCGTTGTCGGGCCAGTAGGCAGGGACGTGGTCGATGTCGCTGGTTTTTTTACCAGCAGCGATGCCGGAGCCTAGCTTGTAGGCTCGGTGCGGGTGGTGGCTGCCGAACCAGTAAAAGAAGGGTTGGCCAGGGGCGCGATTTTTGAGAAAGGCGGTGAATCCTAGGCCGGGGTTGTGCTCATCTTTGCTGCCAGTGCTGGGGAGCGCGAAGTCGCGAGGGCTGCCGTCTGCGGTCTTGGCATCGCCGGGTCCCCAGGTCTTGCCTGCGCCGCCGCAGGGCACGCCCGACTTGGCCAGTGCCTCGCTAAAGGCCATGTACTTGACGGGGAAGTAGGGCTGGTGATTGGCAGCCTCCTCGAGGAGCCAAGGGTTGCGCCCGGTGAGGATGGCGGCGCGTGCAGGGGCACATTTTGAGGTGGGTGTGTAGGCGTTTTCAAAGACCAGCCCAGTCTTGGCGAGGCGGTCGATGTGGGGCGTCTTGACCCAGTCACAGCCGTAGGCTTGGCCGAAGTGTTTGGAGGCGTCGTCGGCTATGATGAAGAGGACGTTGGGCTTGGTGGCTGCTATGGCGGGGGAGCAGAGCGCTAGACAGCAGAGGAGAAAGTGGGGTATTTGCATGGGGGGAAACAAGTCGCAGTGAAACGCTTCTGAGCTTGCCGACTTTCGCTTTTCAGAAGCTGCATTGACGGCGGGCAGCGCAACCGCTAAAACCGCCAGCGCCATTCCGAAGAATGGTTTTAAAACGTCAACCACCACCCAATCTCACCATGACTTCCAATCGTCGTCAGTTCATTGCCGGAGCCACAGCCACGCTGGGCTTTCCGACCATCGTGCCATCGTCAGTCTTTGGCCAGAATGCACCGTCCAAACGCATCACCATGGCCGCCATCGGCTGGGGGATGCAGGGGCCGAGCAACACGAAAAACTTCATGGGCAACGCGGACTGCCAAGTCGTAGCGGCCTGTGATTTGGATAAGAACCACCTCAAGCAAGCGGTGGATACGATTAACCAAAACTATGGCAACAAAGACTGCAAAGCCTACGAGGACTATCGCGAACTGCTAGCTCGTAAGGACATCGACACCGTCACCATCGCCATCCCCGACAACTGGCACGCGCTGGTCGCCACCGAGGCCGCGCGCCAAGGCAAAGACATCTGGGGCGAGAAGCCTCTCGCGCGCAGCATACATGAGCAGCAAGCCATCGTGAAGGCGGTGCAAAAGTATGGCCGCATCTGGCAGACGGGGAGCTGGCAGCGCAGTGTGCCGCAGTTCCGCCAAGCCGCTGAAATGGTGCGCAATGGCCTCATCGGCACGATCAAAGAGGTGCATGTGGGCCTGCCCTCGGGGCACAATGACTTCGCGGGAACGAAGGATAAAATGAGCGTGACGCCACCACCTGCCGAGTTGAACTACGAGATGTGGATCGGCCCTGCGGCGATGCAGGACTACATCGAAGGTCGCATCCATAAGAACTGGCGCTGGGACTACAACATCGGCGGCGGCCAGCTCCTCGACTGGATCGGGCACCACTGCGACATCGCCCACTGGGGCATGGATAGCGACCGCGCAGGCCCTAGCGAGATGGCTCCCGTGCAAGTCGATTTCCCCGACCGCAAGGCTCCCTGGAATACGGCGACGAAGTACCGCGCCCAGGCCAAGTATGCGGGCAACATCGCGATGACCATCGCGGGTGGTCACAGCGACATCAGAAGCGGCACGAAATGGATCGGCACGGATGGCTGGATATGGGTGGATCGCAGTGGCTTCGACTGCTCCAACGAAGCGTTTAAAGACAGCTTCAAGAAGCGTGAAAAAGACACGGTGGTCGATGCCTTCAAGGCCAAGGTGCTCGGCGAAGATTTGATCAAAAAGCCGCTCTACAAAACCGAGACCCACTTCCGCAATTTCCTCGACTGCGTGAAGTCGCGCCAGCCCACGATCACCCCCGTGGAGACGGGCCACAACAGCGCCATCCCTGGGCATCTCGCACTGATCGCGCTGATGACTGGGCGGACGATCCAGTGGGATGCAAAAAACGAAGTCATCGTCGGTGATGAAGACGCCAGCAAGCTGCTGAGTCGTCAGTACCGTGGCCCGTGGAAGCTGGAGGTCTAGCCGCCACCAAAACGGATGGGCTTGCGCAGGCTCTCGGATCGAGAGAGCCTGCGACACACTAACGAATGGGTGGGCCTAGGCTGCCGCTATCGGCATCTTCATCCTCTTCGTCGTCCTCTTCATCCTCTTCGCCAAAGAGGAGATCCTCGATATTGATGTCATCGAGATCATCATCATCGTCGTCATCCTCTTCCTCTTCTTCGCTGTCATCGTCGTCGGCCAAGGAGTCTGATCCGATGCTTTGGGTTTCGATGAGGTCGAGTTTGTCGCTCACGTCTTCCACGCTTTCCCATACCTTTTGGGCGACGAAAATGGGCGCTCCCTGATGGGTGGCTAGGGCGATGCAGTCGCTCGGGCGGGCATCCAGTTCGATGACTTTGCGCGCATGGATTTCATTCTCGGCGGCGATGATGAGGCGGGCGTGGAAGATGGGGCCGTTGATGTGGTTGATGATGATGCGCTCGACCTTGGCACCAAAGGCGAGCAAAACATTGGCCAGGAGGTCATGGGTGAGGGGCCGCTCCTTCGCAGTGTGGCGCATGAACATGGAGATGGCGGTGCCCACAGACTCCTCCACGTAGATGACGAAGGTTTTTTCGGCATTGCCCAGGAATAGGGCAAAGCTGCCCTGCCAGGGTATCACGGCGCGCACTTGAACCTCGACGACTTTGTTATTCATGGATGTGCTGCGGATTATCTAGCGCTGGCAGGGGCTGGCAACTGTGAGCGTGGGAAGAATGACGAATGTTCCAGCGAGAAGGTGCGACGGCCTATGGGGTGCCAGCTATGGAAAGATGTTGCGGTGGTAGGGCGAGGTAGCGGCGGGATAGCTCGACGTATTTTAAGGCGAGGCGTTGATTCGCTTGTTGCTCTTCGGCGGTGAGTTGGCGGATGATTTTTGCCGGGCTGCCGATGACGAGGGAACCCTCGGGCACGCGCATACCTTTGGGAACCAGGGCACCCGCAGCGATGATGCTGCGTGGCCCTATCTCGCAGCCATCAAGCAGGATGGCTCCCATGCCGATGAGCACTTCGTCATGGACGCGGCAGGCATGGACGACGGCGCGATGGCCGATGGTGACGCGTTCGCCGACCTCGCAGGCATGGTCATCGCTGACGTGCAGCACGCAGCCATCTTGCACGTTGGACTGAGCCCCCAGGCTGATCCGATTGATGTCGCCACGCAGCACGGCGGTGTACCAGACGCTGCTTTCTTGGCTAAGAATGACATCGCCAAGGACGATGGCACCTGGTGCGATGAATGCGGTATCAGGCACCGTAGGATGGGCATCGGGGAGGAGGAATGACGGCAGAAGCCGCGCCAGTGTTGATTCTATGGTTTTCATGGCGCTAGAAGCGTTGATTTTACTGGAGTTTGAGGTTGACCGCTTTTCATCATTCCCTCATAAATCGAGTTGTGCCGTCCATAAAAGGTCAGCACATCGACAACAACCAACAAACGTTAAACCCAGGAAAAACACACCATGAACAAAGCGCAACTCATCGAACTCGTGCAAAAGAACCTCGGCGGCGAAACCTCGAAGCGTGCCGCATCGGACGCTCTCGAAGCCGTGCTGGCTTCCCTTGCCAAGGGCATCAAGGCTGACTCCTCCGTACAACTCATCGGCTTTGGCACCTTCAAGGTCGCCAAGCGCGCTGCTCGTACGGGCCGCAATCCAAAGACTGGTGCGGCGATGAAGATCAAGGCTTCGAAGACCGTGCGCTTCGTTCCTTCCTCGAACCTCAAAGCCTCCCTGTAATTTTTTCTTGCCCTGGCTGAGCTGCGGCAACGCATTCAGTTCAATCAGGGCGAGCTGAGATTTCTCGGACTCGATAATTAAAAACCCCACGCCTGCGACTAGCGGGTGTGGGGTTTTTTGTGCCTTCGCGAGATGACGATGCATCAACATAAACATCTTGCTGCCAGGGAGGCTGAGATTTAGACTTCTGAATAATTAAGTTATGCAAGATACTGCCAAGCCCAGGGCGCAACGTTCAACTCAGCCTCGTTGGAGGCAAGACACACTCTTCGCCGCAGGGGTGCTGGCGGGGTGTTTGGCCTCGCGATTGCGCGGTGATCGCCTAGCTCTAGCCCTTGCCACGGGGGCGCTTGCGTGGCGTTGGCTGATGCAGCGCGACGAGGCCGAGGTGGAAGCAGTGGCTGAGATGGCCGCTTCTGCGCCAGCCCCAGCTCCTCCCATCACGCCCGCCGTAGTGGTGCGCCATGAAGTCGAGGTTGAGACTGTAACGTCGCTGTTGCCTGAAATTCTTGAGCCAATGGAGAAGGTTCCGCCGCATTGGTCAGACCGCTATCTGGTGCCATTGCAGCCTGCGGATTTACTGCCAGAAAGAGCTGTGGCAGATGAGGCCATCACCCAGCCTGAGGTCGAGATGTTTGCTCCCGCGTCTTGGATGCTGGGGATCGAGCCCATGCCGATGGTGGATGAGAGCCGCGAGGCGACCGACGAGTCATTAGTTTTCCACCCATCGCCTGATGTGGCATCGCTGGATATGGATGCAGCGCCTGTGCAGGAGGCTTGGTCGCAACCCACCGCGCGTGTGGCTGCGGTGGCTGCCATTCCCGATGAGATCGAGTTGCCAGCTTACCATACGGAGGGCGATGCCGAGGTGAGTGTGCCTTTCGCCCCGAGCCTTCTCGCCTCAGAGTCGCTATCGCTGGGCAAGCTACTGTGGTCGCAACTCCAGGCGAAAGGCGAGGCTAGCCGAGATGACGAAGACGCTTTGACGGCGCTGACACCGCTGCCCATGCTGGATTGGGCGACTGTGAATGCGGCGAATTTGCCCCCCAAGGCTGGAGTGGCCGAACCTGAGTTGGATGATAATGCAGCACCACAGGCGGCTGAGGAGTCGCCGGGTCATGGCATCGGCGACGATACCCATTTTAACCCACAGATGTTCACCTCGCTGGGTGCTCAAGTTTCGCCCGTGCCACTGCCTGGGCACCTGCAAAGTGTGCGCCCCTCAGTGCTGACGTCTCTGGGCGTGTGCCCGCTTGTGCAGGGGGAGCCGACTTCCTTCACCGTGCTGCCCGAGAGTGAGCTGTCTGGTGGCAGAACCGTGCTGCCATCGCCACGCCCCAAGAGCGTCATCCCCAAGTCAATCGTGGCGACGGGTGGGAACATCGGCTTATCGGCAGCGTCGAAGGCCATGAATTTATCGCTGCCGACCTACGCGGTTGAAGTGCCGCGGGCAGGGCCAGCGCAGAACGAAGCACTGCCACCGCCGCCGCCACGCACAGTGCCGCGAGCCCCTGTGACCGTGCCGCATTCGCAGCCTGGGCGGAAAGCCTCCGCTTGGCTGGGGTTTTGGAAGTGAAGCAGTCGTAAAGACGTTTGATGCCCGTTACCCTCATTCGTTTTACCTTCCCTCCCCTCATGCCTCGTCTTTCCCTTGTGAGTCTTCAGCTCAGCTTACTCAGCCTGCTCAGTGCCTTTTTGCTGTTTCAAGTGCAGCCGCTCATCAGCAAATTTATCTTGCCGTGGTTTGGCGGCAGTCCGGGCGTGTGGACGACGTGCATGGTGTTTTTTCAGGTGGTGCTCTTTGCAGGCTACGCCTACGCCCATCTGCTGGGCAAGCTGCCGCACCGCTGGCAGGGGGTGGTGCATGGCGGGCTGGTGTTGGTGGCAGCGCTGTGGTTGCCCATTGCGCCAGAGGTTGGCTGGAAACCCACAGGCACAGAGGACCCCTCGCTGCGCATCCTACTGCTGCTGCTCGCGAGTGTGGGGCTGCCGTATTTCGTGCTGAGCAGCACCAGCCCGCTCGTGCAGGTGTGGTTCTCGCGTGCGGTGCCAGGGTCGAGCCCGTGGCGGCTGTACGCGCTATCGAATGTGGGCTCATTGGTCGCGCTGTTGAGCTATCCGTTTTTCTTTGAGCCACGCTGGGATGTGCAGCAGCAGGCATGGCTGTGGTCGCTGGCGTTTGGGGCTTTTATTTTGCTCTCGGGTTGGGCAGCGTGGCGCGATGGCCAGGGCGATGGGGCAGGGGATGCACGCCCCACGCCAGCCACCGTGCCCAGTGCCCCACGGTTGTGGCAACGGCTGCTCTGGCTGCTACTGCCCGCCACCGCCACCGCCATGCTGCTGGCGGCAACCAATCACGTCTGCCAGGATGTCGCCGTGGTGCCCTTTCTCTGGGTCGTGCCGCTGAGTTTATACCTGCTCACCTTCATCATCTGCTTCGAGCACGAGCGCTGGTACCGACCCCTGCTCTGGGCACTGCCAGCGATGGCGCTGTTGTTCATCGCGGCAGGTTACGAGAGCCCCATCAAACAATGGCTGGAGGAGTACTCGGTGAGCCAGGGCCATTCGGGCGCGTGGGCAGGCAGCTTTGCCGCGCAGTTGCTTGTGTATTTTGGGGCCATGTTTTTTGTCTGCATGGTGTGCCATGGCGAGTTGGCTCGCTGCAAGCCAGATGCGGCGCACCTTACCGAGTTTTATTTGCTCATGTCGGCTGGCGGAGCGCTGGGTGGTTTGCTCGTCAGCCTCGTGGCTCCGCGCATCTTCAGCACCTACATCGAGTGGCCCATTGGCCTGCTGGTAGGCTTCGGTATGGCGGGCATCGTTGTGCTGCGTGCGGTGTGGCGGTTGCGCTACAAATGGCTGCGCTCAGGCATCGCCTTCATCGTTGTTGTGGTGCTCGTCGCGGGCTCATGCTTCATGCAAAATTGGGGCTTCACCCTGGAGGATCGTGTGGAGCGAGTGCGCAATTTTTATGGCACCATCTCTGTCGAGCGAGAGTACGACGACGAGAGCACCAGCGAGTATGTGCGCCTGCATTACGGCGGCATCGTGCATGGGTTGCAAGTGCTCGCGCCAGAGTCACGCTTCGAGCCGCTCAGCTACTACGGGCGCGACACGGGGATCGGCATTGCGCTCATCAGTCTCGGCACCCAAGCCGATGTGCGCGTCGGCGTCGTCGGCATGGGCTCAGCCACCGTGGCCGCGTATGGAGGCCCCGGGAATATCTTCCGCTTCTATGAAATCAATCCCGCCATCGTTCCCATCGCGCTGCACCAGTTCACCTACATCTCAGATATGGAAGATCGCGGTGCCAAAGCCGAGATCGTCATGGGCGACGCTCGTCTGAGCCTGGAACGCGAGGCCCCACAGCACTTCGATGTGCTGCTGTTGGATGCCTTCAGCGGCGACTCGGTGCCTGTACATTTGCTCACCGTCGAAGCCTTTCAAATCTATGCCAAACACATGAAGCCGACAGGCATCATCGCCGTGCATTGCTCGAATCGTTACCTCGAACTCGCCCAGATCATCGAAAAAGTCGCTACCTCCGTGGGCATGAAAACCACCCGCATCATCACCGAGCAATCCGGTGATGACGAATACACCGACTACGTGCTCGTGACCAACAACGAGCCCTTCCTGAAAGCCCATCCGCCCGAAACACTAGGCTATGAAAAAGACCTGCCCGTATCGCTCTGGACCGACAAGAGTCATAACCTCTTCGAGATCTTGGATCGCTGAAATGAGGCTCTAAGCAACACGGCAAACTGCCTTTAATACCCAAGGTGTTGTGGAACATAGTCCAGCGAGTCGGAGGCTAGATTAGCCCAGGAACCCGCCCGCACGGGCGATGCAACGAGCGCGAATGCTTTAACACCAAAGGTGTTGAGGAACCTAGCCCAGGGTTGCCCTGGCGAGCCTCGGCGAGCTGGGGCTACCCTGGGTACGGCGCGAAACAAGAGCGCGCGAACCCAAGAGACGTCTGGGTCTGGCGCGTGCCAGAAGCGCCCCCCAGCCAGCATCGCCTGCCGCAGGCTCTTTTCTGGTTAAGGAAGCCTCTTCCTTGGCTAAAGAAGCCTCTTCACTGGTTAACGAAGTCTCTTCACTGGTTAACGAAGCCGTTTCCTTGGTTAAGGAAGTCTCTTCACTGGTTAACGAAGCCTCTTCTCAAGGAAGAGCGTCCGTACAACAAGGGTGCGAATCCATTTCTCTTGCCAAGGAAGCCTCTTCTCTGGGTTGCGCAGCCGCTTCTTTGGTTAAGGAAGCCTCTTGTCATGCCAGAGAAATCGTTTCGTGGCAAAAAAATGACTTTGTAAGCTAAAGAAATGATTTTTTAAGCTAAAGAAACCTCTCCACAAGGTAAAAAAACCGTGTCGTAAGGTATAGAAATGGCTCGAAACCGGCGTTCACAGGCTGAAAAACCCAGTTTTCGGCCAGAGAGCCGTAATTTTGACCGTAAAAATCAGCCAATTTCCGGTGGGGAAAAGACGGCGCTGTTCCTAATGGCCAGAGCTTGCCCAGCCCATCTTAGCCCTTCTCGTCCGCATGCTAGCCGAGGAGCGGGCCGATAGTGACGTGTTCCCCTGCGTGCTCAGCAACGAAAAACAGCTTCTTCATCGCCAAACCGCTTCACCGCAGAAAGCCAGCGGCGCGGAAGGCGGCAAAATCTAGCTTGCCAATACCTTGAACGGAAGCTGATTGACGATGAGGTTTTCCGCCCCGCTGCTTATTGGCAATCGGAGGCCATTCTTTCCCTCAACAAAGCCGTTTAAGACTATGCCTAATGGATCAGAATTCGAGATGGAAGTAGCGAACTGCTTAGACCAACTCTGCCCACACTCCCGGCTTTCCCGTGTGTTGTTGTTTCGCCCAGATTTGCCAGAGCATCGCCGATATGGATTTGAAATCGACCACTTGATTCACATTCGTGACGGCCTTGTTGATCGCTTGCTTATCATCGAGTGCAAGAATCAGGGAATTGTCGTTCAGGGGCAGTCTTGGAATGTAACCTACAATGGAGAAACCCATGACACGGTCACACAGCTTTGGAATCAGTCGGTGTCGTTGTTGAGACATCTGGCTGGTCAAAACCCAGCCAGGCAACTGAGCATTGTCGCCTGTGTCGTTTCGTCTTATCCGACTCCTGTGCTGCCTGCGATGCGGGGTCCGGATGACAGAGTAACTTTTCATCTGTTCGACAAGGCCCGCTTCGTTGCGTCCCTTAGAGTGCAAGTTGCCCTGGTGCAACGTGTGGAGCAGTCGAGGATTTTGACAGAACTGCGGCAAGGAGTCGCGTTGCCTGAGCTTGGACGCCCTGATATTGCCAATGCCATTGCCTTCGTGAAGGATTGCAGGCGTTCCCTAGACCATGAGCTTTTCCGCAGATTCCCAACCAGCATGGGAATGAGTTGGCGAAGTCAGGCCGCCATCAATGGAACCGCAGGCATGGGCAAGAGTGTCATGCTGGCTTATGTCCTGTTTGTGCTATCATGCGATTATTGTGTCGAAGCCGATGACACCTCTGGCGCACGGCGGCTGGTGTCTTTGGGCCAGAAGGCCAATGACTTACGGCTACCCGAACACGCTTTGCGTTCAATTGTGGCTTTTGGTATGAGTCAGAAGCAAGTGGGGGTTCTTCAATCACTTTGGCGTCACTTTGTAAGAGTCTTCGGGTCGTTGGAGAATGGGCACCTCCTACATTTTCATCAGCCTACATTTAAGCAATGGGATGCGATTATTCCCGACGAATGCAATGTCTTGGTTGTGGACGAGGCTCATGACTTGCCGTTAGAAGCACAGCGAATCATCGCTCGCTGGAAAGGCGAAGAAGACGATGAAAGAGATCAGCGGCGATATTTGTTGGTCGCCTGTGACCGACACCAGCGCTTACGTCTTGCAGGACATGGCGCGAACATAATTGATGGACTGGGTGGCGGAGGATTTGCAAGTCACACGCTTCGACTGAGGCGCAACTATCGGAGTCCGTTCCCTGTCTATGCCGCGAGCCTAGCTTTGATGTTTCGGTGGTTTGCCAAATCAGGTCCGAAGGTGATTCCGACACGAGATGAACTTGAGGGTTCTTTTGGCTTTAAGGTAGAACCACGGGCAGGACAACAGCCTTGGGCCTTGAGCGTCATCAATGATTCTCATCCTGGGAACCACTGGTGTTATACGGTCTCTCGATTTCTCAGCCCTCAGGATGCTTTACGTCAGGTGCAGTTCCTTCGCCGTGAAGATGTTTTGTGGGTTAGGTTCAGTGAGGAAGACGTATTCTTCGATTATGAGCAGTTGGCAGCTTTCACCTACCACCCCATGGAAGGAGGCGGTTCCCCTGCTCTCATTGATAAGTATATCAAAGGACAAGAATTCAACGTTGTGGTTATTGAGGGGTTGCCTGCAAATGCGATGACCAAATCAACCGCATCTGGGATGATGGACGAACCAGACGAACAAGAACGGAAGATGTGGCAGGCAAGGCGGGAGCTTTACCTTTGTGCCAGCCGAGCGAATGTCTTTTTGTTCTTCGTTCTGAAGCCCGATTCAGAAGGTGAAGACGAGCTTGAGCATTTGCTGTCTCAAGTCCGCTCACCATCCAAGATTGAGACAAGGCTCTGGGAGATTCAATTTGCTGACGGTCAACCCACCCGACGTCCAAGTGCGATTGATCATTTCAATGAAACCACCCCCCAGGAGGAGCCACAGTTAACGAGCCCATCGATCTCTACCCTGCGACTGGCATCTCCCGTCACATTCGGTTCACTCGTTACGGCGTTGCAGTCGGCCAAAGGACTGGATGTTCAAACCAGCATAAGACAGACAATAGAAGCCATTAGTCCTCTTGGTCTTACCGGAATACGAACAGACTCAATACTCCCATTGGACCGAATTAGTGAGATCGAAGATCGTCTTGGGGTGCTGATCAGCGTGGATGTGACTCCAGTGAAGGGAAGTGAATCCGATCAGCAGTCTGAGAAACTGGAGAAACCATCCATTATCCCTGCGATAAAAAGTGGCATCAGCGTTGCGGATGCTGCCGCCATCATTGGTGTGTCTTGTCAACGCCTGCTGGACGCCCTCCCGGTGAACTATCAAACCAGCTCTCTGCTGACCGAGGCAGACATCCCACGATTGGCTTCATACGCTCAACGCAAGACGGTGGTAAGCTCGGTGACTATGCCCCAACAATCTATAGGTGCCTCATCTCCTCAATGGCGTTCTGCGCTAGCCGAACAGTTGGCGAGTAGAATGAAGCAACCCGACTATTTGAGGGAGAGAAAGATGGTTCGCAAATATGTAATGCTACTTTCAGAGTTCGTCAAAATTGCCCCAAAGGGAGAAGAAATTTTGTTGTCTTATAGACCACGTCATCGGTCATATTTTGCACGGACAGAGGATGAGATCACAGGAGATACACTTTACGCCAGTGTTCATCGTTTAGGTCACGGCGGATTGTATGCGATGTGCACGCTTTCTAATGAGTCAAAAACCACCATTTTGCGGAAGATATTTGGGGATAGCGGCATTCCACCTCAAGATATTCGTGCCCTCTTGAGTATGCTGTAACAGTTGGTGCATCCATATGAATGTGGCGGTATGCCGTGGCGACAACAAGGGCCGCGCGAGCGATCCTCTGTCTAAATTCTTGGCAAGATTTACGTGTGCTTCACTACGTACAAGATTCGCCTGCCGCAGGCATTGCCTGGGAGCGGCGCAGCAGGATACCCACGGCTGGCTCCTTCCGCCGCCTTCTGCCGGAGTCTCGGATGCCTTGCGTTTTGCTTTCGCCGGGGTCTCCCTTTGGTCGTTTCGCGTAACGATGGCATCTGTCCTGTCAGCGACAGTCCCCCTAGTTGAAGTGGCTGCTGACGAACTCAACCAGCTTTTCATCGCTCATGGGGTTGGAAGTGCTTTCGGAAGTGACCGTCTTTTTGAACTGGGGGGTTTCGCCAAGGTAGTGCATGAATTGCTCCTGAATCGTGCCGCTGCCGGTGATATGAACCTCGTCCGCGTTCACCAGATGGCGGCCGATCTCCTTGAAATACTTATGCACCAGGGTTCTTTCCAGGTTGTTCGCGGCGTTCTCGCTTGAATTGGCCCCTGGGCCTGGATTCCTGGCATGACCGAGGACGGTGAATGCGGTGGCGTCGGGGGTGTAGCCTATGATGGTCGCGTGGTGAGTGTCCATCCAGACTCCGAATTGTTTTTTGGTTTTTTCTGACATAGGACACTGAGGGGCGAATAGCCCCGAATAGCAATGGGGCAATCCCCCCAGGGCGTGCCCATCCATTTAATGCCACACCCATGCCAACAATCCGAGGCCGAGCAAAAGGGATGCAGGCCACGGATCGTATGGCATCTGTCGTGCCAGCGACGCCTTTGCCAGCGTCCGCCGCCGCTGCCCTGGCGGGTTGCCTTCGGCAAGCTATGTCGGTTGGCTCTGTCGTGGGTTCGCGCACTTCGCCGTCGCAGTCCACCCAGGGTAGCCTGCAACTCGCTTGCGCTCGTCTCCGGCAGCCCTGGGTTTAATTCCATAACACCTTCGGTGTTAAAGGCGGTTTGCGGCAAGGCATGGGTGAGCTTGCCGCCGAAATTTTTCATTTGGCTGACATCAATCGGCGATCACACCCCTTGGCCGGAGTTGTTGGGGTAGCCTGTAAATTTATTCGTTCGCCAGCCGACCATCTCCATGTCGTTGAAATCGCGGGTTTGAGCGTGTGGGCCCACGCAAGAATACAAGCTCGTTTAGCCAACGAATTATTCACTCCCAACGAACCAAGCTCAGTCCCTCGACGGACTCGAAATGAGCATCGCGTGAGGCCAATGTCAGATCATGAGCCAAGCATGTGGCTGCAATCCAGATGTCGTTCTCGGGAATCATGGAGCCCAGTTCTGCCAGCCGTGCCTTTATCCGGCCATAGCGCTCGGCGATTTCATCGTCGAGATGCACGGTCTGAGTCAGCGGGAGAAAAGACCGAACACGGTGGAGTTGCTTGTCTTTGTGCTCTGTGTGATAGGCCCCGTAGTAGAGTTCGCCCAAAACCGTGACGGGCAGATAGAGCCGCGTATTGGCGCGTACTTGATCACCCACCGCAGCATCGCCACGTAGATGGGCGCTGACGATGTTGGTATCGAGTGCAAATCCATTCATGACTCGATGCGCTCACAGCCTTCCTCAATGGCACGATCAAAGGCATCCGCTTCCGCAGATGTCATGCAGCCGAAGGAGGCGTCGAAGGCGGACTGGCGTTCTACGGTTGCTCGCTGACGCAGTTGATGGACAAAATCTGCCACTTTCTGAAGTGCTGTGGAAGGCAGCAATTCCAAGTCGGCCATGATCGTTTCTTGAGCAGTCATTGGGTAAGGTTGTTCGCAGAGTGGATGATTGCAAGCGCTGGAAAAATCTGTGCTTGGACTAGGGGCGTTCGCACTAACGCAGGCTTGCCGCTGAAGGTTCGCTATTCTCAATGGGCAGACGATGACGCAGCGAAGGCAGCTTGTAGGATGGGCGACACCGCCCGTCGCGGAGGGCGACTCGCCCGAACGCTGAGCGTGCGCGGACTCAGTTGCCCCCTCGCGACTCAGCCCAAAGGCCTGCTCACAGCTTCGTCTCTGGCGCTCAAAAGCGTGGGGGTGTGCGTGCTTCGGGCGGGTCGCCCATCCTACAAACCGCCATGGCTTCGACGCTGCCTCGGTGGGGCTGCGGAATACCTCCGAGAATCATCACTCGTTAGTGCGTTCGCCTTGGTTTGGGCTTGGAACGCTCGCAATTCAGTGCTTGGCTGATGGAGTTCCCAACGCTAAGGGCGGCGGCTTCACTGTCTGCTTTCTATTCACATGCTCAACTGGAACTCCTCCTCGCTCACCCACGGCTGGCAACGCGGCGTTAACGCTTTTTTCTGGGGCCTTGGCTTCAAGCCGGAAGATTTTGATAAGGCTCAAGTTGGCATTGGTACGCCGCTGCTGGATGGCAACCTC
>JANOAR010000305.1:0-5000 GCA_031411235.1 Verrucomicrobiota bacterium | reverse complement strand
GCAGGCGTCGTCGAAGTCGATCCACGCGACGATGCCGCTCTCGCCCAACTCAACGCTAGCACCGATGCCCAGCTCGTCGCCGTCGCCGACAACCTCGGCGTGCCAACCATACCCGCGTATCGCCTGCTAGCAGCCAAGCTCCAGCCACGCCACAGCATCATCCTCAAAGACACGCTCAAAGCCGAGTTGCCCGATGACGCTGCTGGCGATTTGAAATCTGAGACGGCATCGCGCCAATCCCCCACCGACGGCGGCTTTTTAAACAGCCTGCTACGCGCCTCCACGGCCCTCGGTAGCCTCATCTGCGATGGTATCGGCGACGCCATCCTGGTGCAGGGCGAGGACGCGCCGGGTCAGGCCATGCGCTTGAGTTTCAACATCCTGCAAGCCGCAGGCAGCCGCATCTTCAAGACCGACTACGTGGCCTGCCCGAGCTGCGGGCGCACGCTCTTCGATTTGCAAAGCACCACCGCCAAAATCAAAGCCGCCACGGTGCATCTGAAGGGGGTGAAAATCGCCATCATGGGCTGCATCGTCAATGGCCCCGGCGAGATGGCCGATGCCGACTTCGGCTACGTGGGCGGTGCGCCCAACAAGATCAACCTCTACGTCGGCAAGCAGGCCGTGAAGTTCAACATCCCCGAGGCCGAAGCCGTCTCGCGCCTTGTGGATCTCATCCGCGAGCATGGCAAATGGGTCGATGCACCCGTGGCTGTGGCCGCCTAGGCGTCGAGAGTTGCTCACCTCAGCCCGCGCAAATAAGCCACCAAGTCGAGCAACTGTGCCTCGCTCAGCGTCGCATCCAGCCCCATTGGCATGAGCGATAACGCCAGCGTCGCATCGGCGACGACCTGTTCATGGCGCACCGTTTTTTCCTGCCCCACCCCATCCACCAGCAGCAGCCCCTCCGCTGTGTGGCTCTTGATGATCCCCAGCAATGACTGGCCATCGCTCATCTCGATGGCGTGCATCTCATAATCCCGCGCCAGCGTGTTGCTGGGAAACAGAATGCTCTCCAGCAAATCTCGCTCCAGGCGAATCGCCCCGATCTTGCTCAAATCTGGCCCGATCGCCCGCCCTATTTCGCCAATCTTATGGCAGGCGATGCATGTCCCCATCCCCGTCTCGAACAGCTTTCGCCCTGCTGCCGCATCGCCCTTCACGGCCTTTATTGACAGGGCTTCCAGCTTAGCCTTCTTGGCATCTGTCGCCGCTTCAGCCGCTGTGATGGCGGGGCGCAACAGATGAAACACCTCCTCGGGCCAACCGCTGAAGACGGTTCGGAAAAGACTCTCTTGGAGGCTGCCCAGCACAGGCGACTTCGATAGACCAAGCGCGATGGCTTTGCCTTGCTCCGGCTTGTATTTTTTAAAGCCCGACAGCAGCGACCCCAGCTCCAGCGGCCCTAGCATCGGCACCGTCTCTAGCACCCTGGGCAACTGCTCATCACTCAGCCGAGCATGGCCCAGCATCTCAGCCGCCGTGATCCGCGCTGTCGCATTCGCAGGGTCGGCGAGCAGCTTGCTCAGCAAGGCAAAAGTCGAGTCATCGAGCTTGCCCGCACCGCTCGTCGAGAGTGCGCCCAGCGCCTTTAGGCGCAGCGTCACAGCTCGCGCCTCATCGCTGGCGATTCCCTGCAATGCGGCATCGAAGCGTGCCGATTTGAGCTCAGCGATAGCGTCCAGCAGGATGGGCAGCCTCGCCTCCGATGTCCCACTCCTCGCCGTTGCCCCATGCAGCATCGCCTCCACCAGTTCCCCCCAGGCCACGCTCGTTGTCGCAGAAAAAGCGCCTCCAGCGATGACCCGCAGCGCCGCCTCCTGCACCGCCACCGAGCCATGTCCCAGCATCGCCGTCACCAGCGCCTGCGATGACGCCTCATTCCCCATCGCCTGCGTATAGAGCGCGAGCGCCCGCAGTCGCTCGCGCGACACCGCTGGCTGCTTCAACCACGCCGTGAGCCTGTCCGCACAACTCCCCGCCAACGGCGACGCCTTCACGATCTCAAACGCCGCCCGAGCCAGCGCCTCATCCGCCGCATCCAGGTAGTCTTCGGCATGGGAACCCCCCAGACGATGATCTGGGTTATTCGCCGCCGTGTGGCTATTGATGACGAGCAACCGCCGCAGCAGCATGGGTGACATCGTTTTCTCCAAACTCTGCACCTCTTTGAAAACATGGTAAGCGAGGTGCATCGCCGCGTGCTCCGTCGGCGCATCCAGCTCGCGACTTAGCACCTTCCGCAGCGCAGGCTCGCAGCCTTCCGGCACACTTGGTAGCTGATCTAGCGCCTGGCAGGCGAGGAAAACATGGCGCAAATCCGAGGCAGAAAGCTGCGCCACCCACTCCCCCGTAGCCTTGCTCGTGCTGCGTAGCCGCGAAGCGAAAGCGGGGCGCGTCGGACTCTCGTTGCCTCCACCGACCCCTTGCTTACGCACCCGATACACCGCCCCCAGGACATCCGGCTTCTCCATCATACTTGCCGGGCAACCACTGCGAAACCAGCCCCCAGTGTCGATCACGAGCAGCGAGCCATCCTTATCCTCCATCACATCCGTGAGGTGAATATCCGGGTCATGCAGCTTTAGAAACTCATGCTCCGTCGCCTTATAACTCGCGCCCTCGGGCAGCAGTTCCACCCGCACGACGCGCTGGGTATTGAAGTGTGTCACATACATCTGCAACGGCCCAGCCACCTGCCCCACCTTCGCGAGGCAGCACCCGCTTACCGCCACATGGCCAAAGTTATACACCACTGGCATCTGCGCCAGCGTACGCGGCAGCCCCGCGATGGCCTGCAACTGATCCGCACGCTCGTAAATACCGCCGTACAGCCAATGCACCAGCGTGTCGCCCCGTGGCTGGTTGAAGTATAAATTCTGCACGCCCAGGATGTCGCCCTCGGGCGAGAAATCCACCTCCACCGGATTATCCCCACAACCCAGGGAATGCCAGGCGACCTCGCTGCCATCAGGCTTGCAGCTCCAGATGCCACACGCCATCCCTTCATGCACCACCTCGCCCAAGACCCGCTGACCACTCACCATCGTCACCCGCTGCACCTTGTGTCCCTTGCGCCCATGGCACCAGTAAAGGCGACCGTTGGGATGCAGGAATGGCCCATGAATATCCGCCGCATTTCCCGTGTAGTCGAAGCCCGTCACCAGCTCCTCGCGCTTGTCCGCCACCCCATCATCATCCGTGTCCGTCAGCCTCCACAGACTCGGCGGTGAGCAAACGTAAAGGCTACCCGCAAGCCAACACGCCCCCTGGGGGAACGTCATCTGATCCGCGAATACGGAACGCTTCTCGAAGCGACCATCATGGTCAGCGTCCTCCAGCATCAGCACGCGATTGGGCCGTTGTTTCTCCAGCTCATCCTTCTTCAGATTCACCCCCGCAGCATCACCCACATAGAGACGCCCCCGATCATCCAAGTACCCCATGATCGGATGCTGCACCAACGGCGACGCGGCAGCCACCTCCACGGTATAACCTTCCGCAACCGTGACCTGCGGCATCGTGCCCTCCGCGTGTGCCCCACACATCGCGCCTAGGCTCAGCGCCAATACAAAGCCAACCAGGAACTGCCGAGTGTGTCGTGGAATCATGGCTGCAAAACGAACGCTCACCCGTTGATCTTCGCAAAGGCAAGCCATCTCCCCGCTTGTGACTCGCCCCATAAACCCGCCCCACGGCCCGCGCAGTTGCATCTTGCCGGGGACGATGCCGTTGCGAGGGCGCGGCCCTTGCCAGCGTAGAGTGGGGCAGGGGTCGGTTAGTGGTTAGTCGAATCATGTTGCATAATTCCAGCAATTATTGATGGAGAGCACTCTTCACAGCCCGCTGAGATTCCGTTGGAAGAGCATCCTTCGTCTGCCAACTCCTCGTCATTCATTATCAGGCGCGTCAGAGCGGGCGGCGCTGACGAAGCACGAATGCCCCCCAAACAGAAGCGCCGCAGGAGCGAACTCCTGCGGCGCGACGTGTGCTGATTTTTGCGGCGCTCGCCCTTTCGGGAGAGGCTAGAAACTACTCAGCGAGGGGGAGGACTTCGCCCTGCTCGGAGTAGGTGGTGAAGAGATCCTTGTTGTTGGTCTTGTTGATTTTGAGCCCGACGTTGTCGCCTTCTTTGGCGTCGAGGGGTTCGGCGCTGACGCTGCTATCGTTCATGCCAACGATAATTTTGCCGCTCTTCCAGGCTCTGCCTTTGATTTGCTTGCCTTTGGCGTTGGCATCCCATGCGGGGGGCCAGGATTCACTGACGGGGTTCTCAAACACGAGGGGCGCATTGGAGGGCGCGGAGTCGGAGAGTTGCTTGGTCATGACCCAGTGGTTTTCGCCGGGCTTCAGGGCTTCTTCATAGTCGGGGGATTCGCCGATGTTGTTGTCGCCTCTGAAGGGGCTGCCTGCACAGGTGAAGACTTTTTCATCGGAGAGATACTGGCCTTTGATGAGCATACGGAAGGCATCGTTGGATGTCTGGGGCTGCTCGTCTTTGTCGGCATCTGGGTAGTTGCCTGAGTTGTCACCGGCGTAGGATTTGAGGGCGATGATGATCTGGCGGCAGTTGCTAGATCCTTCCATGATACGTGCCTTTTCTTGCACGGTGGTGAACGCTGGCATGGCGAGGCCAGCGAGAATGGCGATGATCGTGATGACCACCAAGAGTTCGATCAGGGTGAAGCCCTGTCGTGTGTAGTTACGCTTTTTCATAGTGTGTTATGAGTGCGGGTTGCTTTGCTGTATTATTGTTATGTTTTATGAAGAGAAGCGACCTAGACGAGGCGGCTCCCCAGGTGCGATTAGACCGAAGTGGCGCGAAAGTTGCCAGATAAATTTTCGCGTGGCTGCAAGTTTCGCAGTGCCTCATTGAAAAGGACACCGAAAGGGTAGCGACCGGGAGGCAGGGATAGAGTCGATGCCTCATAAATGAGGACACCGTGGCTGATGGAGCCACGACTGATGAAAAAGAGCCTTGAAGACTACACGCGAGTGAT
>JANOAR010000304.1:0-24722 GCA_031411235.1 Verrucomicrobiota bacterium | reverse complement strand
GGCTCTGCGGAGGCGGTGATTCACGAGAGCGAGGTCGTCATCGCGGCACAAAAATGTGCGAGCATGGAGGCTCTCGTTGGCGCGGTGCAAGCGAGCCAGAGTGTGATCGACGTGATCGGCTGGCGCGAGCTGGCCACGCTGCCATGGAGCTACGAGGGGCTGTGCTGGTGAAGGGATAGCCACGTTGCTTTGACTGTGTGCTATCGTTACTCCCACGCACTTCCGCTGGCGGAGCCATTAGACTATGAACACCAAACGCTACTTTGAATTCGATGGCCTGCGCGGTCTTCTCGCGCTGTGGGTGGCGCTGGCACACTTGTTTTGCTGGTGCGGTTTTGGCCGCATCGCAGGCGATGGCAAGGCAGCGAAACTGTGGTCGATGTTCACCATGGCCGATGCGGCGGCGGAGACGTTTATCATCCTCAGCGGCTTCGCCATCGCGACGCTGTTGCAGCGCGAGCAGGTGAGCTATGGGCGCTACATGCTGCGGCGCGTTTTCCGCATTTACCCGGTGTATGTCATTTGCCTTGGCTTGGCGATCTGGCTGGTGCCGGTGACGGGGCTGATCATTGACCATGAAACGTGGTCGGGAGATTTCTACATGGGCTGGCAGCGCGATGCGCAGGCGCACCAGCAGGCCGACTGGCGGGGGCATGTGTGGTCGCATTTGTTGCTCGTGCATAGTGTGCTACCGAGGCAGATTCTGGAAGGAGCTTCGGCATCGTTGTTGATGCCGGCCTGGAGCATTGGGCTGGAAGAGCAGTTCTATTTGGTGGCTCCGCTGCTGGTGCTCATGCTGCGTACAGGCTGGGGGCGGCTGGTGGTGCTGCTGCTCGCGGTGGTGGGGCATTTGCTGGAGAGCTGGTGGAATAATCCGGTGAATGGCTCGCTGCTGTTTTGGTTGCCGTATTTTTTGGTGGGCATTGGGTCGAGCCACTTGGCGACCTGGCTGGGGGAGAAGCCTGAGCGAGCGGTGAAGCTGGGCGGCGCAATTGCCTATGCCGCGCTACTGGCGGCTGTCTTTCTCGCGCGTAATCCCCTTCCCTTCATCATTTGGGCCGTGGTGTGCCCGGTGGCGATGGGGGCATGGCAATGCTTTGCGCCTCGCCTGGGGGCCGTCGTCTCATGGCTGCTGAAGGGGCGGGCGGCGCAGTGGCTGGGCGAGGTATCGTATTCGCTCTACCTGCTGCACTGGCCGCTGATCATCATGCTGCTCGGCGCGGCGCATCGGTGGCGACCTGGGATGAGTCGCGGCGAGACGCTGGGCTTCATGCTGGCTATCGGTGTGCCAGTGATCCTGCTGCTGGCGTGGGCGCTGCATGTGGTGATCGAGAAGCCGTTCATGCGGATGGGCCGTCGCTTGGCCAGTGGCGATGCTTCAGCTTCTGATGCGCCTGTTGCTTCGGTTGTTTCATAAAGGCTCGCTATTCATGCCCCGCCGAGTCCTCATCATTGTTGAAAACTTGCCCGTGCCGCTGGATCGGCGTGTGTGGCAGGAGGCCTGTGCGCTGCGCGATGCGGGCTGCGTGGTCACTGTTATTTGCCCCATGATGCGGGGCTACACCCAGGCCGATGAGATGCTGGAGGGCATCCAAATTTACCGACACTGGATCTGGGGCGAGGGGCGCTCGGTGATGGGGTTTGTGCTGGAGTATTTATCGGCGCTGTGGGGCGAGTGGTGGTGTGCGCTAAAGGCGTGGCGACAAGTGGGATTCGACGTGATCCACCTGTGCAATCCCCCTGACTTGCTGTTCATAGTTGCGCTGCCGTTCAAGCGGCTCGCAGGTGTGCGTGTGGTCTATGATGTGCATGATCTGTGGCCAGAGATGTTTGAGGCAAAATTTGGCCGACGCGGCTTATTTTACTGGGCGGTGCGGCTGGTCGAGCGATGCACGTTGGCGGTCGCTGATGCGGTGATCGCGACGAATGAGAGCGTGCTGCGCGTGGTGATGAAACGCGGTGCGCTGCGGACGGAGCAAGCTGCCGTGGTGCGCACGGCACCGAGTCGGCTGGACACATCGCTACCTGCTGATGATCGGCTTAAAAAGGGCCGCAAACATCTCGTCGGCTACGTGGGCGTGATGGGCGATGCGGATGGGGTGAGCTACCTCATCGAGGCGGCAGCGCATATCGTACAGACTCGTGGGCGCAATGATGTGCAGTTCCTGCTGATGGGCACGGGGCCGGAGTATGCAGACTTGCTGCGGCAACGTGATTCGCGGGGACTTTCAGAGCATGTTTCCATGCCTGGGCGCGTGAGCAATGAAGCGCTCTTCACTGGGCTGAAGACGATGGACGTGGGCGTGGCCTGCGACCCTGCGAACAACTACAACGACCACTGCACGATGAACAAAACGCTGGAGTACATGGCCTTCGCGAAGCCGCAGGTGATGTTCGCCACGGTGGAGGGCCGCGTGTCGGCGGGCGAGGCGGCGGTGTATGTGCTGGAAAATTCCGCCGTGGCTCTGGGCGATGCGATTCTGGAACTGCTGGATGACCCCGCGAAGTGTGCGCGACTCGGTGCTGCGGGCCACAAGCGCCTGACCGATGAACTGAACTGGGAGCGCTCGGTGGAGCAGCTCTATGCGGTGTATGAGCGCGTGCTCTAATTTTCCCCTCTCTCAATGAAACTTCTTGTTACTTCCCTCTTCCTTATTGCTCTCTTGGTCATCGGCGTCTTTGCCACGGAGACGCGCTTGATGTTTTTCTGGCCAGGCTGTGCGCTGCTCGGTATCGCGGGTCTTGTGGCTGGGCTGCGATGGAAGCTGCGCATCAATTTCCCACCGAGCGATGTGTGCCTCGCCTCGGTGTTAGCGCTCACGTTGTATCTGCTCGGGCGGGCCTGGCTGTCGCCTGTGGAAGTCTATGCGCGGGAGGATATTTATATCTTCCTCGGCTGCTTCGTGGCCTACTTACTCACGGCGACGGTGGTCAGTCATCCGCGTTGGCGAGTGGCGCTGATGGTGGTGCTGGTGATCCTGACGGTGGGCAATCTCATCGTCGGCTTCATCCACTTCTCAGGGAACTGGGCCTACCATGTGGTGCCGGGTTTTGTGCGCACGTTTGAGACCGGACGCATCGGCGGCTTCTATACCAATCCCAATCATCTCGCTGCGTTTCTGTCGTTCGTGGTCTTCCTCAGCGCGGGGCAGATGTTCTTTGGCCGAGGCGGCGCGTCGATAAAATTGCTGCTGGGTTTTCTCGCTGTGGCTGCGGTGATTGGCATTGGGCTCAGCATGAGTCGGGGGGCGATGTTAGGCCTGGCTGTGGGAGGCTTTGGGTTCGCCATTTTGAGCTTTTTGCTGGTTTGGAAAACTCAGCGGCATCTGTTTTTCAAGTTGCTCGTTGGGGGCATTATCCTCGCGGCTCTCGGTGGCACGGTACTGTACATGGTGACGAATGAACAGATGACAAAACGCATGATGGGCAGCCCGGCACAGCAGGATGTGCGGCTGTTGATCTGGCAGTCGGCGATGGATCAACATGCGCTGCAACCCGTGACGGGCGCTGGCTCGCGGATGTTCTATGATTACGGTGTGACGCTGCGCCCGGCAGCGATGGCGGTGTATAGCCCGGAGCCTGAGTTTGCTCATAACGAATACATTCAGATGCTGGCCGACTATGGCTGGGTGGGCCTGGTGCTGGTGCTGCTGGTGTTGCTGGTGCATTTATGGAATGGACTGGGGTTTGTGCGCTGGTTTGCGATGCAGAAGTTCCCACTCACGGGGCAGTTGCAGAGCCATTCGCTGGGCTTTGCAATGGGAGCTTGTGGCGCGGTGTTGGCGACGGCGGTACACGCGGGGCTAGACTTTCACTTCCATGTCGCGGCCACGGCGATCACGGGAGCGATCCTCATGGGGATGCTGGCCAATCCTGGTTTTGATTCCGAAAGTCATAGCTCCGTGAAGCTGCGTGGAGTGCGCCCGCTGAGTAAGATGGTGCTCATCGTTGCCGCCCTGGGATCACTCGTGGGAGCTGTCCATTATGCGCCTGGGGATTGGTATGCAGCGAAGGCGCACATGGCCGAAAAAAGTGCTGACATGCATGCTCGCTTGGAGTGGCTGAGCAAAGCGGTGGAACGCGATGCGATGAACCCCGAGCACTACTACCAGCGCGGTCTAGCTTATCTGGAGCAGTGGAAGCCCAGCCTACCAGAGAGCGTGAGCAAACGCTTGCTGGGCAAGGCGGTGGTGGATCTGGAAACGGCCTGTTCGCTCAATTCACATCGTTACCTGTACCCTCTCGCGCTGGCTGATGCCTACGACGGCCTGCGTCGCGAGGAGGATGCACGCAAGGCAGTGCAAAAAGCTATCGACTTGGCACCTTTGTACGAGGAGTCACGCATGGCGATGGGTATGCACTACCAGCGCTGGGGAAAGAATGAGGAAGCGCTAAAAGCGTACGAATGGGCCAGAGACGCAGGTTTGCAAAACCGCGATGGTGAGATGCGCTGGTTGGATTTTTACTTCCCACTAAAAGAGGCGATGAAACAGAAGGATGGTAAGTAGGGGATGGCGGGTGGTGGGTGGTTATTGGGCCGCAGTCGCCAGCTCTGCGTTGACTTTCAAGGCCTCAGTGATGACACTGATTCGCGCCTGCTGAATGTCGTTTTGCCGGGCTGGCTTGCCAGCTTTCGGCGGCGGAACGCCCTTAAAGCCGTCAGCAGGCGCATGAACTTCCCTGTGCCCGTCGCGTGGTAATTTTTACCACGCGACGGGCTTTTTATTTTGGGCCATTCGCCGTGATTCAAGCCGTTGCGCTGGGCTGTATCGCACGCTCTGATCGCCATCGTGTCCGTGCCCGTTGATCCCACCTCCCCGCATCCTTTACTTCACTGCCTGCTAAGCGCCGTCCCTGGTATCTCTGCGCCTGTGGTTCGCAGTTTGGCGAAGGAAGGGCTCACCACCGTGGACGATGTGGTGTCGCTGCTGCCCTTTCGCCATGAGGATCGGCGACGCATGGACGGTCAGGCATTTCTGGCTTCGGAAGTGCCGAGCTGCCATCATGTGCTGGTGGTGCAGACGGGTATTAAATACTTCGGCAGCAAGCGCGGGGGCGGCAATTTTGAAGCGCTGGTGCAGCACGTGGCGGGCAATGGACTGGGCCAGCAGCTCACGCTACGTTGGTGGAATATGCCATTCATGGCGAGGGTGATCGCCGAGGGCCAGGAACTGATCGTGCATGGCAAGATCACCGACTTCAAAGGGCAACTGTCGATGGGGCACCCAGAGTATGAGATCATCCAAGGTGGCGATGACGATGAAGCGGTGACGATCCACGCGGCCCGCATCACACCGATTTACCGGCTGCGAGGCGGGCTGGCCCAGAAGGCATTGCGAGCGGCGGCATGGCATTGCTTTCAGATGCTGCCGGAGCCCTTCATGCCGGACGTGCTGCCGAAGCCGAAAGCAGAAGGCGAGTTTGCGGGATTATCGCACTCCAAGTGCTGGCGCGAGGCGCACTTCCCCAGCTCGTTGGAAGCCTTGCAGAAGGCGCGGCGCTACCTCGCGCTGGAGGAGTTTTATTTGTATCAACTGCGCGTGGTGCGGCGGCGGCGCGAGCACACCGCCTCGGGCGGGCGGGCACTGCTGGGCGATGGGAGATTGCTCGATGCCTTCCTCGCGGGCTTGCCATTCACGCTCACCGAGGCGCAGCAAAGAAGCCTGCGCGAAATCCGCGCGGACATGGCGCTGGATGCGCCGATGAACCGCCTTCTGCACGGCGACGTGGGCAGTGGCAAGACGGTGGTGGCCTTCGCCGCGATGCTCACTGCCGTGGAAGCAGGCACGCAAGCGGCGCTGATGGCACCGACGCAAATTTTAGCCGAGCAGCATGTGCGCAATGCCAGGAAGTGGCTGGAACCACTAGGCCTGCGCGTGGCCATGCGCACGGGATCGAAGAAGGATGACGGCAGCATGGAGTTGCTTCAGGAGGGGGTTACGGGTGAACTTCCCCACATCGTCATCGGCACACACGCGCTGCTGAATGACCAGGCGCTGCTGACGAATCTGGGGCTCGCGATCATTGATGAGCAGCACAAGTTTGGCGTCTCTCAGCGGGCAAAACTCATCCAACACGGACACGCGCCGGATGTGCTGGTGATGACGGCGACGCCTATCCCACGCACGCTGACGCTGACGATTTACGGCGACCTGGATGTCTCCACCATCGACGTGAAACCACGCGATGATGTGACGATCACCACCATGGTGCGGTCGCAAAAAATGATCGAGGAGAGCGCCAAATTTTTGCTGGAGCAGATCGCCGAGGGGCGGCAGGGCTACATCGTGTACCCGCTCATCGACGAGTCGGAGAAGCTGGATGCGGGCGCGGCGAAGAAGGGCCACGAGAGCTGGAGCAAGCTGCTGAAACCGCACGCGGTAGGCCTGCTGCATGGGCGCATGAGTGGCGATGAAAAGGATGCGGTGATGAAGGACTTCCGCGAAGGCGTGACGAAGGCGCTGGTGTCCACAACGGTGATCGAGGTGGGCGTGGATGTGCCGAACGCGACGGTGATGTTCATCCACGATGCCGAGCGCTTTGGCCTCGCGCAGTTGCACCAGCTTCGCGGTCGCATCGGACGCGGAGCGCACCACAGTCACTGCGTGCTGTTCATTGATGAAAAGGATGAGGAGGCCAAGGAGCGGCTCGCGATCATGGCGGAGACGAGCGATGGCTTTCGCATCGCGGAGGAGGATCTACGACGGCGCGGGCCGGGCAATGTGCTGGGTCATGCGCAGAGCGGGCAGGCTCCGCTGCGCTTTGCCGAGCTGCTGGCCGATACGCGCCTCGTACGCATCGCGCGGCAGCTCGCCGAGCGCACACTGAACGATGACCCCACGCTGGCGAAGCCTGGGCACGAGCGGTTACGTGCCTATGTTTTTGAGCAGCGCGAAGTACCCAAAGCCATGCTTCAGTAACGTTACCGCCATCACAGCCCAATGTTTTTCCAGCCATGCCCCATCATCTTCGCCGCGCTTCCCTCGCTCTTTTAACGCTCGCCTTTGCTGCGCTGCTGTTTGCTTTCGTACGCAACAGACAAGCGGGTTACGGCGTGTTGGACTTGCTGCAAGGCCAGAGCCCGAGCCAAGAGAACTTCACTGCGCCAGTCGCACCGCGACTTGCCGCGAGTGATGTGCCCAGTCTCATCGCGTTGGATGAGCAGTATGCTCGGCTCGTCGATGCCGTGCTGCCCGCGACGGTGCGGGTCGATACCTTGACGGCACAGAAAAGATTGGTCACCGATGGCTATCGTATCGGCTACCAGACCAATGTGACACCGGGCCTAGGCTCGGGTGTGATCATCAGTGCCGAAGGCCATGTAGTGACCAACTACCACGTCATCAAGGGGGCTCAAAAAGTCACGGTGATGACCCATGACCAAGTCGAATACACAGCTCGGGTGATTGACGCCAGCGAGGTGCGCGACATCGCCTTGCTGAAAATCGAGAGTGAACGAACCAACTTCCCAGCCCTCACTTTTGGCGACTCTAACAAGGTGCGAACCGGGCAGATCGTATTCGCCGTGGGCAATCCCTTTGGCCTCAGCGGCACCGTCACGCAGGGCATCATCAGCGCTCGCGACCGCGTGCAAAAGAGCAATGAGAGCACGCTCGATTTCCTCCAGACCGACACCGTCATCAACCCCGGCAACTCGGGTGGCCCGCTAATCAACGTGCGCGGCGAAATCATCGGCATCAACACGATGATCTTTGGGCGCGATGTGAGCACCTGGCAGGGCGTAGGATTTGCGGTGCCCTCGAACACGGCAAAGTCTGTCGTCGAGACGATCAAATACATGCACGCCAACGATCAGAGCGTGAAGCGCAAGACATCCAAGGGCGGCTACCTCGGCTTTGCGGACATGGAGACGCAGCGCATCCCCCAGGGCGACGGGCTTGGCAAAATGGGCGTGCGCATTGGCCTTCCCATTCCGGGCTCGCCTGCGGCCAATGCGGAGTTCAAACCCGGAGACATTATCACCAAATTTAACGGTCGATTTGTGCGCACCGTGGAGGAACTGCGGGCGCTGATCCAACTCACGGCCCCAGGTTCGAAAGTCATCATGGAAGTCTGGCGCAACGGCGAGGAGGGCACGATTGATGCCGTATTAGGCGAGGTGCCTGCCGAGTCGGGCTCGTAGTGTGCAGAGAGCAATTTTTTGCCGGAACTCCATCTGGCAGTGGCATTGGAGCTAGCGCACGGGGCAAAATGATGAGAATTATAGCCCCTCATTTCGTTATGCCTCACCCCATGCTTCGCCACTATTCATTCCACGCCGTCGCGCTGTTCACTGCCCTTGCCCTGCCCTCCTATGCCGCTGACGCGGTGAAAGCAGACTTCAACAAGCACATCAAGCCCATCCTAGAAGCAGCGTGCGTGCATTGCCACAGCGAGAAAAGCAGCAAAGGCGACCTCAAAATGCAGACCCGCGAAGAGTGTCTGAAAGGCGGCGAAAACGGCACAGCACTCGTCCCCGGTGATCCCGCAAAGAGCCCTCTCTACACACTCATCGCGCTGGCTGCGGATGACGACGATGTCATGCCGCCAAAGAAGGAAGGCATACTCGCCGCCACGCAGGTAGCCCTCATCAAAGACTGGGTCGCCCAAGGTGCCCCGTGGCCCGAAGGCGTGAAACTGGAACAAAAACCACGCATAGACTTCGTGAAGCACATCCAGCCCATCCTCGAACAAAACTGCGTGTCCTGTCACAATGATGAAAAGTCTAAGGGCGACTGGATTATCACCACACAAAAGCAGACGCTCACCACGGGCGAAAATGCGCCCAATCTCATCGCTTTTGATGCCGATAAGTCGTCCCTCTTTACCCGCACCATCCTCGCCGATGACGATGATGACGTGATGCCGCCCAAGAAGAGCGGCCTGCTAAGCAAAGACCAAACAGCACTGCTCAAAGGCTGGGTGGAACAGGGTGCCGTGTGGCCCGAGGGCATCACCTTGAAAGCCAAGGAAAAAGGCGGGCTAGCCAACGTCACACCCGACACCCTGGAACTGGTAAAACGCATTCACGCCTTCATCGTCAAGACCCAAACTGAAAAGTCCGAGGCGGATATGAAGGCCTACGACAGCAAGATTCCAAAGACAGGCGTGCCCTACCACATGGTCGCCATCAAGGGCGGTGAATTCATGCTCGGCAGCCCTGCCTCGGAAGACAAACGTGGCGATGACGAAGGCCCGCAGGTGAAGGTAAAAGTGCAGCCCTTCTGGATGGGTAAATACGAGGTGAGCTGGGACGAGTATCAGCCCTTCATGATCACGGCTATCGACCGCCACAAGGATGGTGCGCCCAAGAACTTCAAGCCCGATGACAAGCTGGAAAACCTCGTCAGCCAGCCCACCACGCCGTATACGGAGATGAGCTTCGGCATGGGTACGGACGGCTACCCCGCGATCAGCATGACGCAGCACGCAGCCAATAAATACTGCCAGTGGCTGAGCGCCCAGACGGGCCACTACTACCGCTTGCCCACCGAGGCGGAATGGGAATACGCCGCACGCGCAGGCACCACCACCGCCTACTTCTGGGGCGATGATCCCGCGCAAATCGGCGACTACGCCTGGTACTATGACAATGCGCCCAACTACCAATATGCCAAGCTTGGCCTGAAAAAGCCCAACCCCTGGGGCCTCTACGACATCTATGGCAACGTCGTCGAGTGGTGCATCGACCCCTACGATGACAAGGCCTACGCCGCGCTCGGTGCTATCGCCGACGGCTCGAAGTGGGCCAAATCCAAAGGCCCCTACCCCCACATCGTTCGTGGCGGCTCCTATGATGACGATCCCGACATGCTGCGCAGCGCCTTCCGCCGTGGCTCCGAGGCTGCTTGGAAAGGCCAGGATCCCCAGTTGCCGAAAAGCATCTGGTACCACACCGACGCCAAGTGGCTGGGCTTCCGCATCATCCGCCCATTGGTCATTCCAACGCCCGAAGAGATGTATGCCGCGTGGAATAATGGCGTGGCCAAGGAGTAATTTTTTAACGCTAAGCCCATAGCGCCAGCACCATACTCCCCACATGCCCCAAGCACGTTACATCATGATCGGCGGCTTCCTCGGCGCTGGTAAAACCACCGCTGTGGGCGCACTCGCCCAGCACCTTTCCGACCAAGGATTGCGCGTCGGCCTCATCACCAATGACCAGGCCAGCGGCCTCGTCGATACCGCCATGCTGCGCAGCCAAGGCTTCGCCACGGAAGAGATCGCAGGCGGCTGTTTTTGCTGCCGCTTCACCACACTCATGGATGCCGCGAGCAAGCTGACAGAGGCCACCAAGCCCGATGTTTTCATCGCTGAGCCCGTGGGCAGTTGCACCGACCTCGTCGCCACCGTCACCTACCCGCTGCGCCGCATGTATGGAAACGACTTCCTCATCGCGCCGCTCAGCGTCCTCGTGGATCCCATTCGCGCACGCCGCGTCTTCGGCCTGGATGAAGGCAGCAGCTTCTCCAGCAAGGTGCTCTACATCTTCAAAAAACAACTCGAAGAGGCCGACGACATTATCATCAACAAGAGCGATCTCATCACCGCCGCACAGCGAGATGAACTGCGCGATGTTCTCGCCGCCAGCTTCCCCAACGCCCGCATCCTCGCCGTCTCTACCCGGCAACAATCCGGCCTGGAGCCTTGGTTTGAGCACCTGCTCAGTGGCGAACAAGCCCAGCGTGCCGTCATGGCGATGGACTACGATGTGTATGCCGATGGCGAGGCATTGCTCGGCTGGCTGAATGCCACCATCACGCTGACCTCGGGCCTGGAATTCGACGCCAACAACTACCTGCGTGCTCTCGCCACCGACATCCAAACGCGCCTGCGCAACACCGAGAATGAGATCGCTCATTTGAAAATGACCTTCAGCCCCGACGATGGCATCGGTGGCGAAATCGCCAGTATTAATCTCGTACGCACCGACTACGTGCCCGAGTTGGGTATGGAACTCGACGAGCCCACCAGCGGTGGCCAGCTCATCCTCAACCTCCGCGCCGAGGCCTCGCCCGAGGCCCTGGTGGCGGCAGCACGCGAAGCACTGGAGCACCTCACTACCGCCTTCCCGCTGGTAAAGGCAGTGCTGGATCACGAGGAACACTTCCGCCCCGGTCGCCCCACGCCAACACATCGCGAGGGCGTCACATCGCCCAGCAAGACTAATCCCATCGGCACAGCGGAGATGAAAGTCTCTGCGTAGAGCATCCCGCTTTCCCACTCCTACGTTCCTGAAGAGGCTCGCAAAGTTTGAGCCCATCAGGGCTCAAAGCCAGAGGACTTCGTTGCTGGTCATCGTCTCGCCGTCGAAGTCGAAGCGGCCTCGGACATGCTTCTTCTCGACGACGACTTCGCGCAGCCAAAAGTGGTCATCGGCCCACATTTCATGCAGGGGCAGCGCATCGAGCGAGGTCCATAGGGGCAGGGCTTCAGGCGTCTCGATGGCTTCGCCCTCCCAGCGAGTGGCGCGGTACACACCGACATCCATCGCCAGCCCATCGGTGAACTGAAACCACAGTTCGCCGTGTTTCACCGCATCCAGCGCTGTCACGCCTAGCTCCTCCTGCGTCTCTCGCACGGCACATTCCAGCTCGGTCTCGCCAGGATCTTGCTTGCCACCGGGGCCATTGATCTTGCCCGCACCGAGTCCGCGCTTTTTGCGAATGAGCAGCACACGGCGCTCGGCTTCATCGACGATAAACATCAAGGTAGCTCGGCACGTCGGTTGCCAGTGGTTCCAGTCGGTGGGCATTGCGAAAATGATGAGTGATGAATGATGAGTGATGAATGCCAGGCGCGGATGAGGCGGTTGGGATGATGCTTGTCTTGCTACTCTCTAATGATTCATCATTCATCACTCATCATTCATAATTTACTCCGGCAGTGCCTTCCCCAATAGCCGCAAATAGTTGCCGTGCATGATATGGTTCACATCCTCGCGGCTATACCCACGGCTCTCCAGCATGGCGGGGATGCGGGCGAGGTCAGCAATGGTGTCGAGGTCTTGCGGCACTTGCTCGATGCCGTAGCCGCCATCGAGGTCGGTGCCGATGCCGCAGTGCAAGGCATTGCCCGCGAGCTGGCAGACGTGGTCGATGTGGTCGCAGATGACCTCCAGTTGTAGCCCGCTGGACTGCGGTGTCGTCTGGCCACGCACCCAGCCAGGGATCATCATCCACGCGTCGAGAGCCGCACCGATGACGCCGCCACGCTCAATGATGGCCCGCAACTGCTCATCCGCGAACTGCCGGGGATCTGGCACCAGCGCACGGCAGTTGCTGTGGCTCGCCCATACCGGGCCGTTGAAAATCTTCAGCGCATCCCAGAAGCAGCCATCCGATAGATGCGTGACATCGAGGATCATGCCCAAGCGATCCATCTCGCGCACCAGCTCATGGCCCACAGCGCTGAGCCCGCCGACTTGATCATGCCCCAGGGCGTAGCGACAGACGCCGTAATGCGCTGGCCCCATCGCCCGCAGACCTTGCCGCCAGGCTCGCTCCAGGTGGCCGATGGTGCGGATGCTGTCTGCTCCTTCGAGGCTCAGCACATAGCAGATCGGCTTGTGGTCATCAGGCTCGCCATTCGTCCATAGCGCGATGGCGGCTGCCAAATCTCGACGATTAAAAATCTGCCGCATCTGGCCGTCATCTTCGAGCGCTCGATACCATGCGAGCTGGCCCTGCGTCTGCGCCCACGCCTGCTCTGGCGACATCCAGCCCGCGATGGGGCGCGGCCCTTTCATGCAACCCGCGAGCTGGGTCGCGACACAGATGCCTAGCCGTGCCAGGCGCATCTCTGGAAAGGCCGTGGTGCCCGCAGCTCGTCCTTTCAGATCGGTCATACCGACCTCGCGGCGACGTATTTCATGCACGGGAAGGCGCAAATCGCGGTTGTACTCCAAGCCATTGAGGCTGAGATCCAAATGGCAGTCGAAGATGAGTGGCTGGGGCATGGAGATAATAAAGGATGAATGCGGCTTGGGAAATACTCAGCGGCGAGGGCTTATCTTTACGGCGAAGGTGCCTGCGGCAGAAGCAGCGTGACGCAAGCGCCGTGAGGCTCAGTGTTAGCCAGATGCAGCGTGCCATCGTGTGCCGCAATGATCTCGGTGGCGACGCTGAGCCCCACGCCCATGCCACCCTCGCGCTCGCTAAAAAAGAGATCCTGGGCATGGGCCAGCGCGTCGGGCGTGAAGCCGGGACCAGAGTCGAAAAAGCTGAGGCGCAGGAGAGGAGCGCGAGCGTCCCCCGCCATCGCAGCCCCAATGCGTAATGTGCCGCCGCTGCGGCTCATCGCTTGCACGGCATTCAGGATGAGGTTGCGCAGCACTTGGCCGAGGCGAGCACGGTCGCCTTTGATCCAAAGCAAGACCTCCTCAGGCAGCTCAGCGACGAGTTCTACCTGCGCATGCTGGGCCTGTGAGGTTAGGGCGTTCAGTGTTTGCTGGAGCACCTCTCGCAGATCCAGCGTGGTCATCGCAGGTGGCGATGGGCGAGCCAGGAAGAGCCATTGGTTCACCAGTCCATCCACTTCGCTTGCACTCGCCAGTATGTGCTGCAAGCCCTCGGCAGCATGGGCGTCTAGTGGGCTACTGGCGAGCAGTTGCGCATGCATTGTGATGCCAGCGACAGGGTTTTTTATCTCATGCGCGAGCCCCGTCGCCATACGGCTCAGCAGGGCAAGTCGCTCGCTGTTGGCTCGGCGTTCGCGCTCCCTGGCGAGCTGGCTGCGAGCATCGCCAAGGGCACACGCAAGCTGGCCGATTTCATCGTGACGCAGCGACTCGGGCAGTGGGTTCGAGGCATGGTTGGCAGGTAGCGTAGCAGCCGCATCGAAGAAGCCAGGAAGCCGTTGCGTGAGCGCCTGAATGGGCCGCACAACGGTGCGAGAGAGCCCGAGAGCGAGCCCCAGCGAGAGCAGCGCGAAGGCTCCCAGCGCAGCCCAGTTCTCCGGCTGTTGCAGCGAAGAAATGCTGGACGGCGTGTCGCGCACGAAGACTACATCGTGCAGCGCATCCAACCGCAAGGCGATGGCCTCCTCGTTGTCGTTGACTCGAAAGGGAGGCCTGGAAACGGGCAAGTCGGCCAGCGGCACCAAAAGTGCCTCAGCAGGCACGGGGATAAGGCTGCGGGCTTGGTCACGGAAATAAACCTGCATCTTCAGCAACCTGCCCACATCTTCCGCCAGCCGAGCGCTGCGCGGCAGCCGCATCTCGCGAATGAAGTCCGCATCAGCGCTAGCCAAGGTCGCAAAGACGGCGGCGGACTGGCGCTGCTCGCGCTGCCACAACCAGCCCAATAATAAGGCACTGCCCACCAGCACATAGGCCAGGAAGGTAATGCCAAAGCGAGTGGAAAGGCTGGAGAAACGAGGGAGGAGCATGAGGGAGGAGCAAATCAGAATGACGGATGAAGAAACTCTAACGGGCGTCATTCGCCATTCGTCATTTGGATTCCCACCGATGCTCTGCATTGACGCACTGCCCATCCCACGGGAAGAATGCAGCCTCCTCCATGCAACCGCCTCCTCCCGCAACCCAAGATCGCATCTGGCGTGGCACGCCTGTCTCCCACGGTGTCGCTACCGCCGTCGTCCATGTCTTGAAGGATGACTTCGATGAACCTGCGGTCGTCACCATTCAGGAAGAGGAAGTCGAGTGGGAACTCGCTCACTTGGATGATGCGCTCGCCGCCACCAAGAAGGAGATCCGTGCCTTGCAGCGCACGCTAGAGGCTGCCGACAACGGAAGTCAGAGCGAAATTTTTGAGACCCATCTCATGATTTTGGAAGACGTGAGCGTGCTCGATCATGTGCGCAAGACCGTGCGCAATAAGCGCCAAGGTGCCGATGCCGTGTACTATAAACTCATGCGCCGCCACATGGAGGCACTGCGCGGGGTGGATGATCCGTATTTGCGCGAGCGCTTCATCGACATCAAAGATGTCACCCAGCGCGTCATGCGCCATCTGCGGGGCGAGCAGCGTGCCGAGCTGCACTTCGACCAGCCCGTCATCATCGTCGCCCACGACCTCACGCCCTCCGACACCGTGCAGCTCGACCGCAGTAAGGTCGTCGGCTTCGCCATCGAAACGGGCAGCACCAACTCCCACGCGGCGATCATCGCCCGCTCACTGGGCCTGCCCGCCGTGGTGCGATTGCATGGGCTGTGTGATGAGGTTTACTCAGGCGAGACAGTGCTGCTCGACGGCTCGGAAGGCCTGCTGATACAGCATCCGAGTGAAGAGACCATCGCCCGCTACAAGCAAGTCGAAGCCAAGACCGATGCCCAGGACGACCTACTCCAAGCCTGCGCCCAACTGCCTGCGACCACACTTGATGGCCGCACCATTCGCATCGGTGCGAATGGCGAATTCATCGACGAGTTGGAATACATCAGCGCCAGTGGAGCCGAGGAGGTGGGCTTATTCCGCACCGAGTTCGTCTATCTCGAAGACCCCGACGCAAGCGAGACCACACTCACCGAGCTGTATGTAAAAGTGGTGTGTGAACTGGCTCCACGGCTGGTCATCTTCCGCACGCTCGACCTGGGTGGCGACAAGCTCGACCCTCGGCTCGCTGCCGAGCCCGAGCCCAATCCTTTCCTCGGCTGGCGTGGCATTCGAGTGTCGCTAGGAAGGCCCGAATTTTTCAAGCGCCAGCTCCGAGCACTCCTGCGTGCGTCATGCCACGGCCCCATCGGCATCATGTTCCCCATGGTCGCCAGCGTGAGCGAGGTGGTCGATGCCAAGGCCGTACTCGCCGAATGCCGCGCCGAGTTGGAAGCCGAAGGCCTCGTGCTGCCAGAGAAGATCGAAGTCGGTGCGATGATCGAGATTCCCAGCGCCGCCGTCATCGCAGACCTCATCGCGCCGGAGGTCGATTTCTTGAGCCTCGGCACCAATGACCTCATCCAGTACAGCCTCGCGGTCGATCGGCTCAACGAGCGTGTCGCCGACCTCTACCAGAGCACGCACCCCGGTGTGCTGCGCCTCATCCGCACCGTCGTGGAGGCAGGTAAAAAAGCAGGTGTGCGTGTCTGTATGTGCGGCGAGATGGCGGGCGACATCGCTCTGACGCCGCTGCTCGTAGGCCTCGGGCTCGATGAGTTGAGCGTCTCCTGCGGACAGGTGCCGCGCCTGAAGCAAGCCATTCGCCAGCTCAATGAAGCCGAGTGCTTGCTACTTGCCGATGAAGTCATGAGCCTCAGCAACCCCGATGAAATCCGCCAGCGCAGCCGCGTCATCGCCGAGCGCTGCCACGGCGATCTACTCGGGTGAGTCTGAAACACACACGACTCACCAGAGGCCTGCGCCGTGTCCATCAGCAGCAGCGAGATGCGGGATGAGTTGAGCAGGCATCTGGAGCAATTCAAATTGCTTTACCTCGAACGCCGCGATTGATCGGTGGCTATCTTCACCAACCCATGGCCAGATGCGGTTCGGCGACGGCAGGCTCGGTATTTTCCAATACATTCCCGCCGTCGCCAAACCGCCCGAGACTCAAGCCTTGGCAAAGCTAGCCACCGCTGAATCGCGGCGTTCGGGTTTACCGAATCTTCTGATCCGGCAGCCCTTGCTTGATGCCATCGTCGAGCGGCATCTTGTCGTTCGTGGCGTTCAAGCCCACGCCTGCCAGCACCTTCACCAGCTCGGCTTTCATCTCTTCGACCTTCGCGGCATGGGCGGGAGCTTTGATCAGGTTCTTGGTTTCGCCGGGATCGTTCTTCAGGTCGTAGAGTTCTGCCAAGTGCTTGTCCGGGCTACCGTCGCCGTGGGGGTAGTGGATGTATTTCCAATCGTCGGTGCGCACAGCGCGGACGTTGGGGGTGTAGGGGAACTGCTTTTCGTAGTTGTAATGGTAGAGCCAACTCTTGCGCCAGCCGTCGTCGCCTTGCTGCACGAGCTTCACCCAGCTTCGTCCGTCGATGTCGGGTAGCGCTTTGGCACCACAGAGTTCGAGCAAACTGGGGGCCATGTCTTCGGTGAGGACTTGCTGCTTGATGGCCTTGGCTTGCTTGGTCAGCGCTGGGTAGCGGACGACGATGGGGATGCGCAGGCAGGGCTCGTGGGCGGTGCGTTTATCGACCATGCCCTGCTCGCCTTCGAGCAAGCCGTTGTCACCCATGAAGACGATGATGGTATTGTCGAGTTGCTGGGTTTCCTCTAGCCAGGAGCGCAGGCGGGCGACGCTGTCATCGACACTGAGGATCGTGCCCCAGTAGCCGTGGACCATGTTCTCGAAGTCCTTCACAGCCTCGGGTTTGTCGTTGGGGAAGACCTTCCGCCACTCAAACAGCGGGCCGTAGATGCCGTGCCAGGTGCGGAGGCGGTCGGTGATCCATGCGGGTTTATCATCCAGATGGAAGGCGGTGTCGGGATACGGCACGCGCACGCTGTCAAAGCTGTGCTCATACTTGGGCTCAGGTGTGTAGAAGCTATGCGGGGCCTTGTGGCCGAGGAACATGCACCAAGGTTTGCCACCGTGATCGCGCTTCAGCCAGTCAAGCGTGAGGTCGGTGACGACGGTGGTGTAGTAGCCTTTGATGACCTCGCGCTTGGTGCCGTTGAAGGCCCATTCCGTGTCGAAGTATTTGCCCTGGCCCTTGTGCGTGACGAACCAGTCGAAGCCCTTGCGCGGCTCGTCGTTGTCCTCGCCCATGTGATACTTGCCGATGTAAGCCGTGGCATAACCCGCCTGCTGCAACATGCCGGGGAAGCTCTGCATGGACTCGGGATATTCGGTGAAATTGTTGGTCACGCCATGCTTGTGCGCATACACACCGCTGAGGATGGAGGCGCGGCTGGGCGAGCACAGCGAGGTGGTGCAGAAGCCGTTGACGAAGCGCACGCCTTCCTTGGCGAGGGCGTCGATGTTCGGCGTCTTGACGTGCTCGCTGCCGTAACAACCGAGGCCTTGGGGGCGGAGGTCATCGCAGAGGATGAAGAGGACGTTGGGCTGCTTCGCGTGAGCGATGGCGTTGATGAGGAGGAGGAGGGTGGCGATGAGGCGCTTCATGAGTTGAGGCATAGTGCAAGAGTTAGATAAGCTTACAGTAATCCAGCAGACCCTGACGACCACCCTCGCGGCCAAAGCCACTCTCCTTGTAACCTCCAAAGGGCGAGGTGGGATCGAACTTGTTATACGTGTTGGCCCAGACCACGCCGGCTTTCAGCTCGGTGCTCATCTTCAGAATGCGCGAGCCTTTATCAGTCCACACACCAGCGCTGAGGCCGTAGGCGGTGTTGTTGGCTTTCTCGATGGCTTCATCCACCGTGCGGAAGGTGAGGATGCTGAGCACGGGGCCGAAGATCTCTTCCCTCGCGACGCGATGGCTCATGCTGACGCCGCTGAAGAGGGTGGGGCGGAAGTAGAAGCCTTTGGTCGGCAGCTTGCACTCGGGCTGGAACATCGTGGCACCTTCCTGCACGCCAGCGTTCACCAGCTCGGTGATGCGGGTGAGCTGCTCCTTGCTGTTGATCGCGCCGAGGTCGGTGTTCTTGTCCATCGGATCGCCCACGCGCAGTGTCTGCACGCGACGCTTGAGCTTGGCCAGCACGGTGTCGGCGATGCTCTCCTGAACGAGCAGCCGCGAGCCTGCGCAGCAGACGTGGCCTTGGTTGAAGAAGATGCCGTTGACGATCCCTTCCACGGCCTGATCCAGCGGCGCGTCATCGAAGATGATGTTGGCGGCCTTGCCACCGAGTTCGAGAGTCATCTTCTTGTCCGTGCCCGCGAGCGAACGCATGATGATCTTGCCCACCTCCGTGCTGCCGGTGAAGGCGACTTTGGCAGCCAAAGGATGCGTCATCACGGCAGCACCGACATCGCCCGCGCCAGTGACGATGTTGACCACGCCGGGCGGCAGTCCGGCTTCCTGGAAGATCTCGGCGAGCTTCAAGGCGGTGATGCTGGTGGTCTCGGCGGGCTTGATGACCACGGTGTTTCCCATCGCGATGGCAGGCGCGATTTTCCACGCGAGCATGAGCAAGGGGAAGTTCCACGGGATGACCTGTCCCACCACGCCCAGCGGCTGCACGCTGCGGCCTGGGGCTACATACTCCAGCTTGTCCGCCCAACCCGCGTGATAGAAGAAATGCGCGGCGGTCATGGGCACATCGAAGTCGCGCGACTCCTTGATCGGCTTGCCGCCATCCAGCGTCTCGGCCACCGCGAACTCGCGCGCACGGTCCTGCAACAGGCGCGCGATGCGATACAGATACTTGCCCCGCTCACGGCCCGGAAGCTTGCTCCAGACGGTGCGGTAAGCTTTGTCAGCCGCTTGAAACGCAGCATCAACATCTGCGGCACTGGCCTCGGCGATGTCGGTGAGCTTCTGCTCGTTCGCTGGGTTGATGCTGGGGAAAGTCTTACCGCTCTTGGCCGCCACGAACTGGCCGTTGATGAAGAGGTCGTAGCGCTTCCTGAGCTTTGGCTCAGCGGTCTCCGGCGCTGGGTCGAATTCCCACAAGTCGCCGAAGATGAGTTCGCGGGTGGGCTTGGCTTTGGGGGACTTGGTTGGCATGGCTTATTTGGCGAAGGTGAGGCGGGAGGTTAGGCGGGGAGCAACCACGGATGAACACGAATGGTCACCAATGGGGAATACCTGATGTTCAGAGAATCAGGCGCTCAAATTCTACTTTGGATCGTTTGAAGTTTATGATGAGGCCCACTCGAAGTCCCGTGATGCGCAGGTAGTTGAGCATCTGGGCAATTTCATAATCACCGATGTGTTCGATGACTTTGGTATCTACAATAACGGCATCCCCGACGATGAGATCAGGAATGTAGTCACCTACTTTAACTCCTTTGTAATCGAGGGCGAAACAACGCTGTTGATCGACCTTTAGCTTGCGCAGCTTCATTTCGACCACGAGCGAGTTTTCATACGGCTTTTCAATCAAGCCGGGGCCAAGCACACGCATCACCTCAAAAGCTGCGCCCACTACGTCATAAGTTAGCTGGCCAAAAAGCAGTCTTGAATCACGCCAACTCTCAATTCGAGCTTGGTCAAAGCCAGCTTCGTCCATTATCTGCGAGTGAGTTTTCATTTAAAAATGGATAGTTTCATGATTCGTGATCATTCGTGTTCATCCGTGGTCGCTCCTACAGAGGCTTCGAGACAAGCAAGGGCGTCGTGAGTGCGGGTGGTTAGATGGGGAGCAACCACGGATGAACACGAATGATCACAAATGGGAAAGGCACTATGGCCAGATAATGAGATGAGAGGTGTTTCATTCAAATATGGACTTCTTCATAATTCGTGATCATTCGTGTTCATCTGTGGTCGCTCCCCACCTAACCTCTCGCCGCCCCTCACGCTTCGCCTTCAATAACTCTCCGCCGCATCGCTGAAGTAATACGGCGCTTGATAAGCCCCCGTGCGTTCCTTCTCCAGTTGCCGCACTAAGTCGTTTAACAAAGCCGAGGCACCGAAGCGGTAGCGGCGGTTGGTGAGCCAGTCGTCGCCAAGGGTTTCCTTCACGGCGACGAGGAAGTGCAGCGCCTGCTTGGCCGTGCGGATGCCCCCGGCGGGCTTCATGGCGATGGGGATGCCAGTATCGAGGAAGTGGTCGCGGATGGCTTCCAACATGACCTGGTTGTTGCCCAGCGTGGCGTTGGACGAGGTCTTACCGGTGCTGGTCTTGATGAAGTCATTCGCGCGGATCACACGCATGGCGAGGAAGCTGGCGGCGCGGATGTTGTCATACGTTTCCAGTTCGCTGACTTCGAGAATGACCTTGAGCGTGGCGGTGCCGCAGGCCTCGACGACTTGCGCGATCTCGTCCTGCACCCGCGCGAACTCGCCGGCGAGGAAGGCCCCGCGATTGATGACCATGTCGATCTCGTCAGCGCCATCGGCCACGGCGGCTCGGACTTCGGCGAGACGAGTTTTGAGCGGAGCCTGGCCGGAGGGGAAGGCGGTGGCGACGGAGGCAATCCTGACTGCCGTGCCTTTTACGTGCTTGGCGGCGTGCTTCACCATCGCGGGATAGACACACACTGCGGCGACTTGCGGGACATCGCCCTCATGCGGTGCGAGCGCCTTCTGGCAGAGCGAGGCGACCTTGCCGGGCGTGTCCTTGCCCTCCAGCGTGGTGAGATCGACCATGCTCAGGGCGAGCCGCAGGCCGAAGAGCTTGGAGGTCTTCTTGATGCTGCGCGTAGTGAACTTCGCCACACGTTCCTCAATGCCGACGGCATCAACGGTGCCGATGTCGTCGAAAATGCGTCGGAAAGGTGCGCTCTGATTGGTTGCCATGTGAGCGGTTATAACATGGCCGCAGCTCGTGGGACAATGAGGAATCGTCGATTAAAACGACCGCAACAACGCCAGCGCTTCCTTCATCTGTCCCTGGCCATCGTTGGCGGCGAGGCGTGGGAATTTGCCCTGCATCATCATGACTCCCTGCCCACAAAGGGACGGACAACTTGCCCCGAGGATTCACCCACGCCCGCCTTGACCCCTCAGAGCCTGAAGTTATCCTCGCCGCATGACAGCCACCCTCACCGATCAACGTCACATCATCCTCGTGCCTGAGGCTGATGAAGCGGGTCAATTGGCACCGGGCCAGGATTACCACGTCATGATCTCGACCACAGGAGTCATCACCCTTCGACCGAAGAGGAAGCATCAGATGTCGCTCGTGGAGCATCTTCGCGGCCTGGAGGGGTTGGAAATCAAGCGTCGGCGCGAACCCATCCCCAAGCCCATCGAACTGTGAGATACCTCCTGGATACCAACGTGATCTCCGAGATGATGAAGGCCACACCTGATCCTAATGTCGAGGAGTGGATCGAACATCACGACGAGGATTGTGCTCTCAGCGTCATGACCATTGCAGAGCTGGCCGATGGCATTGAAGCGCTCCCCGAAGGGAAGAAGAAAGCAGCGCTGAGTCGAAAACTCGACTTTCTCCAGGAAGATTACTCGGATCAAATCCTGGTCTTCGATGAAGCCTGTGCCTGGGCGTGGGCGCGGTACTGCCAGGAGGCGCGGCAAGTCGGAAGCGAGCCGCCACTTCTCGACAGCCAGATCGCAGCCACCGCAAGAGTCTGGGGATTGAAAGTGGTCACGAGGAACGAAACTGATTTCCCACTCATCGACGTGCTCAACCCGTTCAGAGCATAGACCCAGCGTGATCTGGCCGCCGCGTGGTACTGCGTCGAGGCAAACGGAGCCGAGATCGCCCAAGCAATCCAAGCCAACAACGAAGCGTGATGGCCCGCATCTATGCAACCCGTGGCCGATCTTGCACCGGTTTCCTTCAGGGATGCGCAATCTCGGGATCGCCTGGACGGTGAAAGGCCAGGAAGTCGCTAGTGTTCAGCGAGTAGAGCTTGGGCGCTCCGGCCTTCCTTGCTGACGCCAAATGTAGATAGTCGTAAATGGCTCCACCGCGAATGCCTCGACGGGTCGAGTCGTCGTAGGTGCCGAGCAGGTCGCCCGCCGACAATTCAATGATTGCAAGTCGTGGAGCTACATTTTCACGCAGGATGGAGGCCGCATCGGCGGCGGGGATGCGTATCGCTAGCCTGCCACCTGTGAGTGTGGAGAAGGTCTCGGAGAGGGCATGAGGATGAATGGAGAACCGCGCCGAGAGCAGTAGTTGGCGGCTAGCCGCGTGATCAGGATCTTGGCCATCCAGCGCAGCGACGATTACGGAAGCATCAAGCGCGTGCATCACTTGCGCCTCCGCGATGCAATCTTGTCATCCTGTTCATTGCGAGTGGCTTTGATGGCTCGCACGATGTCGCCCTTTTTGCGTGGCGGGCCACCCAGGATAACCGGGAAGCCGGCCTGCATTTCGATGCGCGTGTCATCACGGTCGGGCACGGCTTCGAACCTGCCGCCAGCGGCTTCGATGCGCAGCCGCGATCCTTCCCGAATGCCCAGGCTGTCGCGCAGTGCCTTGGGCAACACGAAGCGCCCAGCTTTGCCCATGGTGATGGTGATGTTCATGGAGGAAAGCTTGGCAGAACTGGCAGTGCTTTGCAAGAAGGTAGCGCCCGCGCCTGCTCCTCGTTGGTTAATGTTGTCACCACACAAAGGGACGGACAAATTGTCCCTTTCAACGCGCTGGCGAATAGAGTCAGGAATGGAAATGCTCAAAGTGCTCATGATTCCCGTTACGGCTCAATCAAAAGCAGCGTCGGCAGAATGTTGCGAAAGTCGGAAGAGTTGCGCGTGATGATGCCTTGAAATCGCTCGGCAAAGGCCGCGATCAACACATCTGCTACGGGGCGTTTCGCTATCTGGAGTTGCCTCCGTCTCAATTGAAACTGGTACCATAGGCGATGCGCCAACAGCGTATCCGTAGGGCTCCAGAATTCAGTCGTCCCGATGTGTGATGCCTTGAGAAATGCCTCCGCTGCCACATCATCCCCTGAAAAGGACGGGCCGAGTTCCACGAAGGTCACGGGACTGATGACCAGCCCGTCGCCCAAATGCGCTTGCAGACAGGCGGTGGACGCAGGCTCAAACAGCGGATCACCCGTCACCAAATCTACCACCACCGAGGTATCGACGACCCAGGCCATCTCAGTCTTGCTCTCCTTCCCGTAACGCCGACATAGTCGCCTCCGTCGTCTTCCACGGACTGCGCGGAGCCTTCTCACGGGCGGCGGAAATCATTTGTCGATACTCGGCCAGACTCGGCACTGGTGTAGCAGGCGGCACCTCAGATAGAGCCAATTTCACTCGCGCCCCCTTGGGAAACCGACGCAGCAAGTCCGCTACGATTGCGGGAATATCGTCTTCACTCTCAAGAGTGGCTGTGAATGCGCTCATAGGGCCGAGTTTAACGGCCGAAGTCCTGCCTTTCAACTCCCTACTTCCGCAGCTCGATCAATGTCTCGGTCAGGTCGAAAAATCGCACAAAGGGACAATCACGGGACGGACAACTTGTCCCTGACAGCGATCATGAGCGAACTTGGTGGGCATCCTTTTTCCACAAGCGGTCAACGGCTCGCAAATCACTTGCAGCGTCCTCTTCGCTGTAGGGCATGGGCAGGTCGTGCGCGCTGAGTTGCTCCATGAAATCCAGCTTTGATAAGCCGAGCGTCGCTCCTGCCTGCCCCAGGCTCAATCGACCTTGGTAAAATAGCCCGACCACCATGCCCAAAATGAGTTCGGACGTGGAGCAGCCTGCTTGGGCTGCGATGCTGTCTGGGATTTGCAATGTCATGGCACCATCATTCTCGCTCAGTCCTGCGCTTCAATCTCTGGTTCATCCTGCCGAGATTGAGGTGCCTATAAAGTGCCAGACACTTTGCCTCACTAATCCTTTGAACCAATTGACCCTAGAAATGCTAAGAGAATGGGTAGATTGATGCCGATAAGGATATAAAGAAGCCATTTGAATTGTCGCTCACTGAAGGCCGGAAGCACCTTCCTATATGTGCCTTCGATAGTATCCAACGAGAACAATGCGTAAAGTGCAATCAAACGGTTCTACGCGGGTTTTAATGGGCGATTGAGGGTTTGAGATCGAGTTTGCCGCAGTGGAAGAGGATACGCACTCGATAGTTGGCGAAGGAGCGGAAGCCTCTTGCCGCGCTCTTGGCCACCTGCAGGCCGTGGCCGCTCATCGGCTCCATGCTCTGGCCGTCGATGCTCTCGGGCCGGCCGCTGATGCCCAGCATCATCGGCTGGCTGGGGCCGTAGATGTCGGCGTCTAGCACGCCCACGGTGGCGCCCTCGGCAGCCAGGGCCAGCG
>JANOAR010000303.1:0-6650 GCA_031411235.1 Verrucomicrobiota bacterium | reverse complement strand
ACATCTACAACGTCCTCGAAAAAGTCCGCGCCGGCACCGCCCTCAACGCGAAAGACAAGGCCCTCCACGACGCCGCCCTCGTCTTTCGCGGTGAGGGCGGTGCCGGCGCGGAGTTTTTCGAGGACGTTGTAGATGTCGGTGAGGCCAAGGCTGTGCTGGGCCTGCGCGCGTTTGCGGTGGGCGTCGAGTTCCTCGGCGAGGGTGCGGATTTTTTCTTTCTGCTTCTCCGTGCAATCGGGGAAAGGGAAGGGATCGAAGCAGCGCGTCTTGTCATAAACTGGATCATTGCCCACCCCGAGCCTGCTGCCTGAAGCGAGCGAATAGATGACATGAATTCGACTGCTCAACACCCCAAGGAAGAATTCATCCATCAGCCCAATCGCAATCAACTTGTCATCAGGCATGATCGTGCTTTCCAAAAATGTGAAGAAGCGGTGCTTCGCCGTTTGAACGGTCACGATGTAACGAGGCAATCCTGCCAGTGATTGGCGGAGTTGTTCGTTGCTTCGGGCAAAAAGCCACCAATTCTTCCGTCGAGATGGATCGCGGTTTTGATCTCGCTCAGGCTTCACGGTGGTGAGCAGATGTTGATACACAGTCGGGTAGCTTTGGCGGACCTCGGCTTCCTTCAGCCCGGCTAAATCAATTACCATTACTCCGCGAGGGGCATCAGAGATGTCTTTGCCATTGCGGTAATGTTTGATGATCGCATACAGAGATTCATCTCGCCCAAAGCCAAGATGCTGGGCGTGTTCCAACGAAATGATAAAACCATCGCCGTGCGGGATGACACCACGAGACGATAGCCGCTCATTTGCCGCCAGAGGAACCATGCTATCCAAGTCGGCCCCTGTCCGCAGATTTGCCGTGATGCGTCCACTGAACTCAGCGAATGAAACCTGGCTCGAACCATCAGCCTGGGCGTCTTCCTTTGTTACATTGAAGAGCAATCCGTTATGTTCACCGGCACTGCCGACGGTCATGGCGATGCGCACGGCGGCTCCTTCGGCGGTGTCCACCCAGGGGTGATCGGGGATGGCGAAGATGATGGACAGGGGAGCATACGCCTCTGGCGTGTCCTTCTCGGCGTCTCGCCGAGATGCCGCAGGGCCGCTCGCTGCCGCTGGGGTGCTGGCCTTGCTGGGGGATGTAGCCGGCGAGACGCCAGCTACGACACGCGGGACGCGTATGCTCCCCTCCAGATGGCGCTGCACGACGCGGCGGTTGAAGTTCTGCCGCAGGCTGTTGGTGGTGATGAGGCCGAAGGCTTTGGCCTGGCCCGTGCGCACGAGTTCGGCGGCTTTGTGCCACCAGTAGAGCACGAAGTCGGCGGACTCGGGGACTTCGGGATAGGCGGCGCGGAGGGTTTCGGCATAGCCGTCGCCGAAGTCCTCGCGCATCCGCTTATTGCCGAGGAACGGCGGGTTACCGACGATGTAATCGGCGCTGGGCCAGGTCGCGGGGCGTGGGTTGACATACGTGAGCAACGGGACGCGCTGCGATTCATCGGGCACGTCGCGGTTGGTCACAAGGTCGGTCTTGGTACTGCGGCGATCCCAGAGGGTGATGAGGTTCCCGGCTTCATCGCGGGCGGGCTGGGGCTCGCCGTCGTAGGCGAGCACGGCGTCGCGGCACTCGATGTTTTTGAAGCTCTTCAGCACGGGCTCGTCGGGCAGGGTCTGGCCTCGGGTGCGGAAGTGCCATTGCAGGTAGCCGATCCACAGCACTAGCTCGGTGATGCTGGCGGCGCGGGGGTTGATCTCGATGCCGAGAAACTGATGCGGATCGACGGTGTGGGTGGCGAGGTCGAGCAGGGAGTGCTCGCCAAACTGGGCGGCGAAGTCCAGCACTTCGCCCTCCAGGCGCTTCATGTGCTCCAGGGCGACGTAGAGGAAATTGCCGCTGCCGCAGGCGGGGTCGAGCACGCGGAGGTGGCACAGCTTGGTGTGGTAGGCGTTGATCTCGCGGAGGGCTTTGGCGGTGTCGGCGTCGGCTTCTTTTTGGCTGTCGTTGGCGAGCTTGAAGTCTTGCTTGGCCCCTTGGGTATCGCCGCTGGCTTGCTTGGTTTTGGAACTGGCGTGCTTGGCAGTGGCGATGTCGCGCTTGGCCTCGGCTCGCACGCGCAGGGTCATGGCGACGGCGCGGGTGATTTCCCATTCCTGCCGTAGTGGCTCGATGACGGTGGGTAGGACGAGGCGCTCCACATAAGCACGCGGGGTGAAGTGGGCACCGAGGGCGTGGCGCTCGCTGGGGACGAGGGCGCGCTCCAGCAGGGTGCCGAAGATGGCGGGCTCGACGTTGCGCCAGTTGGTCTTGGCGGCTTGTTTCAATAGGCCAAGCTGGAGGGCGTTGACAGGGAGCACGGTGTCATCCGCAAACAGGCCGCCATTGAAGCGCAGCAATTTTTTGCGCAGGACGACGGAGATGTCGCCCTTGGTGCCGGTGTTCATTTCACGGAACAGGGTGCGGACGATGGAGACGAAGCCGGTGCCGTCGGCTTCGATGGAGGCGAGCAGCTCCGTGAAGGCGCGGTCGGGGAGCAGGCCTACGTCCTCGGCGAACATGCAGAACAGGCAGCGGGTGAGGAACTGAGCGACGACTTCGGGGTCGTGCTTTTCGGCTTCGAGGGACTTGGCGAGTTCGGCGAGGTAGCTGGCGATTTCGCGAGTGACCTCGGCGCTGACCTTGGCGGGGTCGAGCGCGGCGGGGTTCGTCCAGATGAGGCGGAGGCGCTCGCGGATGGTTTCATCGGCGAGGTCTTTTAATTTGATGCGGAAGGTGCGCGGGTCGGGGAACGGCAGGTAGGCTTTGCCGTTCTGGGTGAAGTCGGCATAGACCTCGAAGCTATGGCCCACGTCGCAAACAATGATGAAGGGCGGGTTGGGCTCGCCGCTGGGCAGGGAGCGCACATAGCGCTCGGCCTGGCCACGGGCGCGCAGCATGGCGTCATCCCACGCGCCGCTGCCGCGAATGGGGCCGGATTTAGCGGGCTTGCTGGCCACGGCTCCGGCCTGGGTGGCGGCGAGTTCCAGGGCGGTCTGCTCTTCCTTGCGTGCGGTGAATTGCTTGGACTCTAGGACGAAGTGGGCGCGGCGGTAGAGGTCGAGGAAGTTAGTGATGGTGGAGCCGGGAACCTTCACCGGATACTCGAACGAGTAGCCGCTCTCATGGCTGTGCAAGGGCTGCGGCACGCCGAGGAGCTGGGTGAGGCCGATGAGGAAGGACTGGGAGTTTGCCCGCTCGTTGGCCTCGGCCTTAGACCAGTGTTCGATGAAGGCTTCGGTCGTAGGAAGAGCGGGAGGCATGGGGCGCGGATGAAAGCGGGGGATGCTGGGGAGGGCAAGGAGTTAGGGAGGAGACTTGGAGAGGGGGAGACCTGGAGACTGGGGAGATGAACCTGCCAATCCCTGCACTTCCTGCTTGTCTAGGGTGGGCGTTATCGCTGTGATGCGGGGGTCATGTCTAACTCAAAAAGGTTCAATGGTGGTCAGGCTTCCTTTTGCAAAGAGGTGGAGCCGGTGTGCAGAGCGTTTGCGGTGGTGGTGCGAGAGAGGCGCCTGAGCCTGGGGCTCACGCTGACGGAACTGGCCCGCCGCACCGGGGTTTCGCGGCAGATGATTGGCTTCGTCGAACAGCGCAAGCGGGTGCCGACGCTGGACTTGATCGCCCGCCTGTGCCGGGCGTTTAAGGAGGGGCTGGTTGTCTTGCTGGGCAGAGCGGAGCGCCTTTGCGCTGGGCTCTGAGTGGGCATTGCGAAATGCTACTATGGTTACGTGTCGCCGCTGGGCGGGCTGCGCTTCTATGCTCCCATGGCACAACCGCTCACCTGGGACTCATCCGATGTCTCCCTTTCTTGGGATTCACCGCTGACCTTGCTGTGGGACGGGGATGTGCCCGACCCAACACCCAGCCCTCCAACCACCATGCCCAACGACAATCGAGTCTCTGCCGAAATCACCGCTGCCAACAAGGCAGTGATCATGGCCAAGTTCACCGAACTCAAGGCGCTCATGCCTTTCCTCATCAACCTGACCAAGACCGAGCGCATCCAGCTTCCCAAGTTGGGCAGTGCCTCCCTGGGCTTCGACGAACAGTGTACGAGCTACATGGCTACCGCGCCGAACCTGATCCCGCCCTTCGTCGTGGTGGCGGAGGTGACCAAGGACCGCGCCCTGCGCCTCGCGCTGGCGGATGTGCTGCGGGAGGCTCGCAAGCTCTGTGAGATGGTGGATGACACCCTGCTGCTGGTGGGCAGTGAAATCTGGATGGCGGACATCTCCTTCTACCAAACGGTGAAGCAGGCGGCCCGCCGCGACGTGCCGGGAGCGGACGCCATCTACGATGACCTGAAGCAGCGCTTTCCCGGCGTGAGCGGTGATCCCGAGGAGGAGCCGGAGCCGACGCCTCCGACACCGTGAGGGGAGGGGGAGGGGGAAGCTGCTTTATTTTGCAATTTCATTCTCCAATTTCCATTTTTCAATGTTCGCTTTGTCCTCGCCAATGCCGGAGCCAGAGGTTTTTCTAGTGCCTCAGGCTCCCAGAGTTCAGATGTAAATACCCCTTTCTCTATCGGAAATGTCTTCCATTTGCAGCGGCTCCTAGGGGTTACTGGGCTGGCGAGGCATGAGGGGGTACCTCTTGGGGTACCCCCAGGCACCTCAACGGCCCCCCTCAGGCAGCTCCGAGGTACCCACCCCCCACCTCTAGGGGTGGTCGGTCGGTGCCCGAGGGATCCCCGCAGGCAGCTCTGAACCTCCCCAGAGGCACCTCGAAGCTGCCTGCACCCACCCCCGAAGCTACGGCGACCCACCTCCATAGCTCCGGCGAGATACCCCTGAGGCATCGACGAGCCACCCCAGGAGCTTCGATTCACCACCTTTCACACCGCAACGCACGCCCCCAAAAGTGCCGATGAACCACCGCTGAGGGTTCGGCCAACCACCCTTCTCCCAGCCGCTCTGTCCCCAACTCCTCTCCATAGCCATGCCCTTCGATCCCACCCAACCTGCCAACAACTCGCCGCTCGTGTCGCAACTCATCCGCGACCAACTGCAATCCCTGTTCGATCTGATTCAAAGCCTGCCCGCCGGACCCCAAGGCCCCGCCGGCATCCAAGGCCCACCGTTCTCCAGTGCCGTGGTGGATGGGGTGACGACGCTGAATCCGGGGGAGCCCGCGAGTGTGCAGACGTCCTTCGACGGGGCGAATGTGCGCTTCACCTTCGGCATCCCGCGCGGCAATGACGGGGCACAAGGCGGGCAGGGCGGCAATGGCGGCGACGGAGCCCAGGGCATCCAAGGCCCACCGGGGGAGGTGAGCAATGTGCAACTGAGCGCGGCCATCGCGGGCACGAGCAACAATACCAATGGAGTGAGCACGCTCGGCCTGTCCGTGAGCGATCCGCCAACCCAGAGCGAGCTGCAGCAGATCGTGAACAAGCTGGATGAGCTGATCCTGAACGGCAGACGGTGAGGCCGGGCCGACCAGGGGCGGTCTGTTGACCTCTGTTTGTGGCCAAAGTGAAAAAATACTTGAGAAGAGGGGATGGCGGTAACATATTACCACATGAGTTATGCATTAACCCGCACCAGCATGGCCCTCGACCAGGGAACCCTCATGGCTCTCGATTATCTTGCCAAGTTGTGGGATGTCTCGAAGTCTGAGGTCATGCGCCGCTCCATCAAAAAAGCCAAGGAGGAAGCCATCAACGAAGAGAAAACACCCAAGCCCCTGGAAGCCCTCGACTGGTTGCAAAATGGCGGTGGCCTGACTTTGCAAGAGAGTAACGAATTCCGCGATGCTGTGGAGGCCGAGCGCCAGGCCAAGCGCTACTGGTGGGAGGTATGATCCACCTGGATACGAATCTGCTCATCGACCTCGTCACTGTGGGGTCGCCGCACGCGGCCTTGGTGCGGGGCTGGATCAAGGAAGGGCGCGAGCTGGGTGCCTCGGCGATTGCTTGGTCGGAGTTCTGCAATGGGCCGCACTCGAAGGCGCAGAAGGACGCGATTTTTGCGGTGCTGGAGCGCCGAGTGGCGGACTTTGGGTGGCGCGAGGCCGAGCAGGCTTCGCGGTTGTTTCACCTCTCGGGGCGGCGGCGGGGATCGCACGCGGATTGTATGATCGCGGCGGCGGCGATGGTGGCTGATGAGCGGGTGGCGACGCGGAACATCAAGGACTTCGAGCGCTTCGTGCCCTACGGGCTGAAGCTGCTGGCTGTGGAAACGGTGGTGTGAGCTAAGCGAGGATGCCCTTCACGACTTTCCCGGCGACGTCGGTGAGGCGATAGTCGCGGCCTTGGAAGCGATAGGTGAAGCGCTCGTGATCAATGCCTAGCTGGTGCAGCAGGGTGGCGTGGAAGTCATTCACATGCACGGGGTCGCGGGTGATGCCGTAGCCGAATTCGTCGGTTTCGCCGTAGGTCGTGCCGGGCTTGATGCCGCCGCCGGCCATCCAGAAGGTGAAGCAGTCGCGATGGTGCTCGCGGCCATAGGTGCCGGTGACTTTGCTGATGACGCCCTGGCTGTAACAGGTGCGGCCAAACTCGCTGCCGAAGATGACGAGGGTGTCCTTCAGCATGTCGCGCTGTTTGAGGTCGGTGATGAGGGCACCGCAGGCTTGGTCGATTTCTTTGGCGTTGTCTTTCATGC
>JANOAR010000302.1:0-28868 GCA_031411235.1 Verrucomicrobiota bacterium | reverse complement strand
CCCCCGCCACCCCCCGCCAGCCCCCTGCCGCGTCACGCCAGCCCCCTGCCGCGACACGCCAGCCCCCTGCCGCGCCGCGCCAGCCCCCTGCCGCGTCGCGCCAGCCCCCTGCCGCGCCGCGCCAGCCCCCTGCCGCGTCGCGCCAGCCCCATGGAAATCATTTCCTTCCCCCTGGAAACTGTTTCCAGACGTCGGGTTATCATTTCTAGAGTCGTGACCCTCCTCCTCAGCGCCCCGTCAAAACCCCGCAACCCCTAGCACAGCCCTAGGGCCATCAAGAAAGGAAGCCCAACGCCCGTTTGGCAAGCAGGATTTATCCCTCTCATTTTCGATAGGCACCGCCCCACCCTTCCCCTTCCAGTCTCCCCAACTCCTCCACTCCCAACTTCTCCACTCCAGCCTCTGGAGCCCCATCCGCGAAAAAATCTGGCAAAAAGCCAAGCATCCCCCCGCCAATGTCCCACCCCTGTGCGAAAATAGGCAAAGACACCCGGCCCCTTCACCTCCCTCCCAGCCTCGGCCATTACCGCTAATTTCCTCAGAAAATCTTGCTCTCCAAAGCATCCTTCGCTTTTATGGAAAGCTATCGCTAAGTCATCACCATTTCTTGAACCTTGGCTGAAATGTCCCCAGAAAAGGAAGCAGGCTCAACTTGAAGTAATCCCTCAGCCCAATTTCTGATCTGCTTCAGGCGATGCGCTTACCATGTCCACTCGCTTCTTCACCAATCACGGCGACAACACCCTGCTCAATAAGTTCGCAGGCGTGTTCGAGCACAATCAGGACATTGCGCGCTTCGATGCTTTGGTCGGTTATCTGCGTGCCTCAGGTTATTTCACCCTCCGCCCGCATCTGGAAAAAGTTCCCGTCATCCGTCTGCTCGTCGGCATCAATGTGGATGAGATCATGGAGCAGTATCATCGCAAAGGACGGCTCTTCCTTGCTGATGCTGGCCGCGTGATGAAGGAGTTTCGCGAGGGCCTGGCCAACGACATCCAGCAGGCAGATTACAAGCCGGAAGTCGAGAAGGGCATCAAGCAGTTCGTCGAGGACGTCGCGGCGAAGAAAATAGAAATTCGCGCCCATCCCACCAAGCGCCTTCATGCGAAGATCTATCTCTTCATCCCCGAAGGCTTCAGCGAACATAAGCCAGGGCACGTCATCACCGGCTCCTCCAACCTCACGGCTGCTGGCCTTGGCGTGGAGGAGATGGCGAGCAACTATGAGTTCAACGTGCTCTCTCACGACCATGCTGATGTTGCATTCGCCTCCGCTGAATTTGAAAAACTCTGGGCAGAGAGCGTGCATGTGCTTCCCAAAGACATAGCCGCCATCGCCGCCGTCAGCCATCTGCGCGAGGATCTTTCCCCTTTCGATCTCTATATCAAACTGCTCATCGAGTTCTTCGGATCAGCCATTGAGTACGATCCCAACAGCGAGACCGACATGCCCGATGGCTTCATGCGTCTGGCTTATCAAATGGATGCGGTAAAGCAGGGCTTCCTGATGCTCCAGAAGCATCACGGGTTCTTCCTCGCCGATGTCGTGGGTTTGGGAAAAACCATCATCGCCGTGCTCATTGCGAAGAAGTTCTTCTATCACAACGGCTTTCCTGGACATCTCTCCCTCGTCCTCGTCATTGCACCTCCAGCCTTGCTGGATGGCTGGCAGAGCACGCTGGACAAGTTCGACATGCACTATGTGGAACTGCACAGCAGCGGCAGCCTGCACAAGATTCGAAAGCCCGAGCGTTTCGACCTGATCATCGTCGATGAGGCGCATAAATTCCGCAATGACACTGCCGAAGCTTATGATGAACTCCAGCGCATCTGCAAAACCCCGTCGCGCCGTCGATTGAAGGACAATTTGCTGGCCCGCAAAAAAGTCATCCTTGTCTCAGCCACTCCGCTGAACAACCGCCCCACGGACATTCGCAACCTCATTGGCCTGTTCCAAGATCTCAAGGACTCGACCTTGGAAACCAGCAATCTTCAGCACTTTTTCGCACGCCGACAGAAGGACTACGAGAACGCGCTCAATAACCTCAGCCCGGAGCAGGCACGCGCTGAAGTCCGCCGCATTTACGAAGAGATTCGTCTGAAGGTTGTGCTGGAGATTACCATCCGCCGCACACGCACAGACCTGCTGGAGCATGACTTATACAGCAAAGACCTTGATGCCCAGGGCATCGTGTTTCCCAAGGTCGTGCCGCCGCACAAGCTGCTCTATCAGCTCACTCCCGCGATGGAGACGCTGTATGACCGCACGCTCGAAGGGCTTAATTATGGCCTGCGCTACAATCGCTACCGTGCCATCGGCCATCTCGTTCCCGAAAAGAAGATCAAGTTTCTAAACGCCGACCGCGTCTCCGCTCAGCTTGCCCGCATCATGAAAGTGATGCTTTTAAAGCGGCTCGACAGCAGCTTCCACGCCTTCACCCAGTCCCTCATGCGCTTCAAGGAAGCCACCTGGGCCATGGTCAGCATGTTCGAGAAGGGCAAAATCTTCATCGCCCCGAGTCTCAACGTCTCCGAATACATTGTCGAGGAACGCGAAGACGAGCTGGAAGCCAAGATTCTGGAACTCCAGGGGAATGACATCACTCTCGAAATCTGCACCCCCGAGGACTTCGATCCCGCCTTTCTTCCTGGGCTCAAGAAGGACTTGGAAGTGCTCACCGAACTGGTCGCTGGCTGGAAGGCCGTCAAGGGAGACCCCAAGTTTGATGAGTTCCTCATCCAGTTGCATGGTGATCTGCTCTCTCCCAAGATCAATCATGCCGCGAAGTTCAAGGCAGGCTCTCCGCGTCTGGTCGTTTTCTCCGAGTCAAAGGATACCACCCTCTACATTCGCGATAAACTCAAGGAGCACGGCTTCAAGGGTGTCCTCACCATCGACTCCGCTACGCGCAAAGATCGCATGCCCCAGGTTCGGGCGAACTTCGACGCCAACGTCCCGCTTGAAGAGCAGGCCGACGACTTCCAGATCATCATCTCCACCGAGGTGCTGGCGGAAGGTGTGAACCTCCATCGTTCCAATGTCATTGTGAACTATGACACGCCGTGGAACTCCACCCGGCTCATGCAGCGCATTGGACGAGTCAACCGCATTGGCAGCACGGCGGACCGCATCCACATCTTCAACTTCTTCCCCACCGCCCAGGTCGATGCGGGGATTGACCTCAAAAAGAAAGCCATCGTCAAGCTCCAGGCCTTCCACTCCGCTCTCGGCGAGGACAGTCAGATTTACTCCACCGACGAGGAGGTGGACACCTTTGGCATGTTCGACGCTGCCGAGATTCAAGAGGAGCGCGACGAGACGCTGGCCTACCTCATGGAGCTGCGCGCCTTCAAGTCGAGCAACCCCGACCGCTTCCGCGAGATACGCAACCTCCCGCTCCGCGCCCGCGTCGGGCGCAAGGACCGCCATCGCGACAGCTCCACGCTCACCTTCATCCGCAACAATCGACGCGATGCGTTCTTTTACACCAATGCTCAGGGTGAACTGGAAGAGCTGAGCTTCGTCGAGGCCGCCCGCATCTTCAAAGCCGTGGCAGGGGAAAAGGCTGTGCCGCTGCTTGAGCAGCATCATGACCATGTGAATGCCGCCATCGCGCAGTTCAAGCACTCGCTTTATCAGGAAGCCAACCTGGGGCAGGTGGTAGATCATCAAATGGGGCCGAACGAATCCAAAGCCCTGCGCTTCCTAGCCGTCTTCATCAGCCATCCCAAGCTCGCCAGCGAGGAGGAGAAATTCCTCCTGCGCGCGGCTCAGGCAGCCATCAAGCGCGCCACCTTCGTCCGCCTTCAACGCGACCTGAACGCCCTGGAGAAAGGCCACAAAAAGACACCCGTCCAGGCGTCCATACTGCTGGACAAGATCCTCGAAATCCTCGGCAAGTATCCCCTTCAGGAAAGCGCCGATACCCAGGTGGAAGACGCACGCGGTGGCCTCTCCACCGCCGACCTCGCCCCAGCCATCATTCTCTCGGAATCCTTCGCCGCGCATTGACCTTTTCCTACCAAACCCTAGTCTGGCACCATGAGCACACGGCAATTAAGCATCACCGATTTTGCAGCGCATTGTCTGGATGAAATCAAATCTCTCCAGAATGGCGATACCATGCTGGAGATTCTCAGTGGTGCCGGAAAAGTGATCGCCGTCATCAATCCGGTTCCCGAGCAGCCCGCCAGCACATTGGGCGGCTGGCTGGCGGGTTCAGGCGCTAACAGCGACACTTCCGGGATTATCGAGCCCAGCTTCAAAAAGGCAGACGCCTCATGGTCGCAGGAAACCTGGCAGCCGCTCACGGCTGAACAACACGCGCACTTGCAAAAGGTGCCCGTGGTAACCTCACCCGAAGCCTTGCTCGGTGATGGCACCGAGGAAGAATGGGAGGGCTTTGATGAAGCTCTCGAACGCTGGCACACAGAACAACCCGTTCAGCCGTTTATCCCCCATGCTGCTTGATACCAACATTGTTAGTTACCTTTTCAAAAAAGACAGCAGGGCCACCGCCTATCTGCCCCATTTCCAGGGGCAGCGGCTACACATTTCATTCATGACTGTCGCCGAGCTTTATCGCTGGCCTTTCGAGAGAAATTGGTCCGAAGCGCGCAAGCACCAATTGGAAAGCTTTATCCGCTCACGCTTCGTTGTGCTCCCCTTCGACAGCCACCTTGCCTGGGCGTGGGCGGAATTGGTGGGACGCACCATGCGTGCCCAGCCCATGTCGCTTGCTGATTCGTGGATAGCCGCAACGGCGCTTCATCACCAAATGCCCCTGGCCACCCATAATGCCAAGCATTTCAAAAATGTCCCCGGCCTTACCCTCATCCATGAGCCGTAGCGTTTCGTCATGAGGCCAATCAGATCAATCTCTCCACCGCCGACCTCGCCCCGGCCATCATCCTTTCCAAGTCCTTCGCCGCGCATTGACCTTTGTCTCCCCAACCCTAGTCTAGCCTTATGAGCACTCGACAAATCTCTCTCAGCCAGTTTGCCGGCCACTGTGTCGAGGAACTCGCCACAGCCCAGCGTCAGCACACCATCTTGGAAATTATGGGCGCCGAGGGGCCGCTCGCCCTGGTCAGTCCCTTGCCCGCGCAGACCACCGGCACCATTGCCGATTGGATCGGCACCGGTGCAGGCTTCACCCTGGCCCCAGGCTGCACTCTTGAAGACCCCGCTTTCGAGCCCAATGAATGGGAAGACGCGACCACAGACGATCAACTCTAGGCCGCGCTCAATCCCCCGGTTCCATGCCCTACCTCCTCGACACCAATGCCTGGCTGCGGCTCTTCCACCGCCCCGAGGAATTATCCCAGGCCACACGAAACGCGCTCCAAGGCGAGACACTGCTTTATCTCTCGCCCATGAGCATTGTCGAAGTCGCGCAGAAGGTGCATAAAGGTAAGCTCTTCCTGCCGCTGCCCATCGACGTCTGGGTTAGCCAGTCCATGCCTTCTCAGCGCATCCGGCTGCTCCCCATCACTGCCGAGGTCGCCCTGGCCGCCTACCGCTGGCCTGCCGACTTCCATGGCGATCCTGCGGACCGCATCATCGCCGCCACCTCTGCCCTGAAAGGCTGCACACTGGTCACCTCCGATGAAAAACTCATCGCACGACCTGATCTCCCGACTCTCGACACCCGCTAAGCCATGCTCATCCCCGTCCACTTTCAGCCCCTCCTGCGCCAGCCCTACCGCCATGAAACGTGGCAAAGCATTCTCATCGACTTCCTTCCCAGCGGCACCCTCAAGCTTCTCCAGTCACCTCAGACCATCATCGCTAGGTGCGATGACGTTACCAGCACCGACCAGATCGGCACCATTGAGCTGCCAGACGGCAGCACCATCGCTCTCCTCGAAGTCCATGTGGCGGATCAAATCAAGCTCGCCCGCAACCGCGTCGCCCTGCGCAATTTCGTCGCCCGCTTCATTGATGAAGCCAGCACCACCGCTGTGCTCGCCGTGTTCCACCAGCCCGGCAAACCCGACTGGCGGCTCACCTATGCCTGCAAGCGCAGCCAGCTCGATGACGACACCCTGGAAATAACCACCACCCAGACCGCCCCGCGTCGCTACACCTTCCTGCTCGGCCCCAACGAGCCCTGCCGCACCGCCGCCGGACGCCTGGCCGAAATGCGCGAAAAGGGCGAGCACCTCACGCTCCAGGAGGTGGAAAAAGCCTTCTCCGTCGAGCGCCTGAACAAGGACTTTTTCAAGGACTACAAGAAGCACTACGAAACCTTCACCGCCCATCTGCTCGCGCCCGAAAACGCCAAGTCCACGCGCACCGCCTTTGGCATTACGAAACACAGCGAACAGGCCGACCAGGACAAAGCCGACAAACCCGTCCGCGACTTCGTCAAGCGCCTGCTCGGGCGCCTGGTCTTCCTCCACTTCCTGCAAAAGAAAGGCTGGATGGGCTGCAAGGCGGGCGGCAAATCCTGGACTGGCGGCGATGCTGACTTCCTCAACAGCTACTTCAGCCACGCCTTATCCCAGAAGGACGCCCATCGCTTCCACTCCCGCTGGCTCATCCCGCTCTTCTTTGATGCGCTTAACAACGCGGAGCGTACCGGCGATCTCTTCGCTCCCACCGGCACCCGCATCCCTTACCTCAATGGCGGCTTGTTTGAAAACGACGCCGAGCCCCTGCACGCCCTCGACTTCCCGGCCGAGCATTTCCGCGCCCTGCTCGACTTCTTCGGCCAATACCACTTCACCATCGACGAGAATGACCCCGAGGACCACGAGGTCGGCATCGACCCCGAAATGCTCGGCCACATCTTCGAGAACCTCCTGGAAGACAACAAAGACAAGGGTGCCTACTACACCCCCAAGGCCATCGTCCAATACATGGCCCGCCAGAGCCTCCAGCACTACCTGCAAACCCACCTCGGCGAGCACGCGGAGCTGCCCCTCCTGCTCAACGAAAAAGACCCCGCCAACCACCCCAAAGGCGGCTTCGTCCATCAGCACGCCCACCGCATCGCCACGCTGCTCGATGACGTCAAAATCTGCGATCCCGCCATCGGTTCCGGTGCCTTCCCCATCGGCCTGCTGCAAGAGATTCTGTGGACCCGCCTCACCCTCAACTGGGAACTCAACACGCCCGAGGAACGCGCCAAGCTCAAGCGCCGCATCATTCAGAACAGCATTCACGGCGTCGATCTCGATCCCGGTGCCGTCGAGATCGCCCGCCTCCGCTTCTGGCTCGCCCTCGTCGTCGATGAAGACCAGCCCCGCCCGCTCCCCAACCTCGATTACAAGATCCACCGCGCCGACTCCCTCATCGAATACATCCGGGGCGAGCCGGTGAGGCTCGACAAGGAGCCTCCGAACAATGCACGCTTCATCGCAGCTCGAGATCATTTGGTCACTGCCAAGCACAAGCTGTTCGCTGCACAGCGTGTTCCTGAAAAGCGCGAGGCTCGTTTTGAGCTGTATCGTTCACTCGCGGATCTCGGCGAAGAAGTCTTCACCTGGATGAAGTTGGAAACCGACTTCACCAACGGTGAACGGCTTGCTGCTCTCACCGCCTCAGCCCGCGAGTTCCATCATCGCCTCACTCTCATCGACAATTGCGCCAAGCAAACCGCGAAGACCCAGGACCAGATTCTCGCCCAATTGCGCGCATGGTTCGATGACGAGCAGAACCCCACCTTCCTCTGGCAACTCCACTTCGGCGAAGTCTTCGCGCAGGGCGGTTTCGACATCGTGATTGCGAATCCGCCGTATGTCCGTCACGAGACCATCAGCCATTATGCGCCCCTGCTGCGTGAGCGCTACGAAGTCGCCGCGAGCCGTGCGGACTTGCTCATCTTCTTCTACGAGCAGTCCGTCAATCTGCTCAAGCCCGGTGGAGTCCTCACCTTCATCACTTCCAACAAATACTTCCGCGCAGGCTACGGCTCCAAGCTTCGCCCCTTCCTCGCCTCCAAACTTACGCTGCACAGCCTTATCGACTTCGGCGATGCGCCAGTCTTCGATGCCATCGCGTATGCATCTATCCTCATCGGCAGCAAGCGAGCGCCAGCGAAAGGACACGACATCTCTGTGTGCAACTGGCAGCCTGAAACGGCACTCAATCGTCTTCTCACGGTGCTTGAAGATACTTCGTTTTTTGTCGCTCAGAAAAGTCTCGATCCGAATGGCTGGAGTCTAGAAAAGCGGGACTCCATCGCACTGATGACCAAACTCCGGGCGCGAGGAACACCGCTAATGGACTATGTGAATGGCCGTTTCTTCTATGGCATCAAAACTGGCTTTAATGAAGCCTTCGTCATTGATGAAGAAACGCGCAATCGGCTCATTGCTGAAGACAAAAAATCCGCCGATCTTATTAAACCATTCCTTCGAGGAAGAGACGTGAAGCGCTGGCGAGTCGAACCACAGAACCTTTATTTGATCGTGTTCCCGTTTGGTTTTCACAGCCAACTTAAAAACTATCCGGCGATTCTGGATCATCTCACGCAGTTCGAAACAATGCTCAAAGCACGGGGGCAATGCACAAGTTCGCGTGCTGGGAACGATGAAGGCCAGCACCATTGGCTTGAACTTGATAACAACCCATCGATTGAATATCTGAGCCTTTTCCCTGAACCCAAGATCATTCTCGGGCGCTTCGTCAATCGTGGAGCTTATTGCTATGATGGGCGAGGTTTTTATCACAACGATGCGCTCTACCTCATCGCTGGAGCCACGCCTGACCTCGCTGTGATCCTGAACTCATCTGTCATCTGGTGGTTTCTGTTGATGACTTCTACAGTGCTTCAGAATGGATATATACAGACGTTGATTCAGAATCAACGCCCTATTCCTATCCCACCCGCCAGTCCCGCCGACAAAGTCCGATTGAGTCAGTTGGCCGACGCTTGCGCCGCCGCCGCGCAACGGGGTGACGACGCCACACTCAGTGTTCACGAAGCCGAGATCGACCAAATCGTCTATCGCCTCTTCGACCTGACGCCGGATGAGATCGCCCTCATCGAATCATCCCTGGCCCCCACCCGCACTACCACACCCACCCGCAAGCGCGCACGAGCCGTGCCGTCTCTACCGGTACCAGCAGCTATGGCTGACGATGAAGAGGAAGCGACAACAGCAGACTCACCAGCACCGCCGACCCAGCGCGCAGCAATCCCGCCGCCATCGCCATCACCATCGCCATGGGGACCCCATGAACTCTTCGCCCATGCCGATGAACTCCCCATTCAGCCGCAGCAGTCGAAGCGCGCCATCCATACCACGCCAACGCCGTTAGTTTCAGTCCCTCGCGAGACGCCGGACAAAAACGACATCCTTGCCCACCTGCGCGAGGTGCTCACCGAGCACGGCCCCTGTGACCGCGACACCGCCATCCAACAGACTGCCTACGCCCTCGGCTACCAGCGTGCAGGCAGGGTGATCGCCCAGGACATCGACAACGCCATCCGCACCGCCGTGCGCCGATGCATCCTCCTCAACGACAACAGCGAACTGCGCGTCAACCGCGCCAGCATCCGCGAGATGGAGGAGGACGACCGCGACTTCATGAAGGAGCAGTTCCTCGCTGCCATCTCCGAAGGTGGCCGTGTCTGGATCGAGCGCGAAGAAACCGCGCGCCTCTATGCCCGCTGGTTCGGCTTCCAACGCAAGAGCAGCCAGATCGAAGACACCACCAAGTCCCTCATCAACGGCCTCCTCCGCGACAAGCGCCTCGAAGCCGAAGGCACCTTCATCCGCCGAGTCTGAGTCATGAAAGCCCCGCCCGCCCCCTTTGATCCCGATGCTGACAAAAGCCTGCGGCCTTTGAGCGTGCTGCGAGATCGGGCGCAGGCAGAACGGGAGCGAAAGCTGTTTGCCCTGTCAGGAGAACTGCCTTTGGACTGAATGATAAAGACGTAATCGCCCCGATCTGCCAACGACAAACCATGAGCGACTTCGAGCCCAGAGCCCGCAAGCAAGCCAAAGCCTGACTTATGAATCCCAATCTTAATCAGCCCGAACGCTACGATGACATCACCATCTTCAGCACCGAGGACGGCCAGACCCGCGTGGAGGTGCGCTTCCAAAACGAGAACGTCTGGCTGACGCAGAAGCTCATGGCTGAGCTGTATGAGTGCTCCACGGACAATATCGGCCTGCATTTGAAAAAGATATTCGCCGAGAGGGAGTTGGACCCGGCGGCAACTACCGAGGAATCCTCGGTAGTTCAAATCGAGGGCGGACGTGAGGTCATGCGGAAGGTCACTTTCTACAGTCTGGAGGCCATCATCGCCGTCGGCTACCGGGTGAGCAGCCCGCGCGCCACGCAGTTCCGCACCTGGGCCACGGACCGGCTGAAGGACTACATCTTGAAGGGCTTCGCCATCGACAAGGAGCGCTTCAAGCGCGGTAGCCGCTACGACCAAAGTTACTTCATGGAGTTGCTTGATGAGGTGCGAGAGATTCGCGCCAGCGAGCGCATGATGTATCAGAAGATCACGGACATCTACGCGACAGCGGCGGACTACTCACCCAACACCGCTGCTGCCGAGCGATTCTTCGCCACGGTGCAGAACAAGCTGCACTTCGCCATCACCGGGCACACGGCAGCGGAGTTGATCGCGGAACGTGCCGATGCCACTCATCCCACCATGGGCCTGACAAGCTGGCGCAAAGGCCCTGGCGGCAAGGTCTTGAAGGGCGACATCGGCACGGCGAAGAACTACCTGAAAGCGGATGAACTCAAGACACTGAATCACATCGTGGATATGTATCTGGACCACGCCGAGTTTCAGGCCAGCCGTGGCCGCCTGATGAAAATGGCGGACTGGGAAACCAGGCTGGATGCCTTCCTGCAATTCAATGAACAGGACATCCTGCAAGACAAAGGGCGTGTCTCGCACGCTGTCGCCCAGGCCTTGGCGGAGGAAGCTTATGTGGTCTTCCGCGTGGAGCAGGATCGGCGTTACGAGTCGGACTTTGATCGCGTGGTGAAGAGCCTGCCGAAACCCAAAAGCAGCACCCGAAAGAAAAAGCCAGACGCTTGATGATCCCGACGCACAACTCATCCAGGACTAGCGCCTCGAAGCCGAAGGCACCTGCATCCGCCGCCTGTAACCAAGATCAAGATTATGAACCACGACACGCCTGCCCTTTGCCTGCTCAACAACCATGACCGTGATGTCCTCCGCGCAGCAACTGCCATGCTGGCGAAACTCATGGCAGCGACCCAGGTGAGCCCGGCAGAAAAGGTAAGCATCGCAAAGCTTCAGCATGTCATCGCACGACTGCCCCGTCTTTCAGACCGGCCCTACTTGAACCTCACCGTGTCCAGCCCGAAGCAACGGTTTGATGAGATCGAGACGCATCACTGGTGGGAAATCACGTTGGATTCCGAAACCATCCAGATCAGCAGCGGTGGCCATTTTTATCGTCCTTCATCAGGCGGGGATACCTTTACCATCATGACATGGGGCGTCAGCCCAGGAGAGGAGTCGGACTTTTCGGACTATCTCGCCGATCACTGGATTGTGCCCGATGCCTGCTCTTTTCAGGAGGGAGTTGCGGGCATTGATTTGTCGGAGAAATGTTATTCGATTTCAATAACCGACGAGGAGAACACGCTTCTTGATGAAGGTGAAGACGATGACGAAGGCGATGATGATGTGGAGGAGGAGATTGAAGAAGAGGAGCCAGATGAAGAGGGGCCACCCGGCCCGATCTGGCCACAGTGTGAGATCAATCCAGTTGATGCAGTTGAGGCAGTGATGGCCCGGCAGATCAACCAAGACGAGGTTCAAGCCCATGAGCCCACGCACGCACACGGCGCAGACCAGTGTGATTCCTGTGCCTGCTCTCTGAGTTTGAGAGGTCTTTTTGTGGATGGCAAAACGCGTGGCGATTTCTCATGGGCAAACATGTGCATCCCGTGTTTCAACCAACACGGCGAAGGCATTGGCTGGGGCCAAGGCCAGCTCTATGCAAAGCAGTCCGACGGTAGCTGGCGGCTGGCAGCAGGTTTTGATCCCAACGGTTAGCTTTATGCCCACCTCGCACATGCCTGCCCCAATCACACAATGGTCTGTGGCGCGTAGCCCGTTTCTGCAAGCGCTGAAGTCGCTGAAGAATGCGGCGGCGAAGCGCCAAGGTGAGGAGGCGATCCTGAGCTTTGAGGGCGGCTCCATCCTCATCGAACTTGGTGGTGGCTCGGTCACGGTTCCGGCGCACGGTATTTGCAGCGTGCAGCTCCGTGTGCCGGGGCAAATGCTGCTCAATTTGAACTCTGTGATGCCGGTGGATGATCCGCTCCTGCTGTCGTTGGAAGGCGCCCATCACCTTCGCGTGGGCAGCGTCAGCTTGACTTGCCATGCCCAGCCCGTGGGATCGAAAGTCATCGACATCCCTGTGAATGCCGAGCCCGAGGACATCGTTCGTGCCATGGCAGGGCTGTCTTATGCGCAGATCGAGCAGTCAGGATTGCTAGCCGTCCACTCGCACGCGCTTTCGCTGCAGCAGGTATCACAGGCCGCTGCCTTGCTGGCTCCTTTTGGCATTACGGAGCTGGACCTACTTGCCCTGATTGACCAGAAAAAATCGTTGGAATTAGAAACCCTTCTGTAATCGGAGACCTTCTCCCAGGCGGGCGCAGAGCCGTAGCCCACCTCCGCTGATTCGTTGCATCCCCTCCATTGCCTCTTATTCTATGAACCATGAAACTCCGCCTCGACCTCTTGAAGCACCTGACTACCGAGGACATTCTGGAGGAGGTGCTGGCGACGGCTCACCGTTTCAAACCCGAGCCGCTTTTCTCGCAAACTGGGACTGGCAGTCTGTCGTCAGCCTCAATCGAGGAGCGTGTGAGCGAGGAGGCGCATAGCATGGAACTAACTCGGAAGCTGGAACTGCGTGCGCAGCAGTCTAGGCTGCGCGACACGGCGAAGTCATAACCCTGGCAGATGCCTTCGATACGCTGCGATAGTTTCACAAACGTGCGCCGTTCCTGTTTTTCAACGGCAACACCTTTGCGGCCATCGGGCTGCTGCTGGGTACGCGGGTGAAGCCCTGCACGGCACGACGCAGGGGCTTTCCCCTCACACGGGAGTTAAGCCGAACTCGGCACACCCTGAGCGAGCCTGCCAGCGATGTATGCGGCGCGTCATCACGTTTTGTGGAAATCAAGGGGTCGTGACGCAACGAATGGGCCGCGTTCTGGCGGACGCGCCTGCGGGGCGGCATCCTCACTCCGCTTGGAGCTTGGCCTGGATTTGCCCGGCGGGGTTGAGCTTGGCCAGGGGGTATTTATAGACTTGGCCGGCTTCGGTGCGCAGGAGGACGAATTCGCCTTCTAGGCCTTCAAAAGTGGCGCGGAGGACTTTGCCTTCTTTGTTAGTCCAGTTCATGACGGACTGGAGCTTGGGGCGGGCGGCTTTGGCGTCGGCCATTTTCTTGGCGATGTCGAAGCCGGGGAGATTGGCCCCTTCTTCGATCCAGGCTTTGAGTTTCCCTACCTCGGTCTCGCTGAGGCGGTCGTTGCCATCGGGTGGCATGGCTTTCTTGCCTGTGGCGGAGGTGACGATGTAGATGAGGTCGCTTTCATCGACGCTCTTGGGGACGATGATGCGGCCTGGGCCGACATCTTTTTCGAGGCGCTTTACGCTGTCGAAGACATAGCCTGCTTTCTCCTTTTTGGCTTTCTCGCTATGGCACTCGTAGCAGTGTTTTTCAAAGATGGGGCGCACGTCTTTGGCGAAGTCCACGGCGTGGGCGGTGCCGAGGGTGGCGGCTAATGAAACGAGTAGGGTGCGATGAAACATAGCGGGGGCGAACGATGGCAGGAGGGTGGCAGGATTTCAAGCAGGCGCTAGCGACCTACCTCATCACCTCGTGCTTGGCAGGATCGCCGGGCACGTCGAGGAGGAAAATCTGGTTGATGTCCTTGAACAAGGAGTGGTCGCCGCCTTGCCAGACGACTTTCTTGTCGCGTGTGACCTCAAAGTACTGGGGTTGCTCGCCGAGGTGGCCGTGGCCGAGGTAGTTGCAAAAGACGGTGTTGCCGTTGGGCAGGCGCTGGCAGCCCGCCATGAGGCGCAGGGTGTTGCCGGGGAGGTCGTTTTCGTTGAGTTCCCAGACGACCTTGCCTGCGGCGTCGAGTTCGATGACTTTATGGCCGTCGCCGCAAGTCACGAGGATGTGGCCGTCGCCCACGGCGACGACTTCGTGGGGGTCGCCGGGCACCTGGATGGCACGAAGCACTTTGCCCTCGGCATCGAGTTCGACGATTTTTCCCTCCCCTTTGAAGCAGACGAGGTAGTGGCCATTGGCTTGCTTGCGGGTGCCACGGAAGCGGTTGTGCAGCTTGGGCTCGGTGGTGGTGAGCTTGATTTCTTTGGCGATTTTCCCGGTGCGATCGACTTCGATGATGCGATCCGTGCCGCACTCGATGACCATGACGTTGCCGTCGGCCAGCGGCTGGCAGCCATGCACCTCGATCTTCTCTGGGGCTTTGTATTCCCAGACGATTTTTTTGTCCGCCGTTACTTCGAGGGCTCCTGTTTTGAAGGCAAATAGCACATTGCCATTGGCGAGCTGCCAGACGTCCTGTGGGTTGGGGCAGTCATACTGCCACTCGATGGCTCCCTGGGCCGAGACTCGGCACACCTTATTCCCGCCGTAGTCGCAGCAGAGAAAGGGATGGGCGGCGAGCGAAACCGATGCGGTGATGACAAGGAGGAGCGTGGTTAAAGCTGAGCGAAAAGAGTGGATCATAAAGTGAGGCTGGCGACACGAAGGCGGCGCTCGGATTGTTTCATCACCTGGGGCAAAGGCTGAAAAAGAAACGCCTGTGCTAGTCGTCCATCAACTTCACCGCGAGGCGACGCATCATCTGGCGCTCGGGCATCTGGCCGCGTTTGTCGAAGGCGTCGTCGAGGTTGCGCAGGAAGCGCATCAGGACGGAGGCTACGGGCGCGGGCTTGCGCACAAGTTCTTCCATCGCGGGATTGGCAGCGGGATGATGCCGCCCGACATCGTCGGCAAGCATGAAGCGGCCTCGGTTGAAGCAGTCGATGAGCCAGACCTGATCCTGATGAATGACGCGGGCGAGGAAGTGCCCTGGGAAATTGCAACCTTCAACATTGAGGCCCACTCGGCTGCCCAGGAGCCGGTAGATGCTGCACAGGCTGATGGGGTTGCCGAGGCCTGTCTTGAGCACCCACAGCAGGTTGCTGTTATCGGGCGAGTAGTAGTCTTTGCCGTTGCCCCGAAAGCGCGGGGTCTCGCTGCCACGACGGGCAAAGAGCCAGTTGGCAAGGCCGCGGGCATCGACCTCGCCAAGGTCGCTGACGACTTCGGTAGCGAGGTGGTCGAGGCGATGGCGCAACTCGCGCGGGCGTGTTTTCCAACCACTGAGAAAGCTGGCGAGCATGGCTAGGGCAGACTCGATTTGTTCATCCGGCGTAGGCTGCTCGCGCCATTGCAGCCAGTAGTCTTCGAGATCCTCCCGGCGCGAGGGCGCGAGGAGTTCGCCCATAATGCGCTCTTCCTCAGCTGTGAGGGGCTGATCCAACTCGGCGACTTTGTCGGGCAGGTCGCGGCGCATGGATTCGAGTTGATTCTGCACCGCCTTACGCACGACGTCAGAGTGGTCGTCGAGCAAGCGAATGAGGTGAGTGAGTTGAGCGGGAGCAGCCATTGGTTAGGGGCGGTTATGGCACAGAATGACGCTGCGCTGCAAAACAAAAACGCACCCGAGGAGAATCGAGTGCGTTTTAGGAAAACTGGTACGCGGTACAGGGTTCGAACCTGTGGCCCCTACCATGTCAAGGTAATGCTCTACCACTGAGCTAACCGCGCGTAAGGCTTCGTGAGAAGCGGGCCACCCTGTAAGCTGCGGCACGGCAGCCCGCAAATAGATTTTGGGGTTTTAACCCGAACGCCGCGTTTCAGCAGGGGTCGGGTTTTAAACTCCCCTTGCCGCGAATCCTGCATCGCGTTTGAATAGCCGACCTCTCCGCAATATGACCCGCCAAGCCCCTGCAACCCTGAGCATCGTCCGCAACGACGCTGCGCCGCCCTCGCTAGAGGCGCTGCGATCTTCGCAGTCAGCGACGAGCAAGCTCGCCTGGGCGACCGCCTACCCGCTATTGCACACCGCCGGGCACGCCATCGCCCGCATGGCCTTGGTAGGCAGCCAGCACGCGAGCGAGCGCGACGACCTGGTGCTCACCGCGCTGGAGCAACTCATCCAGGGCATCATCGAAAATAAGGAAGAAAGTTACAATGGAATGGACGGCTGGGACGATGTGCTGGGTATGATGAGAACAATCGTGCGCCGCCGCATCACCGACTTCCTGCGCCAGCAAGAACGCCGACCGCTCGATTATGTCGAGACGCTGCCCGAGATCGCGCTCTCGTCACTCGCCGATCACTTACCCTTCACCCCCGCCGAACTATGGGCCGCCGTGGAGGAGTTGGATCCACCGCTGCCCGAGCTATTCAGCGAACGCTTCGTCGAAGGCTGGAACACCACTGAAATCGCCGCCCGCCGCAACATCAACGCCAACACCCTACTCACCCATTTTGCCAAAGGCTTCCGCACCCTGAAGGCCAAGCTCACAACCCTCACCGGAGAGGCCACCCCAAGACTATGAACCCCCATGATCCCCCCCTCACCCCCGAGCAACGGGAAGCCCTCCTCGCGCTGGAAAAGCACACAGGGGAATGGGGCGCTCTGTCACGAGGACTGGAAGAAATGCTACCTGCCGCCTGCCGAGCCGAGCGCAGCGTATCCATGCCAAATGCCGAGCCAACCCAAGCGCCACGCCTCGCAGCCCCCAGCCTGCCAGGAAACGAAGAACCACACCTCACCACCAGCAACATCGCCCGCCTCGAAAACACTCGCCTCCAAGCCCTAGCCGACGCCAGTAAACAAGGCATCGCCCCACGGGCCTCCGTCTTCCAACCTCAAGCCGCGCCAGCCCCCCGTCGGTCATTCATCGCTCAACATTCATCACGCATCATTCGCCTCGCCGCCGCCCTCGCCCTCCTCGCCACGCTAAGCTATTTCATTATCTCGCCCAGTTCGTCGAATGCCGACATCGCCATCCTCTCGCCGCGCGGTGAAATCCCCACGACCCATCCCGTCATCGCATGGAAGGCCCAGCCTGGCAAAAGCTACGACGTGTGGATACTCCCGCCCCAGGGCGACGTGCTCACCGCCCCCGCCCTCTTTAAAGCCGAGAAAGTAAGACCTCCCGTGGACTTCGCCGTGCTCAAGCCAGGGAAAGACCAGCCCCTTCTCGCCGCCCTGACCCCTGGCGAAGATTACCGCATCCTCGTCTGCTACGCCGATACCAAACGCGTCGGCGGCATCGCCATCCCCTTCTACGTCCAGCTCCAACCTGCCGCCAATCCGTGATTGACGACTGATGCGGCTTTATCGCTGCGACCTCGCCACCCAGCGCTCGTTAGGATAGTCGGAGCTTGCGCTTGGCGTGCCCAGCGGGCAATTTGGGCTCATGCCATCGCTTATGGATCAACTTAGCCCCACGCTCTTCTGGGACGCGCGTGCTGGCACGGTTGATGCCGAGAAACATGCGTCTCAAGTCATTCAACGCGTGGTGGAGCGCGGCACCCTCGCTGAGTGGAAAGCCACGCGCCAGCACTACAGCGATGATCGTCTCCGCGCCGTCATCACAAGCCTTCGCGAACTTTCACCACGCGATGTGGCCTTCTGCTGCGTCGCGCTTAACCTCAAAAAAGAAAACTTCCGATGCTGCACCGCGAGGCCCTTTCCCCGAGCGCCCTGGATTTATTGATCTCGCTGTGCCAAGCCGCTGCTATTGAGCCAGCATTTACCTGATTCCACAGGCTGAGCCTTCGCCCAACCATCCTGTTCAATCCTGCGAATCCTGTCCAAACAAACGCCCTGTTGAGCATCCTGCGCAGCAGCGGCGGAAGCTCTTGCTCCGACAAGGCCAAACGCCGCACTGAGGCAGCTCAAAAAATAATTTCATTTTCCCACAATGGAATTCCCGCCGCCAGCGATGGGCTCTCTGACAGCGCGAAAACTCGCCGCTCGCACCCTTCCAATCCGAAACCAAAAAACCATCAACTCCTATGAAACTCATCCCCACCCTCGCCCTCATCGTCACCGCCCTCATCGCGGCTCCCACCACCAGCCACGCCGACTACTACTACTACAGCACGGGCGGCTACTGCGCCCCCACACTCGTCAGCACCTGCGAGATCGACCGCTGCTGCCACAGCCACCTCGCCTACGACCACTGTGGCCGCGCCTACCGTTACAGCGTCACCACCATCACCTACCGTTCGCACTACAGCGATGGCAGTTGCCGCACCTTCACCCGCAGCTATCGCGCGTAGTGTGCCTCATAAGGCTCGGGCCCTCAGCCCATCTGCGCTGCCCCACGACTCCACGATTAACGAACAAGAAGCCCTGGCGGAAAAAAGAAACTGCTTCTACATCAAAGCCCTCTCAATACACTCCCGCCGCCAGCCATCCTTGTTCGTTAATCGTCCCGCCTCCCCCTCACCCCCCATGCAGAAGCTCCACCGTAGGCACCTCCTCGCCGTGGCACTCCTCCTCGCCGCTGCCGTCCCCGCGCACGCTGCCGAGCGCGTCGCCCTCGTCATCGGCAACGGCAGCTACCAAAACGGCGGCAGCCTGCGCAACCCCAAGAACGACGCCGCCCTCATCTCTGGCAAACTGAAGGCCCTGCGCTACGACCAAGTCCTGCACTTCACCGACGTCACCACCAAGGACTTCAAGCTCAAGCTCGCTGAGTTCAAAACCGTCGCCTTCCAGGCCGACGTCGCCGTCTTCTACTTCGCGGGCCACGGCATGGAGGTCGATGGGGTGAACTACCTGCTGCCCATCGACTCGGTGCTGGCTCAGGCCGCCGACTTGAAACAGGAAGCCATCGCTTTACCTGAAATACTAAAGCTGCTCGACGACACCCAGGTGAAGGCCAAGATCATCGTCCTCGACTGCTACCGCAACAACCCCTTCGGTACCGGTGCCTTTGCAAAAAACAAAGTAGGCCTAGCCGCTGTAACGAAGCGCCGCAGGGCACCGTCATCATGTTCTCTGCCGAGCCCGGCAAAAAAGCCAAAGACGGCCCTCATGGCGAAAACAGTCCCTTCGCCAAATCCCTCGCCGCCAATGTGGGGCTAACAAAAAAAGACGGCAGCGGCCCGCAAGACGTACCCCACATCCTCACCGCCGTGTCCGATGACGTGAGCCGCTCCACTGACGGTGCGCAAAAACCCTGGATACGACTGCACTTCGACGGCCAGCCCCAGATTATGGAGAAGCTGGCCGATGCTGCCGTGTCGAGGGGAGGAGTGATGCCACTCCTCGACGACTACACGCTGCTCGCTGGCAAAATTCCAGGCGAGAGGAAGCTCATCGAAGTCGGCCCTGGCATCGGCATACCGTTCCGCTGGTGCCCGCCAGGCAGCTTCACCATGGGCAGCCCCGCCAGGGAGCACGCCGTGCTGAAGGCAGCGGGAAAAGATAAAGGTTTTTATGCCGATGAAGTGCCGCACACCGTCACGCTGACCAACGGCTTCTGGCTTGCCGAGACCGAAGTCACCCAGAGCCAATGGCAGTCCGTCATGGGCAGCACGCTGCTTCAGCAGGCCAATAAAATTTTGTCGGATGACACCACTTTCAAAGCTCTAGAAGGCAAAACCATCCGTGCCTTCGTGGGCTTGGAGAAAGGTGACGGCGCTAAAGCTATCGGTACCGTGTCTGATAAGATCGCCATGTATTGCGTCAACTGGAACGAAGCTGATGATTTCTGCACAAAGGCTAGTAGCCATGCCATGCTGCACGGCTGGAGCTTTGCCCTGCCCACCGAGGCGCAGTGGGAGTATGCCTGCCGCAGCAGCACGCAGGGCATGACTTACAGCGGTGATTTCACCATCAAAGGCGAGAACAATGCCCCAGGCTTGGATGACATTGCGTGGTATGGCGGCAACAGTAGCGAGGGTTACTCGGGCAATGGCTGGGATACCACGACATGGAAGGAAAAGCAGTATCCCGGCGGCATAGCGGGCCCAAGGCAGGTGAGTCTCAAGCAAGCGAATGCATGGGGCCCGTACGACATGCTGGGCAACGTCTGGGAATGGTGGCGACTACTACGGCCCGTATGCGACGGGCAGCGCTACCAATCCCCAAGGTGCTACAACGGGTGATCACCGCGTGAATCGCGGCGGCGCGTGGAACCTTGGAGCCGCCAGTTGCCGTGCGGCCTATCGGGGTGGCCTTGAGCCATACATGTGCAGCAACTACCTGGGCTTCCGCCCTGCCCTAGTTCCATCCAGATAGCGCAGCATTCTGAATGAAGGGCGCAACCTATGGCCCCGCCTTTACCCTCGGAGACGGCTAAAGCCTGGACTCCAACGTGGGTAGATCAGTGCTCGATTCGCAATGGTTGGAGTTCAGGCTTTAGCCGTTCATGAAAGCCCCGCAACAACACAGGCTAACGTCTGACACATGGAAGAAAGCATGAAGTTGCTTGTCTTTGTTCATGCGTCGGAAGTTTTAGCGGCTGAGGTGTTACTCGCCAAGTCTCTTTGCGGTAGAGAGCCAGAAGAAGCTTCTCCCTCTACCCCAAAAATAATCTCAGTTTCCCACAATGGAATTCCCACCGCCAGCGATGAGCACTCTGACAGCGCGAAAACTCGTCGCTCGCGACTCCCCAGGCCAATCATCTTGCCATTTCCATCGTCACCCCTCACACTCCACCCAACCATGAGCTTCTCCCGTCCCATGGCGCTACTCGCAGCGCTCGCCACCCTCGCTCCTAGTTCGGCTCCAGCCGCCGATCCTGCTGCCCTGACGGCCAGCGTGCAGCAGCTCTTCGCCGAGCGCTGTGGCGCGTGCCACAAGGCAACCGCCATCCCCGACGAGGAAACCAGCCCGCACCTCGTGGACAACCTCGATAGCCTGAAGAATGAGCACATCAACCCCGCGCAACCCGAGGAGTCCAAGCTCTACGTCATGCTGCTCCAAGGCAAAATGCCACGCGCCACGGATAAACAAAAAGCGGCGGGCGAGAAGCCCAAAAAACTCAGCCCCGACGAGTGCGAGCTGGTGCTCAACTGGATCAAAGCCACCGCCAGCAGCCCCGCCACAAAGCCCCCAGCAACTCCCCCAGCTCAAGCCAGCAGCCCTGCCCCTGCAAACACCGCAGCGACCGCTCCCACCGCCTCATCGCCTGCTCCCCAAGTCTCCCCCTCTCCAAGTCTCCCTGTCTCCCCATCTTCCCCTTCCCCTTCCCGTCCGATCGTCACCGAGGCCGATGTCTTCGCCGCTGCCCTACATGACCTCCTGACCCAGCGCCCCGAGGATCAGGCCGACATCCGTTACCTCAGCCTCGCGCCGCAGCACAACAACAGCAGCGAAGTCACCACCGATGACCTGGCTCTCGCTGGCCACGGCATCACCAAGTTATTGAACAGCCTCTCCTCCAACCCCAAGCCGCTCACCTTTACAGCCATCGGCCCCAGCGGCGTGCTGCGTCGCATTCGCTTGCGCGAGCTGGGCTGGAGCACCGCGCAGTGGGACGCCATCGCCGCCACCTACCCTTACGCCCTCGATAGCTCGTCACTCGCCGCCCTTGCCACGCCCAGTCATTGCACCGTGCCGCTGGTGCGAGCCGATTGGTTCGCCAGCGTCGCCTCGCGCCCACCCTTCTACGATTCCCTGGCCAACATCCCCAAGACGACCACCGAGCTGGAGCAACGCCTCGGCATCAACATCAATACCAACCTCGCCAACGGTGACGCCCAGCGCAGCGGCTTCACCCAGAGCGGCATCTCGCGGCAGAATCGCCTCGCCGAGCGTCACGATATCCGCAGCCACGCCGGGGCTTACTGGAAGAGCTACGACTTCAAAGACAACGCGGGTCACGGACGCCTCGCCGACTTCCCGCTCGGCCCGCCTAGCGCCCACCTCCTCGGCGGTGCGCACGCCTTTCAGCACGCAGGCGGCGAGATCGTCTTCAACCTGCCCAACGGCTTCCAGGCTTACATGCTGGCCGACGCCAAGGATCAGCGCCTCGACGGCCCCGCGCCCATCGAGATCGTCTCCGACCGTCTCGACAAAACCCGCCGCCAAGAGATTTCCAACGGCCTCTCCTGCATCGTCTGCCATGATGAGGGCATGAAAAAAATGCCCAATGACGAACTGCGCGCCGTCGCTGGCAGCGCCCGCTTCAGCCCCGAGGAGGCCCGCCTCATCGAGCGCCTGCACCCCGACAACGCGACGATGACAGCCAGCGTCGAGGCAGACCGCCAGCGCTTCATCACCGCGCTGCGAGCCGTCGGCATCCCCGAAAAAAACGCCCGCGAGCCCGTGCTCGCCTTGGTCGAGATGTTCGAGGCCGATGTGACCCTCGCTCAGGCCGCTGCCGAGCTAGGGCTCAGCGCTAGCGACCTCACGGCAAAACTGGAAGCGGGCGGCGGAGCCTTGTTTGATGAGAAGACCGCGCTGAAAGCCGCAGGCTACCCGCGCATCGTCTTTGCCGAGCACTTCGGCCTCATGGCCGTGCGCTTCGGCCTCGGCAGCGCTCGCCGCTTCGCCGAGCCGTCAGCCATTTTCACCAACGTCACCGACCCCAACCACGTCCAGCGCTTCGCCGACGCTGTGCCCCTCGCCGTCGAGATCCGCAGCGACAAAGCCAGCTACCGCCGTGGCGATAAAGCCCGCTTCACCGTGCGCACCAGCGAGGACTGCTACCTGCGCCTGCTGCACGAAGGCACCGACGGCAGCGTGACCACGCTCTACCCCAACGGCCTGCACCCCGACAGCCTCATCCGTGGTGGTCAGGACGTACAAATCCCCGCCGCCAGCGACAACTTCGAGATCGAAGTGCAGCCCGACAAAAACGGCAAGTTCGGCACCGTCAAGCTTGCCGCCATCGTCTCCAACCAACCCTTTGCCGACGACTCCGAGGTGAAGAAAGTCGCCGCCGAACGTACCTTCGCCCCTGGAGCCGCAGGCAGCCTGGAGCGCAACCTCGTCATCGTCGCCCGGCAAAAACCCGCCGCCGCGAGGATCGGCATCGCACGGCTGAAAGTGGAGAACACGCCGTAATGAACTTCAAACCATCAACATCGAACATCCTCCCCAATATATGACCCTCCTACATTCCCGCCTTCTGCGCTCGTCCATTCAACGTTGGAAGTTCAACGTTCCATGTTCGACGTTCGTTCTCCTCCTCGCCTTCCCGTTATTGGCCGCCGCCCAGGCCCCGAGCCTTGATGCCAGCGCCGCCAAGGCCAAGCTCTCGACGATGCCGCAGCGCACAGGCGGCACCTCGCCCAACTTCACGGAAGACCGCGCCTTCGCACCACCGCGAGAGGTCAACCGCAGCTACAACCGCGACTTCGTCGTCGTAAAGAAATCGGACGGCAGCACCGCGCAGCTTCCGCTGCTGGATCTGCCCGTGCTCTTCGTCAAAAACAGCGCCGAGATTCTCGACGCCCAGTCGCGCGACAACCTGCGCACCCTCAGCACCATTGTGCGTGACCTTGCCACCAAAGAACACGCGCAATTCATCATCGAAGGCCACACCAGCGCCGAAGGCGACCGCCGCAACAACGACCAGCTCTCCATTGACCGAGCCCGCGCCATCCAGTTGCAATTGGCCGCACTCATCGGCCCCGACGTTCCCGCCTGCCTCAGCCCGCAAGGCTTTGGCCCCACCCATGCACGAGCGCCCGCAACAGCCCCGGAGTATCAACTCCAGCAGGATCGCCGGGTGCTTGTTGTCCGCACCAAATAATTTCTCCAGCACCTCAACCTCCCACCAACACCCGCCCTTTATCCTTGCCACGACTCTGGGATTGTGTGTATCTCCGCACACTGTCTCTTGAAGCTCACTGCCGAGGAATAATAAGCCATCCTCCCGCCATTAACCGCACGGCATCCGACTTATGAAAACGAAAACGCTACTCCTGCTCACCGCTCTGGTAGTCTGCACACTTGGCAGCACCACCTCGGCCTTCGCCATCGGGCGCAAGGCTCTCATCATCGGCAACAGCGACTACTTCGACCCTGCACTGCCGAAGGACGAACAGCCCTCCAACCTGAAAAATCCCGTCAACGATGCCCAGCTCATGGAGAACACCTTCAGGCGCATCAACTTCGTGGTGAGCAAATATTCAAACTTAGATCTCGTGGGAATGAAGAAGGCTCTGCGCGACTTCCGTAGCATACTCAGCAAAGGCGATATGGCCGTCGTCTATTTCAGCGGGCACGGCATGCAGATCAAAGGCGAGAACTATCTCATCCCCATCCATTTCAACGCCTCTTTTGAGTATGAGGCCAAGGACAAAGCACTCGCCCTCACCACCATCACCGAAGCCCTCGAAGATGCCGAGACCGATCTCAAGATTGTCTTCCTCGACAGTTGCCGCAACGACCCAGGCTTCAAAAGTTTCAACCGCTCGGGCTCGCGTGGGCCGGCGGAAGTGAGAAACACGGGCCTGGAGACCATGATCTGCTTTGCCACCAAGCATGGCGAAGTCGCCAAAGATAACCCCGACCAAAACAACTCCAACTACACCCAAGCGCTGTCCGAGGTCATCCCCCTGCCTGGAGTCAAGATCGAGGACGCCATGAAGCGAGTCGCTCAGCAGGTTATGCTGCGCAGCAACAACCAGCAGCAACCCTTCACCTATGGCAACCTCGTGCAAGACTGGATGTTCGTCGGCGAAGGCGGTGTCGTGGCTCAGCCTTCGCAGCCTGCACCCCCAGCCGATGCCAGTGGCAGCGCCAATGCCGCCCTCGTGGCCGAGATACAGCGCATGAAGGAATCGATTGCGCTAATCAACAGCCAGCCTAGGCCAGCCGAAAGCAGCGCCACAAATACGGCGGAGCTGCTCGCGGAAATAAAGCGCCTAAGCGACACCATCACACAGATCAAAAACAACCCACCTGCGGCCCCCGTGCCCACGGTTTCCTACACTCCGCCGCCGCCCGTCAACAATAACAAGGAGAGTGTTCTCGCCTTCCTTAAACAATGGTGGGATCACAACTCCAGCGACGATGCCAACGACTGGGTGAGCGACTTCAGCAGCCAAGTGGACTACTGCTATTACGAGGAGCCTGGCTATGCTACACGCAGCTTCATTCGCCAAGACCGCCAAAAGCTCATCAACCGCTGGCCCTCGCGCAATTACGACATCGCCGAAGGCACCGACAATCCCTCCTACTCCGTGTCGGCAGATGGCAGCACCGCCACCCTGCGCGTCCGATACACCTACCGCTACTCTGGCCCCAACCGCAGTGCTAGCGGCACCAGTGCTGTGACCCTCGGCCTTGTCCGCAGCGGCTCAAGCTGGCTCATCAGTACTTTTGAAGAGCGTGTTATTCGCGAGTAATAGCAGCTCCCACTCAATTCAGAAATCACCCAAAGCTTCCATGCATCCTGCTCCCTTTATCCGACTCACCATCCTGGCACTCTTTCCCTTCATGTCATCCTGCGGCAAGGAGCCCCGCACCATAGCCACAGGTGAAAAGCCATTGCCATCCTCGCCCGTGGCAGGCGCACCTGCGGCGACGCCCCCGGGCGCTGCTGCCGTTCCTGGAGTCGCAGGGCAAGGCACCCCAACCGCCGTCCCACCCGCAGTTCCCCCTGCCCCCATGGCCACGTTTTCAAAGGATGATTTGCAAGCGCTCAAAGACACCAAGCCAGCTCCTAAAGCCTTACCCGTCGATGAAGCTCAATTACCACAGCCGCAATCCGCCCCTGGGGCCGCCCCCGGCGTCCCAGCTAACGATCCTGGCAGCATCGCCGCCCGCCTCCCCAAGGCTACCCCTGCCAACTCCCCCTTGCCCAAGATTAAGTTCCGCACGCTCAACTCCCTCATCCTGGAAGTCATCAAAACCATGCCCACTGGCGGCGGCTACGGTATCAGTATGGACAGGCTCACCGCCGCCATCAGCATTGATGTCAAAAGGAAAGACATCACCATTAAGCCCGAGAAGGCCAGCCCCACATTCTGCTCCGCCGCCACTTATCTCGTCCTGCTCCGTGCCGTCGGTGTACTGCTCGAAGAAAACCGGCTCAACCTCCCCAACGAAGCCATTGCCGCCCTCGCCGTTGCCCGCCAACCCGATGGCGTAGGCGTATGGGGCCGCTGGAATGCCAACGGCCCCGGCACCGCCAAGCTCTTCCAAGACCTCGGTATCGGCATCAACTTCGTCGGCTTTGAACAAGCCCAGCCCGGCGACTTCCTCAAGCTCTGGTGGACTGACGAAATCGGCAGCAAGGAGCATGGCCACTCCGTCATTTACCTCGGGCTAGCCGATGGCGATAAAGGCGAGAAATTGGTTCGCTTTTGGTCCGCCAACCAAGGGCTCGGTTACAGCGAAAAGGCCCTCCCCATGTCGAAGATTGGCCGTGCCCTTTTCAGCCGACTCGAAAACCCCAGCCTCCTCTCCGCCGCCCCAACCCTTGCCAAAAAGGACAATTACCTCGCCGACATGCTCAAGCGGCCCTCGACCGAAAAAGAAATGTTCACCGTCTGTGGTGTCAATGCTCCCGCCGGCGCATCCATCGTCACCCCTCGTTCAGCCGCCCCCGAGCCAGAGGCCGCCCCCCCTGGCGCTACACCTCCAGCCCCCCCAGTCGCGCCCCCTGCCCCAGGCTTAGCACAAATTTTTGCTGGCTCACCCTACGCGGCCTACAACAAGTATGCGCAGGGGCAGATCCTTCGCATGACTCAGGAATACCTCAAAGCTGAAGGCAGCTACCAAGGCGTCGCCGATGGCATCCCTGGCCCACGCACCAACCACGCCATCCAAGCTTGGCAAACCAAGGTAGGCATCGAACCCAACGGACTGCTCGGCAATGAAGCCCTCAAGCGCATGAGCCTCGACGGAATCGCCGAAGCCATCCCCGAACCACCAGCAGCCAAAGGCAAACCCACGACCGTGCCCCAACTCGCCATCCCCACAGAGTCCATTCTGCCTCCCTCGCAGTGACACGTATTTTCACTCCACATTGCCCGATGAAAGCCACCCTGCTCCGCGCCCTCCTTTTCGTGTCTTACGTGGGCCCATTCTTTTCAGCCAGCTCCGCATTCGCCGCCGACCGCGCCGCCCTCGTCATCGGCAACAACGCCTACCTCAACGCCACCCCATTAAAGACCGCCGCCAATGACGCCCAAGCCGTTTGGGAAAAGCTCCGCACCCTCGGCTTTGACTCCGGCACGGCCCCCATCCTCAACGCCTCGCTAGAGACCACCGTCGAAGCCGTGGAAGCCTTCAAGCTCCGCGCCCTCGGTGCCCACGCCGCCATCGTCTATTACGCGGGTCACGGCATCGAGCACGCCGGCATCAACTACCTCATCCCAGTCGATGCCCTGTTGGAAAAAGCCGTGCAGCTCAAGACCCAAGCCTACAGTCTCAACGCACTGCTCGCCGAAGTGAAGACCCTGCAAGTCCCCACCCGCCTCGTCATCCTCGACTGCTGCCGCAACAATCCCCTACCCGAGCGCACTTGGTCGCGCGGCACCCCCACCCTCGCCGACATCAACGACGAAGCCCTCGGCGGAGCCACCATGGTCGTCTTCTCCGCCGCCCCCGGCACCACCGCCAAAGACCGCCTCAGCGCCGACGACACCCACAGCCCCTTCGCTACCGCCCTGCTCGCTCAGTTAGGCGTGCCCGGCCAGGGACTTTTCAACCTCTTCGGCGAGGTAGAAAAGACCGTCTTCGCCGCCACCGACGAAGCCCAAAAACCCAAAGTAAGATTCAGCGGCGACGTGAGCCCCTTTGCCTCGTTTTTGATGCATCCAGGGAATGCTGGCAGCGTAAACGGTTCGGCCAATCAAACGCTAGCGGCGCAACCCGCAGCGCAGCCACCTCTCATCACGTCGCCAAGCCCTGAACTGCCGAGCAGTGGCTACTACGACCTCGCTCAAGTTTTCGACGGCACGCCCTACGATGCCTACAACAGCTACACCCGCGCCCGCATCCTCAGCAAAGCACAAGAAAAACTGAAGGCTGCTGGGCTCTACCAAAGCTCCACTGATGGAGCGATGGGGCCAGGCACCGAAAGGGCTATCATCGACTGGCAGCGCCAGCAAAGCTTGCCAGCGACAGGCCGCTTGGATCACAAGACACAAGCTAGCCTTACGCTAGAAAACATCCAAGAAAGCACACCACCAGCAACACCGCAGCCAAAGCCAACGGCCCAATCACAGAATAACAAACAAACTCCGTCTTCCCGAAAAATGGCACAGCCTGCAAAGATCGGTGCAACTCAATCAGGTTTTATGAACTCACCCACAGGCGGGCTAATTGATGTGAGAGGGATTGGTTCTGGGCGCAAAGTTCGTGACCCTTATACTGGCCAAATCCTGATCGTTCCATAAAGCGACGCATGTTTTGCTCCCTGCCTGTGAAACATTTCGCCATTGATGACACGAAGTTATTTGGAGTGCCTCAAGATGTTTCTCTTTCACTCGATCATGGCATCCGCCTCCATTTTCATCATCACCCGCTAGCATCGCCCCACTATGAGCAGACCCGAAGCGACAGGACATCACGATGACACCATTCACCGCGTGAATGATAAGGCTGATGACATCGGCTCGAAATTCGCCAAACAAAAGGCGCTGCGCTCCTTGATGGATCAGGGTTTTGTGATGATCGACTTCGTGCGTGACTATGCCACTGGGCGCTATCGCGAGATCCCCTACTGGGCCGTCAGTGCGGCGGCGTTGGCGCTGCTCTATGTGCTCAGTCCCATCGACTTGGTGCCGGATGTCATCATCGGCGCGGGCTTCCTGGATGATGCGGCGGTGGTCGCTTTTTCGCTGCGCCTCATCGAAATGGAACTGGAGCGCTACAAG
>JANOAR010000301.1:0-8645 GCA_031411235.1 Verrucomicrobiota bacterium | reverse complement strand
ACGTCCAACCAACCAATCGCGCCGCTATTGGCCCGAGACCGCCCGCCAGCCCCAGATTGGGACATCGTGGCTCCCGGCGGCGGCTCAATTTGACGCCTGCTCAAGCAACATCAACCCAATGGCAAAAGCGGCGTTCGGGTTTAATGATCCAACTGTTCGCCCAACCAATGAAGCGCATCGCTATCCTTATTGCAGCTTTCGCAGCGTTGTTGCGAGCGGAGGATCATCCAAAGGAATTTGATCCAGATGTGAGTCACTGGCTTGTGATTGCTCCACCACCGAAAAGCAAGTTTGACGAATATTGGTCTTTTATGAATCGCGCCAATATGAGAGGGATAAAATGGAGTGTCGTGGCCGCTCCCAATCGAGTAAAAGCGACGTTAGGTGAAGGAGTGGTCGAGACGATTGCTGGTGATAGGCCCGCATTTTCCCTCAACCAGTCGAAAGACGGAGATCCTCGTGCTGGGCCTTCCGTAATTCACAAGGTGTCAGACGGCTGGCTCGCATCCTACAACCGTGGCGAATTTGGGGCCGCCCTTTGGTGGTTCTCAGCGGACGGAAAGGATCGACGCGCCATATCTAATCATCATGTGAATCAGTTCATCACCCACCAGGAACGCGTTTTCGCCGTTGAGGGTCTAGCGCACATGGGTTCATCTGAGGGTTCAGTCCTGGAGTTCCGACGCAAAGAGCACTGGACGGTTGGAACCTTTATCGAACTTCCACAGTCTGGCGAGTTGGTTATGCCGTTACCCGATGGTCGCCTCTGCATCATTGCATCGGACATGCTCCTTGCGCTTTCGCTGGATGGGCATTTGGAGGTTTTGATACCTAACGCACGGTGGGGTAGCCTTTACCCAAATTCTGCGATTTATGATCATGGGTCACAGACTCTGTTTATCGGGATGCTCCAGTTTGTAGGGCGCTACAAGGTGACACCAGCCAACCACAGCTATGACCTCACCGTCCCATCTAAAGCATTCATGAGTCCATATGACCGCGAATAACAGGGCGAAACGAAGTAAGCAACGGCTCGTATGACACTGTCGTGTCATCGACGCCTCCCGCTTGCCATCGCTTGATCCCTGAGAGTTCTCAAATCTCCAAGCTTTTGATGCGTAGCCCTGTTCGTCGTGGGTGACTTTCTGTTTGCGTCGGGAAGGTTCACCGCCTAGCGCCATCCATGAGAACAAAAGTTCAGACTCAAATGTTGGTCTTCGGCCTTATCGTTGTGGCCATCGGTCTGGTGTTTGTTGGCTTCGGTCATTACGCCCAAAAACAGGCGAATGAGTTGCAGGCTCATGGCGTGACGGAGCCCGCGCAAATCATTGGGGCCTCGATTGAGTCGGGCTCAAAAGGCAAAAAACGCTACATCCTGACGGTTCAGTGGGGCGAGGCCCAGGCCCAACAGACGCAAAAATTTGCCGTGGGGAAGAAACACTTTGAGAGCAAGGTCGAAGGGAAAGACAAGATCGTCACAGCGGCAACCACCGTGAGGCTCATCCCTGGCCAGCCCGACACCGCTGTCGTGGAAGGTGGCCTAACCTCGTTCTCGGGTGCCCAATGGGCGGGCTATTTCGTGGTGCTACTCGGTGCCTTGATGACTTACAAGGGCTTCCGGTAACAGGCGCGGAGCTGTCGAAGGGATAAGGGGCCAGGTACAAGGGATAAGGGAAGTGCCTTCGGGTGTGCTCTTCAATGCGGGCCTGTGGTTTTGAATTCAAGTGCGAAGCCACTCCCCTTATTCCTTATACCTTGCCCCTTATCCCTCTCTGCTTGATCTGTCGGTTGCTTCGCGCTTTGCCTTCCTTCATCGTTCTCGCCGCTTCATTTCTCCTTCACACCCATGCTCGCCTTTATCCTTCGCCGACTCCTCAGCAGCCTTGTGGTGTTGTTTTGCGTGGTAAGCATCACGTTCTTTTTGATGCGTATGATGAAGGGCGGGCCGTTCGACAAGGAGAAGGAGCCGCCGCCGCATGTGAAGGAGGCGATGCTCGTCCGGTATAAACTGAATGGCTCGCTGTGGCAGCAGTACACGGCTTACATCGCCGATCTGCTGCGCGGCGATCTGCGCGAATCCTTCCGCTACAAGGACTGGCGCGTGGCCGAGGTGCTCGCGCAAAAGCTGCCCACCAGCATCGTTCTCGGCGGCATCGCCTTCGTCATCGCGAGCACGGGTGGCGTGTTGCTTGGCGGCGTGGCGGCGATGCGGCGTGGTGGGCCAGTGGATGGCTCGGCGATGCTGTTTGCCCTGCTCGCTATCTCGGTGCCTACCTTCATCACAGGGCCGTTCCTGTTGGCTGTGTTCGGCCTGTGGCTCGCGGTATTGCCCATCGGCGGCTGGGGAACATGGAGTCAGTGTGTGCTGCCGGCGTGTTGCCTTGCCGCGCCCTATTTGGCGTATGTCGCGAGGCTCATGCGCAACAGTTTGCTGGATGTGATGAAGAGCGACTTCCTGCGCACGGCTAAGGCCAAAGGTGTGGGCGAGGCGCAGGCCATCGCACACCACGCGATGAAAGTTGCCATCCTGCCGGTGATCACCTTCCTCGGGCCACTCGCGGCGAACCTCCTCACGGGCAGCATGGTCGTGGAGTTGGTCTTCAACATCAGCGGGGCGGGCAGTGTGTTCGTCAATGCCCTGCAAAATCGCGACGGCTTTCTATTGCTAGGTGCCGTCATCATTTACTGCGCTCTGGTCATCTTTTTCAATTTCGTCGTCGATGTCCTCTACGGCTTCCTCGACAAGCGCATCAAAATCTATGGCTAATCCTTCCACCGCGAGCGCCACTGCCTGGGCTGGCGGCAGCCCCGACGGCTGGGCATTGCTGAAGCGCAATCGCCTCGCGATGGTCTCGCTCGGCTATCTCGCGGCAACGCTCCTCCTCGCCTGCGTGCTACCGCTGCTGCTACCCGACGAGCTGCGCCACACCAGCAGCGTCACCTTTGCCCGACCTCTGCAAACCACGGCCAGCGGCACCGCGATGCACCTCTGCGGCAGCGACAACAATGGCAACGATCTCTTCTACCGCTTGCTCACGGGTGCCCAGGTCTCGCTCGGTATCGGCATCGTCGGCGCGTTGCTCAGTCTGCTCATCGGCACTGCCTATGGCATGGTCGCAGGTTATGCGGGCGGCTCGGTCGATGCGCTGATGATGCGCTTCATCGATGTGCTCTACTCGGTGCCACGGCTGCTGTTCATCATGGTCTTCATCGGAGCCTTTGATGATCGCATCCGCCACGCGCTGGATGTCGCGCGGCTGTGGGGGCAAAGCCATCACTGGGGCAGCATCGAGAGCCTCATGGGCCTGCTGCTGCCCTACTCCCGCATCTTGATCATGGTCGTCTCGCTGGGGCTCATCGAGTGGTTGACGATGGCTCGCATCATCCGTGGCCAAGTCCTCGCGTTGCGCGAGCAGGCGTTCATCACCGCCTCGCGAGCGATGGGCCAGAGCAGCCACGTCATCCTCTGGCGGCACCTGTTGCCCAATCTCAGCACCGTCATCCTCACCTACCTCACGTTGACCATCCCCGCCGTTATTTTAGACGAGTCTTTCCTCAGCTTCCTTGGCCTCGGCATCGACGATCCTGCCGCCAGTTGGGGCTCGCTGCTGAAGGACGGTGCGCAAGTCATCAACCCCATCGAGAGCAAGTGGTGGCTACTGGTCTTCCCTGCCGCTCTGATGTCCCTCACCCTGCTCGCGCTGAACTTCCTCGGCGATGGCCTGCGCGATGCCTTTGATCCGCGCTCGGGGAGTTAGAGCCGAAGCCATCGCCTCAAATTTTAACTACTGCCTCCGTGCCCACAGCCGAGCCAGCAGCCAATGCGCTGGCACAAACAGCAGTGCCCACAACGTCAGCATCCAAACGATGAGGTAGGCCCCCGGTGCCAGCCACTGCTGCGGCGCAGCCTCATCCAGCCCGAAGACATAGTTTACATTCCTTGGCAGGTTGGCATCCGCCAGCACCGCCCCCGCAGGCGGCAGTAGGAAGTACGCCACCAAACACAGCGCCCAAGCCAGCAGCGTCCAGCAGCGCAGCGCCCGCCGCTCGTAGCCCAACCGCCGCACCAGCCACAGCAGCAGAAAGGGCAGCCAACCGTGGAACAACGACAGCCCGCGCAGATACAGCGGCTTCTGCGCATCGAACATGTAAGCCGTCATGCCCGAGAGCTTCATGCCGCAGAGTTGGAAGAGGAAATCCACGCACCAGAAGACTTGCGGAATGACAATGCCCACCGCCGCTATCGAAGCCAGGAGCGCACTCTCGCGCCACAGCGCCACCAGCGTCAGCAGCAGCGCAACATCACAGAAGTAGAGAAAATTCGTCGGCCCGTAGTGCCACAAGTACACAGGAACCAGCACCAGCATGAAGGCGGTGTAGAGGAGTTTGACCCACAGAGGGATCACCGATGTTGAACCAGCAGTTGTTGTCTTCATCACGCGCTACCATTGCGCCGCAGACCTCCGTTGCGACTCGATATTCGGTAAGTTCACATTGAGCGAAACAATGATACCCAGAGGCAGTAACCTGACACATGACCGCCCCGCGCCTCTGCGTTCCCCTCCTCCTCGCGACCTGCGCCGCCCTCGCCGCCGAGCCGATGATGGAGACGACATGCATCTTCCCCATCACGCCGAACAACAAGCCCAACTACCGTATCCCAGGCCTACTGCGGGCCGCGAATGGCGACCTCCTCGTCATCGCCGAAAAGCGCAATGATGGCCCTGGCGACATCGGCAATCACGACATCGTGATGAAGCGCAGCGCCGACCAAGGCAGGACGTGGAGTGCGGAGCAACTCATCCTCGACGATGATGACCGCGTCTGCACAGACCTCACCCTCGGCATCGACCGCGAGACCCAGAAGCTTTGGCTCTTTTTCCTGCGCGACAAGAAAAAATACGCCCACCTCACCAGCAGCGACCATGGCCTCACTTGGCAAGGGCCAGTGATGATCTATGAACAAGTCACCCAGCCCGCATGGGATCAACTCAAAGGCAAAGCCGACGAAGAGGAGCCTGCGAATCCAAAAGGACACATGGCCAAGTGGGAAAAAGGCTGGGCACAACGCTACGGCTGTGGCCCTGGCAATGCCGTGGTGCAGCTCAAGTCTGGCCGCTTGCTCGTCCCAGCGCGGCATCGCGAAGACATAGGCAAGGGCCGCTTGCGCAGCTTTGCGCACAGCTTTTTCAGCGACGACCACGGCGCAACGTGGACGCTCGGTGGCAGCATCGGCATCAACACCAGCGAGTGCCAGTTCATCGAACTCACCAACGGCGATGTGCGCGTGATCTCGCGCAACGAAAGCAGCGAGGACGCACCCGATAACCTCCGCCACCTAACGGCGATAAGCCACGATGGCGGCAAGACTTGGGGTGAGCTGCATCGCCAGGAGGAGCTGATCACGCCGCGCTGCCACGGCAGCGTGGAGCGCTTCGATGCGCAGCGTCTGCTGTTCTCCAGCCCCGCGTCACCCTTCCGGCAAAAGGAGCATCCTTATGGCCGCTACAACCTGACCGTCCGCCTGAGCCTAGACGACGGTGCCAGTTGGTCGGCAGGCAGGACACTCTGGCCCCATCCCGGCTCATACTCCGACCTCGTGGTGCTCGAAGACAAGACCATCGCCTGCATCTACGAGCGCGGCGACAAGGGCAGCACCCACTACTGGGATGAGCTGCATTTCGTGCGCTTCAACCTCGAATGGTTAACGCAGGGCAGTCGATAAGCCTCAGCCCTTCAGGTACTTCACCACGGCCTCGGAGCGGCTTTGCACATGCATTTTGCCATAAATTTTGTGCAGATGGGAGCGCACGCTGCTCGTGCTGATGCTGAGTTTTTCGCCGATCACTTTGTACTGCTCTCCATCCGCGAGCCGTTTGAGGATTTCTTGCTCGCGGGCGGTGAGGGCTTCTAGCTCTGGGGCCGTGGTAGGGCTCGGAGTCTGGAAGTGGGCGACTACTTTGCGGGCGATGGTGGCGGACATGGGCGAGCCTCCAACGTGGATTTCTCGGATGGCGGCGATGAGTTCGGGCGCTGGGGTGCGCTTCAGCAAATAACCTGTGGCTCCGGCGCGCAGGGAGTCAAAGATGAGGTCGCTGTTGTCATAGGTGGTGAGCATGAAGACCTGCATTTTTTGCACATGAGTCTTCAGCCAGGCGACGCATTCGATGCCGCTTTTGCCTGGTAGATTGATGTCCACCAGCAGCACATCGGGCGGGTTGAAGGGCACGGCTTTCATCGCGGCCTCGGCGTCGGCGTAGGTGGCCTTGATGGTGATGTCCTCCGCGAGCGAGATGAGTTCGGTGAGGCTCTCGCGGGTGATGCGGTCGTCCTCGACGATGGAGACTGTGATCATGGAGATGAGGAGATCAGTTTGGGGCTTCAGCGGGCCACGGCAGGAGGATGGCGATGGTGGTGCCTTCGCCGGGTTGGCTAGTGATGGCGCAGGTGCCGCCTAAGCTGGTAATCCGGCTGTTCATGTTTTCGAGGCCGTGGCCGCTTGTCGAGCTGGGGGCGTAGCCTTGGCCATCGTCGGTGATGCGTATGGAAAGCTCGCTCGCGGTAGCCTCGATGCACAGTTTAATCTCGCTGGCTTGGGCGTGCTTGATGGCGTTGTGGACTGCTTCGCGGATGGTGAGAAAGAGCTGATGACGTACCGCCGCAGCCAGGGGGCGCTCGCTGCTATGCGGTGAGGGGAACTCGAAGTGGCAGGACAGGCCCGCCGCGTTGGTGAGTTCAGTGATCTGCGGGGCGATGTATTCGATCAAACTATTGAAACGATCTTGCGCGGGATCCACCGCCCATACGATTTCATCCAGCGCGGTGATCGCTTGGCGAGCGGTGCTGGCGAGGCGTGGGAGCTGCGGCGAGTCGGTTCCGTGGGCGAGGGCGATGTCGGAGAGCATACATATCTGCGTGAGGCTAGCGCCGATCTGGTCGTGCATGTCGCGGGCGATGCGGGTGCGCTCGGCATGGACGGCGGCCTGGCGGCGCAGGTCTTCGCTCTGGCGGTGGTAGCGGGCTTTGAGGGTGCGCTGGACGACCCACGAAATAAGGCCGACGGCGCAAGTGATCGCGAGCAGGTGGAACCAGAGCGTCTCGTGGTAGTAGGGTTTTATTTTGAATCGCAGCAAAGCCTCGTGTCCGTTGCCGATGCCGTCGTTGTTGGTCGTGCGCAGGCGCATTGTATAGTCGCCGGGGGGCACATGGCCATAGCTCGCGCTGCGTTCCAGGCCTGCGCTGCGCCACGTCTCGTCCACGCCTTCGAGCTGGTATTCAATACCGACGTTCTCGGGGGCGATATAACTGGTGGCTCCGAACTCAAAGCCCAGACTGCGGACTCCGGGGTCGAGCGTCATTCGTGTGGCGGGGGCGGCCTTGTCGCTGGCGTCAGTAGCGAGTGCAGAAGTCGTCCGTGGAATGGCTTCCATGTGGCCATTGATGGTGAGGGTCTCGATGCTCGGTGTCGGCGGTATGAGATTGCCACCTGCGAGTTTCGTATTCACCAGGGCGATGCCACTGCGAGTGGCAGACCACAGACGCCCCTCGCTGGTGAGCATGATGTTTGGCGTGTAGCCACTGTTGGCCTGGAGTCCGGGCATTCCTTCGGCACGGCCAAGAGTGGTGCAGCGCACCGCAGTAGCACGGCCCTCTACGACACCATTCAAGGCATCGAGGGCGGTGAAGAAGATACCGCGATCACCCGCGCCCCAGACGCGGCCTTGGGTATCCAGCGCGAGCTGCGAGACGACATTGTGCGGGAGTCCGTGCGTGGTGTTGATGAAGTGACTGCTCTCACCACGCACGCGCACGACGCCACTGCCATCGGTGCCGACCCACAGGGTGCCATCGGCCAGGGGTAACAGGGCGCGAATGCCTTGGCCCTGTTTTAGCCCAGGCAGCGGCATGGGAGAGACCGTTCCATTCCGCATGAAAAACAAGGCCCCGCCACTGGTGCCAGCCCAGACGCGGCCCTTAGAATCGAGCGCGAGGGCTTGCACCTCACCGCTGCGTGCGGGGGAATGGAGCGTCTCCCAGTTCGCCTCGCGCCCGTGGAGGACATCGGTTCCACGGCCAATCCAGACTTCACCATCGGGGATGGCGAGTAGGGCGCGGATGCGCGTTTGGCCAACCTTGTTCGGCAGTGGAAATTTCTGAAACCCAGTGCCATCCCAGCGCACGAGGCTGTTGTCATCGGCACCGATCCAGACGTTGCCTGCGGCATCGGCGCACACGCAAGTGGCTAGGCTACCAGGCCAGTCCTTGCCGTTTTTCCAATGCTGCCAGTGGCCACTGCGGCGGGTGAAGAGTTCATTGGTTTGCAGCACCACCCAGATGTCGCCGCGTGCATCGGTGCAGAGGGCGCGGGCCGTTTGCATCACCGGAGCACCGGGTTCATCGAGCATCGTGATACTCTGGGGACGAACGCAGCACACACCACCACCGCTCGTAGCGGCCCAGAGGCTGCCTTCGTGGTCTTGGCAGAGCCAGCTCACATCTTGGTTTGGCAGCGCTATCTTGGCCAAAGTATGGCCATCCCACAGGAGCAATCCATCGCCGAAGGTGCCTATCCAGACGCGGCCTTCGCGATCCTCAAGCAAGTACGAGGGGCGCGTGCCGGGGGCTCCGGCAGGAAGTTCGGCCAC
>JANOAR010000300.1:0-7896 GCA_031411235.1 Verrucomicrobiota bacterium | reverse complement strand
AGCGATGGGCTTGCCCAAGGCAAGAAGGCCGAGGGCCTTCTCCTTGAAGTCGGGGGTGTAACGTTGATAAGTTTTCTGGCTCATGGGTGTCTATGTCTTGTTGGATTGCCCTTGGTCCAGAAATCTAGCGCACCTCACTTCTCCCGCTAGTCATCGCCCTGCACGCGGGCGCGTTTTTTCTTGGTGTCGCCGCGTTGGCTTTTGGCTCTCAGTATCTTTTGTTGCAAGCCGTAGGGGCGTGGGCGGGTTTGGCGGCGCTTTTTCTCCTTGGCTTCTTTGATCGCGAGGGTGGCCTCGTCGCGTAGTTTTTCAAAGCGCTCGCACAGTTCGATACGCGCCCAGTAGCGATTGGCGGATTGCTGGCGGGTGCGCTGGCTGCGGACTTCGATGCCGCTGGGCAGGTGCTTGAGCTGCACGGTGGAGGAGGTTTTGTTGATCTTCTGCCCGCCTGCTCCGGTGCCTCGGATGAAGCTTTCCTCCAGGTCATCCTCCTTGATGCCGAGACGGCTCATGCGCTTTTGCAGTTCGGGGTCGGCGCTTGGTGTGGTCATGGTGGGAGGGGGTGAGCGGGTTATTGGGGCGCGGGTGCGGCGGGCTTTGCGGCTTCAAACCACAGCATGTGCTGCCAGGGCAGGTCATCGTAGCTGCGACTGAGTTGGAAGCCGTTGGCGGTGAGTTCTTTGAGGAGCTGGGGTTTGCTCATTTTATGCTCGGGCTTGATGGGTACGCTATCGTCCTCGGCGCGGAACTCAATGAAGACGAGCTGACCACCGGGAGCGAGGGCGGCTTTCATGGCTTTGAGCATCGGCTCGGGGCGGGAGAACTCGTGATATACATCGACGAGCAGGATGAGGTCGCAGGAGGCGGGCGGGAGCTTGGGATCATCCTGGATGCCGAGGACGGAGACGATGTTTTCGACCTTCTCTTTTTTGGCCAACTCATCGAGCATGGTCAGCATCTCGGGCTGGATGTCCACGGCGTAGGCTTTGCCCGTTGGGGCTATCGCCTTGGCGATGGGCAGCGTGTGGTAGCCATTGCCGCTGCCCATGTCGCAGACGTTCATGCCGGGTTTCAAGCGCAGTTCCTCGCGCATTTTCAGCGAGGCTTCTTCTTGGTCGCGCTTGTGCCGGACGAGCCAGCTAGCGCCCGTCCAGTGCATCGTCTGGGCGATGGTGCGACCCATGTAGGTGCTCGGCTCGGCTGTCTCTTGGGCGCGGGCGAGTGGGGCCAGTAGAGGGAGGGCGATGCAGAGGATCATGCCGAGGGCACCTGGCTGAAGACGCGTGCGTGTGGGGGTGGCATGGGCTGGGGCTGAGCGAGTCTGAGTCATCGTTGGTGGGATTCGGAGTTTAGGAATTACGATTCGTCGGTGCGCTCATCGTCGGCTCGCCCGCCTTGCATGGCCGTGAAGATGGCGAGCGCTAGAGCCCCTGTGAGCAACACAACGACGAGTGGCACGAGCCCGACTTTGAGGTTTTCGCCCACCCAGGGCAGGTAGTCGCCATGCCGCAAGGCCTTTGAGCCACGCGTCACGCCCGTGAAGCACTTGAGGCTGAAGACCCAGCCTGCATGGAGGCCCAGCGAGGCCCACAGTGCGCCCGTCCGCACGCGAGCCCAGGCCAGCACCCAGCCGACGGCGAAGAGCGTGCCGAACTCAGCCAGCAGCACATCCCATTGGCTGAAATGCGTGATGATGCGCCCGAGTAACCAGAAGCCCGTGCTCCATTCGATGTGGCTGGGGTCGATGCTGAGGCCATCGGGCGGTTTGATGAAATGCACGATGGCGAAGAGGAAGGTGCTGCAAAACACCGCGCTGCGTGTGCCCATACTGCGCAGCATCATGCCGAGGATGAGGCCACGGAAGATCAACTCCTCGCCGATGCCCGCCCCGATCGCAGCCGTTATCGGCGCACCCACCGCGATGCCTAGCGACCACGGTTGCTTGCCGCCCCAGGTATAAATGCCCCAGTGGCAATAGGCTGCCCCCAGGCCCAGCAGGATGCCGCCAGCCAAGATGAAGCCGATGAACAACTGCATAGCGCTCTGCCTGGTGAAGCTCAGCGAAGGCAGCAAGCGCTCGCCCCCACGCGAGGCACGCACCAGCAGCGGCAGCCCCAGCAGGGCGGCAAACTGCACGGAGCGGTTGAAGAAGCGCTCGAAGCCCGCCTTGGAGATTTCACTCAGCGGCCATGACTGCTGCTCGTGTGTGTCTGCGATGCGTCCCGTCTCTTGCAGCCACTGAAGGAGCGCTTGCGCCCCCCAGCAGAGGTAGGGCGAAACGATGGCTCCCACCAGCACCACGCCTCCAATATAGAAGATAAGGCGCTGAAGATCGGCTGGACGGCGGGTGGAAGGTGGAGATGAGGCGGCTTGCACAGACCCGATTCTAACGCATCCTCGCGCCCCCCGCGAAACTCCTTTCTCACGAATCCCGCATTCCACCCCTCTCTCTCACGATGACAAAAAACCAAGTCCACGAATGGCACGAACAGATCGACAGCCGCACCAAGCGCTACATTCGCGGTTACTGGGACTCGCGGAGCTGGCGATTCTCCATCCTCGACAAAGAATTGCAGGCCTGGGTGCCCGTCGATAACCCCAGCCTGGAGCTATGGCAGAGCCTGCGCGATGTGATCTGGCGCAAGTACCAGCGCAAGCGATTGCCCTTTAAATACGTCGAGCGCCTGGACGCCCTCATCGTCGAGATGGGCGGCACCGTGGCGGAGGAAGAGGAATACGGGGGCGGGGAAAGGAACAAGGGATAAGGAATAAGGAACAAGGGAAGTGCCTTCGGGTGGGCTCTTCGGTTGTTCTTTGCATTCAAGCGCGAAGCCACTTCCCTTATCCCTTGTCACTTATTCCTTGTTCCTTTCCCCTCGCCCCGCTACCGCACCCAACATTGCAGTCCCCCTAGTGCCCTTCGCCACTCGCGGCGATTTCGCGCGGGGGCCAGAAGGCGAAGGCCAACAGAGCTGCCGCTGCCAGCGCCGAGAAACAGGGCACGAGGAAGAGGTGCTTGAAGTCCGTCACCCCCGCCTTGGTGTAGTCCTCGATGAGGCCAGGGCAGATGCTGTTCGCCACCAGCGCCCCGAGGCCCAGGATCATCACGTTGAACAATCCCTGGGCGCTGGAGCGTGCGTCTTTGGGGAAGGCCTTATCCACAAAGATATAGACCGTGGCAAAGAAGAAGGCGTAGCAGACTCCATGCAGAATCTGCACCGCGATGATGGTCGGGGCGCTCTGGGGCATGTAGGCATAAACGGCAAACCGTGCGGCATGGCCCAGCACACCGACGATCATCGTCCAGCGCCAGCCGAGCTTCTTCAGCGTTGCGCCGAGGATGAACATGGTCAGGATCTCCGCGATCTGGCCCACACTCATCACCGGCATGATCCAGTTGCCCGCGATGCCCACGCCACCGGCTTCGGGCTTGGCCCCGAGGAAGCTGCCCGTCCAGTTGAAGTAGCAGTTGTGGACGAAGGAATCCATCAGCGCCACGATCCAGAGGACGAGCACATACGGGTGCTTGAGGAACTTCAGCACCTCCAGCCAGGCCAACTTGCTGCCGGTCGCGGCAGCAGGTTTAGCCGGCGTGTGGGGCAGCGTGAGGCTGAAGAACGCGAGCACCAGCGAGGCGATGCCCGCGACAACGAAGTTCCACTTGGTCGCGGCTTTCAGCGCATCGCCCGTCAGCCCATTGGCCAGCACCACGCCCAGCCATTCGATCATGCCCTTCGGCGCAGCAGCATCCACTTTCGCCCAGTCCACCAGGATGAAGGTGAAGGGCCACGCCGCGAGAATCCAGCCAATCGTGCCGCCCATGCGCACGATGCCGAATTCCTTTTCAGAGTTCTTCATGTTGGCAAACGCGATGCCGTTGGTGATCGAAATCGTGGGCACATACAGCAGGCAATGCACGAGCATGAGCGCGAAGAACACCCAGAAGCTGCTGACGAAACCACAGCCCAAGATGGCGGCACCACCGACGAGATGACTGAAGGCGAGGAACTTCTCTGCGGCAAAATTGCGGTCGGCGAACTGGTTGCTGAAGAACATGCCCACAATCGCAGCGAAGGGGAAGGCATTCAGGATCAAGCCCTGCTCGGTGAACAGCATCTTCAAGAAGTCAGGCACAAACGCGGCAATGGCGGCGGGCGGTTCTTTAGCCGAGAACCCAAGGCTGGGGAGATAGCTGAAGATCAAGGGTAGCCAGGCTCCCCAGATAAAGAATTCCAGAACCATCATGATGAATAACTTTTTCGCCGCAGGTGATTTCATAAAGGCGGCGAGGCTAGGGAGCGGGCGCAAAGTTGGCAAGCAGGGAAATGCAATGCTGTCATGCTTGTAACCATTCAGTTGCCCCCTCCCGGAGGGAGGTGAGCTATTAGCCGGTGGTGGAGTGAGGCACGAACGCAACCACCGGATCAAAGAACCGCCACGCGCCCCCAATCGCATCCATTGCGGCCCGGAGGGGCGCGAGAGGCATAGACATTGGCCCCCGAAGATAGCTTCTCACGCCCCTCCAGGGCGCGATGGGATAAGCCGTGGTTCCATCACGTCTGTCCGGTGGTTTCACCACCGGCTATCGGCTCTCCTCCCTCCGGGAGGAGGGAACCTGAATCGTTACTCACCCTTCGCCATCAAAGCTTCGCAGCCCCGCCGCGATCTGCCCCTCGGCGAGGCCAAAGGCCCAGGCCGCCCCCACCGCTGCCAGCACGTCCTCGATGTGGAAACTGAAGTGCCCCGTGAGCGGCATCGAAACATCGTCCAGCGCACAGAGCGCACGTAGAGTGTCTCCCTCGGCAAGCTGGATCTTACCATCGCGAATGATCACCGCGCGGCCATTCTCAGAGCGATGCACGATGACGGCAGCATTGGCCGCATGGCGGCTGAAGTAGATCACGTCGCCCTTGCTGTGCTCCGCCATCGCGGCCACCAGCGCATCATCGGCATTCAGCACCGCCGTGCCCGTGGGCAGCACCACATCGACGATGCAGCGGTGAACCTTGGCCATCTGCTCGATGGTATCTATATAGGCTAGGCCCAGGTCGTCGGTGCCCACATTGAGCACCACGCCGATCTGGCAGCGGTCAAAGCCCAGGCCATCGCTGAGGATGTGCTCCGGGCCAGCCTCGCAGATGGCCACCTCCGTCCAGGGATGCAGCAGGATGCCATGCGCACCTGCGATGCGGTCGCCATCGCTGCGTTCCACAAAGCGGCTGCCAAAGTGCAGGCCATCGCTGCTCGCCACACTCGGGGTCTTGCCCGCCGTTTGTAGCAGGTGGGTCAGCAGGCGTATCGTCGTCGTCTTGCCATGCGTGCCAGCCACGCCGATGACGGGGATGCGCCCCGTCTCCTCGGGTGCAAACATCATGTTGATGATCGCCTCGCCCACGGGCCGCACCTTGCCCACGCTGGGCTTCAGGTGCATCAGCAGGCCGGGGCTGGCATTGATCTCCACAATGCCGCCGCCCTGCTCCTCCAGTGGTCTGCCGATGTCCTGGCACACCACGTCGATGCCGCAGATGTCCAGCCCAGCGGCCTGCGCCGCCGTGACAACGTGGGCGCGCACGCTCGGATGCACCTCGTCCGTGATGTCGATGCCCCAGTTCGCGAAGCGCTCCACGATCACCCGCTCGCCATTGCGCGGCACCGTGGTGGGGCCATGGCCTTGGCCTTGCAGATTCGAGAGCACACTCGAGTCCCAGTCTTCGATGTTGATACGGCCCCACGGCGAAGTCTCCAGATTGCCGCGACGCGGGTCAGAGTTCAGCTGCACCTCAACGAGATGCGTCACATCATGTTGGCCATCGCCCACGATCATCGCCGGGTCGCCACGGCTCGCCGCCACCATCTCGCTGCCCACCACCAGGATGCGATGATCCGTGCCCGGCAGGTAGCTCTCCACCATCACGCCCGTGCCTTGCGTCGCCGCTTCGTGAAAGGAGGCCTGCACCTGCTCGCGAGTCTTCAGGTCGATGAATACACCACGCCCATGGTTGGCATCGCGAGGCTTCACCACCACCGGCAGGCCGATGTCCTCCGCCGCATCCCAGGCATCCTCGGGATCGCTGACGATGCGCCCCTCCGGCACGGGCACGCCCGCGAGGCTCAGCGTCGAGCGGGTCAGATCCTTGTCCTGCGCGATGTACTCGGCGATGGCCCCCGTGCGATCCGTCTCCGCCGTCCAGATACGGCGCTGCTTCACCCCATGGCCGAACTGCACCAGACTGCGCCCCGCCACCAGCCTGCGCCACGGGATGTCGCGCTCCTTCGCCGCATCCACCATCGCCTTCGTGCTCGGTCCCAGCGCATTGCTATCCACGATGTCTTGCAGGTGCAGCACCGTGGCCTGCACGTCGAAGGGCTCGCCGCGATACGCCGCCAGCAGCAGCTCCCGCGCACCGCGCAGACAGGCCTCCGCCACCACCTCATCCAGGTAGCGGAAGACCACCTTATACAAGCCCTCCACGCACGTATCGCGCGCCTTCCCATAGCCCATGGGATGCCCCGCCAGCGTCTGCAACTCCAGCGTCACATGTTCCAAAATATGCGCCGGGTAGGTGCCCCGCTCCAGCCGTTGGAAGAAGCCACCGCGCTCGCCCACACTGCACCGGTGCTCGATCATACCCGGCAGCCAGGACTTCAGCCGGTCATTGAACCCCGGCAGCTCATCCGACGACGCATCATTCAAGCCACCAAGATCCACCCACGCCTCCAGGATCGGGTAGTTCGCCCAGATATTGGGGCCGCGCAGGATGTGGATGTCGCGAATGTCGAGGTCAGGCATGGGAGGAGAGGGGGAGTGGAACATCGAACATCGGAAGTCGGAGGTCGGAGGTCGGAGGTCGGAAGTCGGAGGTCGGAGGTCGGAGGTCGGAGGTCGGAAGTCGGAAGTCGGAAGTCGGAGGTCGGAGGTCGGAGGTCGGAGGTCGGAGGTCGGAGGTCGGAGGTCGGAGGTCAGGAAAAAATCTGTGTTTTATCTGTCATCATCTGCGGCTGAGATCATGCGCCCGAGATAAGTGGATAAGCCTTCATAGCGGCACGGACGGCTTTTGGCAAATCACCAGCTTCGGCGCACCCCCTTACTTGGGCACCAGCGTCATCGCGACAAAGATCGCCCCACACGCCACGCCATCGCCGAGGAAGCCACCCCAGTCCGTGAAGTAAATGAGTGCTGCATCCACCGCCGCCGTAGCCAGCCCCCAGCCCATGGCCGAGCGGTCATCCATAGACGCGATTTTGCCCATCAGACAGGCAGCAACGAGAGGACCAAAGAAAGACATGAGATAAAAACGCTCGCGACACGTCGGAACGCACGCAACACCGCAAGCAAGTTTGCGCCCGCCAGCGAACGACCACCGCTCCCAGCGTAGCCCAGGCTTTCCAGCCTGGGTTCCCCGCAGCGTCGCAGGGTGAACCAAGCCCCTGCCCGTGCGCCCCGCACCTCCGCTTGCTCCAGCCTCCCTTGGGGAAACGCTTCCCGCAGCGAAGAAAACGCTTCCCGCAATTGCCTCCCACCCCGGCGCAGGTCTGGCACGCTGTGCCGTACCCATGGCACGCTGTGCCGTACCCATGGCGCGTTGCGCCGTACCCATGGCACGCTGCGCCGTACCCGTGGCACGCTGCGCCGTACCCATGGCACGCTGCGCCGTACCCGTGGCACGCTGCGCCGTACCCGTGGCACGCTGCGCCGTACCCATGGCGCGTCGCGCCGTACCCGTGGCGCGTCGCGCCGTACCCGTGGCGCGTCGCGCCGTACCCGTGGCGCGCCGCGCCGTACCCGTGGCGCGCCGCGCCGTACCCGTGGCGCGCCGCGCCGTACCCATGGCACGCTGCGCCGTACCCATGGCACGCTGCGCCGTACCCATGGCGCGCCGCGCCGTACCCATGGCG
>JANOAR010000299.1:0-19107 GCA_031411235.1 Verrucomicrobiota bacterium | reverse complement strand
GGACGCTATGAACCACGACTGGTCAAACGAAGACGAGATAACTTCTCCCTGCTCACCAAACCACGCCATGAAATGCGCCTCGTCCCAGCCATCCAGAAACACAAATACAAGGCGGCTTAAGGGCTTAAGTCCGTGCCATTCGGGTCAGTCGAATCATATTGCAAAATTCCAGTAATTATTGTCCAAGAGTTCATATCACACCTTCACAGGTTCAGTCAGAAGGTCATACTTCATCCGCCACGCTTCGTCATTCGTTATCAGGCGCGTCATCGCGGCGAGTTCACGGCTCAGGGTGCTGCGGGTTCCCATCTCGGCAGGCGCAAGTGTTCAAACCGAGGGTGGAGTGGTGGAGGGGGGAGGAGTGATGGAGATGGGAGAAGCGGGAGGCTCGGAACAGCGGCGCTCCAGCGCGAAGTTTCTCGAAAGTGCGAGGGAAAAATCCCACTTGCCAAACGAGCGATGGCTTTACTTTCCGGATGGCGCTAGGGCAGCACGGAGGGCGGCGAGGTTGGGGCGGGACTGAGGAAAGGGTTTTCCCAGGTGGGGAAAGGGTTTCCGCACCTGAGTTTTGGGTTTTCTCAACTGCGGAAAGGATTTCCGTGACTGCCCCTGGACTGGGGGCAGTTGAGTTTTGTCGGGGGACAATTGCGGAAAGGCTTTTTAGTGACTGAGAAAAGTGTTTTCTCGGTTGGGGGAGAACACAGGCAGGATGCCTATGCCACGCTGGGGGGGATTGCCGCGTTCTGGTGAACGCGCCTACGTCTCGTAGGCGCACTCGCCAGAGTGCGGTGTTCGCGTTGAAGCCGAGTGCGCTTGCTTGCCTAGCTATTGCGGGGCCGCACGATGATGCTGGTCTTGGGGCGCACGACGATGCCTATGGGTTCATCGTTGGGTCTGGGCTCTTTGGGCGGCAGTAGGGGGCTTGTCGCTGGCTTGTTGTATAAGGTCGTCGGAAGCGGCTGGGGCTGGGTTTGGGCTACCATGCGGGGCTCGGGCGGTGGCGGCGTGGGGTGGGGCTGGGACTCCAGTTGGCGGAGTTCGCGCCGCCGTGTTTCGAGCTGGATGCCGTATTCGGCCTCCAGGCGGCGCAGCTCCATTAGGCGCTGGCGTTCGGTCGCCTTCAGGGCGTCGATGCTTTGGGCCAGCATTTGCTCTTCGAGGCGCTGGCCACCGATCTGTTTGCGCAGGGTTTCGGTCTCTATCTTGAGCTTGTAAGCACTCGATTGCAGTTCGGCCACATCGGTTTCCACGAGGCTGAGTTGCTGATGACTTCTCGCCAAAGAGAGGGCGGTGGCTTCAGCTTCAGTGACTTGGCCCTGCACTTCGACAAGCTGGGCTCGTGCTGCGGCAAGCTGAGTCTGGGCTTCGGCCAGTTGGGCCTGTGTGTCGGCAAACTGGGTCTGGGCATCACCCAGTTGCGCCTGGAATTCGCCAAGCTGGGGCTTCGCTTCGCCTAGCTGAGTCTGTATTTCGACAAGCTTGGCCAGCGCCTCGTCGTACTGCGTTTGCGTTTCGGCGACATGAGCCTGCCGCTTGTCATGCTGGGCCTGCGTTTCGACAAGTTGGCCCTGGGCTGCGATGAGCTGGGCCTGCACTTCATCATGCTGGGTTTGCGTGCTGAGCAGGGAAGTGGTGGCTGTGCTGAGACTTACCTGGGTATCACTCAGCGCCTGGGCTGCCTGCGCGATCAGGCTTTCGAGACGAGCCTGCTCCGCTTTCATTTGGCGCAGCGTATTTTCTGCTTCTTGACGCTCGCTGGTGAACTGCTGCCGCTCTTGTTGGGTGCTTTCGCGCTGGCTGTGTGCCCCTTGCATCGCGGTCTGAGCTAGGACGATGGCGTGCTGCAAGTCGGCCAATTCTTGGCTCATGCCTGCTGCTTCGCTGCGTAGGCGTATCAGGGCTTGGGTCTGGGCTATGTGCTCAGACTCGAGGGTTTGCAGCGCTTGCGTGGCCTTGGTGATGTCTTGTTCCTTGCTGCGCAGCGTTGCGACTTGCGCGGCACGCGCGGCCTCGGTGGCTTGCTGTTCCTCTTGGGTTTTAGCCAAGAGCAGTTCGCTGTGATGCAGGGCGGTGGTCTGCTCTGCATGGCTGGCCTCCATGCGGTGTAGCAACTCCGTGGCCTTCACCACTTCCAGTTGTTTGCCGCGCAGCGTTGCTTCTGCCTTGCTCAAGGCGGCGCTGGTTTCACGCAGGCTTGCGCTTGCTTCGCTCAGCGCCGCTTTGTTTTCGCTCAAGGCGGTGCTGGCTTCGCTGGATTGCCTTTTCAACGCGACGGCCTCTGCCTTCGCGACTGCTAGACTTGCCAGCAGTGTGGCCTGGGCGGTTTTCGAGCTTTCTAGCTCAGCGAGAATGAGTTGGTGATGGGCTTTTGCACTGTCGCTAGCGGCCCGCAGTTCGGCTAGGTTTTGGCGAGTCGCTTCGGCTTCTTGTTCGCGCTGGCGGATGTTTTCCCAATCCGCTGCTTCAAGCACAATGCGCCCCTGCAAGTAGCCAAAGGCGAGTTCATCGCCATCGCGTAGCGGCAGGGTTTTCACCTTCCTGCCGTTCACCCAGGAGCCGGTGCGCGAACCCAAGTCACGCACATGAAACCCGCCCGTCTCCACCTGTCTAATCTCTGCATGATGGTAGGAAATGCTCGAATCCTCTACCAGCACATCGCTGTCCTCAGCGCGACCTATGGTGGTAAACCCGACAATCGGAACCACGATCTCTTGCTGATCTTCGAGAGTAAAAATCAAGGTGGCCATGAAGTCGCAGAAAAGAAGGAGATGGGGTGGAAGGAGGCGCACTTTCCACCCCACCAGGACGGCACGCAAGGCGTTGGGCGTTTTTCAGTGCGAGCGGACAGGGTGTCCGTTCGACAAGCTCAACTCGACCTTGAGTGCCAGTGATGAATTCCCACCTGTGCCGTTCGGGTCTAGGGCTCACGTTTCCCCTCTTGCGAGGTGGGGACCCACATGGAGGGAGCCACGTCTTCCAATGAAGGCATGACGCTGTAAGCTCCCGTGTGTAGCCCCCGGTAGGATATATCGGGCCGGGCCACTTGGACCCTCATAACGAACACCGCAGGAAAGGGTGCTGGGCAAGCTGCAACGATAACAAGGCAGCCTGACCCAAAGGGATGAAAAAGAGCGAATGATCGCTGAAGGCGACCACAGGCGAGCGTGCCGTTTATCGAGTGAATGGTCAAGCCAAAGCTCTGCCATTCATGGTGCGAAGTCATCATCCTCACCGCAGTAGCAGCGCTCAGTAGCTCATCCAGTGGCGCAGCATGGCCAGGCTCACGGTGATGGTGATCATGCTGAACAGCGTGCTGTAATACACACTGGCGGTGGCGAAGGAACGATCGCCGCCGAATTCATGGGCGAGCAGCGCACTATTCACCGCCGTCGGTGCCCCGGCGGTGAGGATGATGACCGCCGCAATGGCTTTGGGGAAATGCAGCATCTGCGTGAGGCCAAAAGCGATGCATGGGCCGACCCATAAGCGCACCGCCAGGGCCGAGAGCAGCGGGGCATGGAGTGGGGCAGGGCGGGTCTGTGAGAGCTGCACACCCAGGGTCACCAGGGCAAAGCCGATGAGCGCATTGGACAGCATTTGCAGTGGCTCCCATAGCCAGGTGATCTGCTCGGGATGCAGGTCGAAGGCCTTGCAGGTGAGGGCGCTAGCGACGGCATAGAGCGCGGGTTGGCGCAGGGTTTTCGACAGCGCCCCCAGGTGTGATTTCCAGCCGCCGCCAGCATCGGCATTGGCGAGAAAGAGGCCCACGGTGAAGGTGCTCACATTCATGGTCACCAGCACATAGACCTGCACCGCAGCGGCTTCAGGGCCGAAGGCCAGCGTCACCAGCGGCAGGCCGAAATTGCCACAGTTACCCAGCATACAAGCCAGCGCGTGTGCCTTCTGCGCACCGGCGTGCAGCTTCAACACACGCCCCACCAGGAAACTCACCACACCACACAGCAGTAGCGTCGCAAACGTCGTCAGCACGATCTTTCCCGCCGCTCCGCCTGCCATCGGTGTATCGAGCAAGCGCACAAAAACGAAGGCAGGCACCATCAGGTAAAGATTCAGCTTCACCAGGGATTCCAAGTTCAGTTTGAACCGCCGATCCATGAACCATCCCGCGCCTACAACAACGACGAGGGGCAGGCAAACATGGGCGAAAAGGGTGAGCAACATGGCCCTAGCCTATGGCAGTGCTTTGGCGGAAATCCAGGGAGTCTCTTCAGCCCTTATCAGGTTCATCCGATCCACCCATCGAGTGAACCTGATAGCTGCCGTTCAAGCCGTTGCCTGCATCCGTTTGGCCTCGTTCTCGCTGTAGTTGATGTCATGCTGCCTCTGGCATGTGCATCAAATTCCATCCATGGCCATCGGGATCAAGGAAGCTGTGCTGATACATGAACCCATGATCTTCCGCTTCCTCGAAGGTCGAGCCGCCAGCAGCCACTGCTCTCTGAATCATATCATCAACTTCCGCTCGGCTGGTGCAACTGAGGCAATTCAGAACCTCGAGGAACTTGGCGGTGTCACAGATACCTCGCGGCGAAAAGGTGGAAAACAAAGACTCCACTGAAAACATGGCGCTAATAGTGTCGCTGATGACGATGCAAACACACCCCTCTCCGCTGAACTGTTCGTTCAGGGTGAAACCAAGTGCGGTGTAAAAAGCTCGTGCTCTCGGCACGTCCTTGGTGGAAAAATGAAGGATTATTTTGCGATGCATGATGGTTCTAGATTTGAATGCCTCGAAAACCTATGCAAACAGAGTTTGTGACTGTGTGGCGTGTTCTAGTTGGCCGAACGACCCAAGCTCAGAGACAGCGGCGGGCGGGCGCGATGACACGATAGATGCCATACGAGCCGCTACCTGTATCCGGGTCGTACGGCCTCTCATTCATGCGGCTTGGCTGTCTTCGCTGTGTTCTTGAAGTCCCGACTGACGTCGGTTGAAACAGTGAACCAAAAACGGTGATCCTGGGCAAAAGGATGGCCTGACCCATTCTGGAGCGGTATGCACTCGAAAGTGACTCCGCTGGCCGTGAATGACTGGGGGTGGTAAAGGTATTTGAAGTCCTTCGACTGTTCGTTGGCGGCTCGAATCAACGGAGTGAGGTCAGCCTCACTCGCACGATACTCCAGCACCCGAAGCTTCTTATCGGTTGAGTCAACAAACAGCAAGGTATGAACGTGATTCCACTTGTAGCCATACCAATGGATGAGCAGGAGCGGAAGTGTTGGATGACAGTCAACGGCGATGCTGCATCCTGGAACGGCACTTTCGTCGAATCCATAATCGTGGTGCCAGAGAACCTTACGGTCCCTATCTGCCACCTCGATCACTATCGAAGGCTCGCCTCCGGTGGCACTGGCAACTTGAAACGTCTCAGCGCCATCCTCGACCTTGGGACCCGAAACCGTGGCTCCCGCCGGAGGCGTGAGTAATGATACCCCCACAGGTAATGTCGTTCTCAAGGTGAAAGGCGTCCGAGTAGGCTCTGTGGCTGACACCAAAAGAGGGACGATCAAGGGAAGGTATCGAATGATACTCATGGCGATAGACTCCGTTGCTTGGCCGAACAGTTGGATCAGCGACTAATTTGTGGGTTTTGTCCCAGCGTTCTTATAGCCGACGGATTTGTTGCCCTATTGAGCAAAGCTACGCAAAATGTCGCCATTGCCGCAAGAGCTTTGTTATTGGGGGAAAATCTGTCGGATAACGCGCTTATACCCGCCGAACCCGACAGGCCAGAGCCACGCCTGGAGGATCGGTGGCGTGGGGTAATGCGGAGGCGGCAGAGGTTGCCTCGGGCGGAGGAGCCGCAGGTGCAGTGGTACAGGCGCTATGTGCTGAGCGAGCCCCCTCGCTTGTAGCGTGAGCAGGAGGGGGGCGTTTGATGGGGCGTAACGAGCGTGTGGTAATCCCTCGCCCACCCCGGCCTCACGGCCAAGGCTACGGTGCTTGGCTCGCCACTAGGCGCGGGGGAGATCGTGAGCCTGCTGGATGACCTGTGAGGGGTGCGGTGGCTGGAGGATGAGTTGTCCTTATTGGAATCGGCCAGCGATTCGCGAGTGCAGCGCCGCGTTTTGGAAGTGGGGCGCCGCGTTCTGGCGAACGGAAAGGGAGGTATTCCAAGGGATCACGGCCTTGGCGGCTTCATGGGGCGTGAGTGCGTTTGCCCTGCCCTCCCTCCGGGAGGGGAACCTGAATCGTTATTTATTTTCATCATAAGCGTTCGTCACTACCCGCGAGCATCGTTATGGTTTGCGCTTTCCACGCCTACCTCTCCATGAAAAGACTCGCTCTGCTTACCTCGCTCCTCCTCGCTGTTTGCTCCTCATTCACCCTTGCTGAAGTTCGTCCCTGGCCGCAGGCGGTGAGCGATCTGAAGCCTGATCCCAAAGCAACCTTTGGCAGCCTCGATAATGGTTTGCGCTATGTGATCCTGCCCAACCAGGAACCTCCGGGCCGCGCCAGTCTGCGCCTCTACATGGACGTGGGCTCGCTGATGGAAGACGATGACCAGCAGGGCATGGCGCACTTCCTGGAGCACATGGCCTTTAATGGTTCCAAGAACTTCGCAGCGGGTTCCCTCGTCGAGTATTTCCAGCGCCTAGGCATGGGCTTTGGCGCGGATACCAATGCGCACACCTCGTTCAAAGAAACGGTATATCAGCTAGAGTTGCCGAAGGTGGATGAGACGCTGGTGGCGGATGCGATGAAGCTCTTTCGCGATGACTTGGATGGCATGTTGCTCGGGGCAGGGGAGATCGACAAGGAGCGCGGCGTGATCCAGTCGGAGAAGCTGGCGCGTGATTCCGTGGACTACCGCACGATGCTGGCGGGCTTTAAGTTTGCGCTGCCCGAGGGCAAAATTTCAAGCCGCTTGCCGATCGGTATCGACGCGACGCTGAAGACCATGCAGCGCCCACGCTTCGTTGATTTTTATGAGACCTACTACACGCCTTCGCGTGCCATCATGGTGGTGGTCGGCGATGTGGATGTGGCGATGGTGAAGAAGCACATCGAGTCGGCCTTCGCCAGTGCCAAGCCCAAGCGTGCTGACAAGGCGAATCCCGACTTTGGCAAGGTAAGCCAGGGGCGTGGCCTCATCGCCAAGCTGCACACGGAGCTGGAATCTGCCTCTACGGACATCAGCATCGAAGCGATGTTTCCAGCCTCGAAAAAGCCCGACACTGCCGCCCGTCGTCGTGAACTGATGGTGCGCGATTTTGCGGATTTGATGATGAACCAGCGCTTCACCAAGCTCGCCAAAGCGGAGGGTGCCCCCTTCCTCGCTGCCGAGGGTTACTCGTATGAATACCTGCAATTCGTCGAAGTGAATGGCGTGATGGCGAAGTGTAAACCTGAGCAGTGGCAGGCGGCCTTGGCCGTCATTGAGCAAGAACTGCGTCGGGCGCTGGAGCATGGCTTCAACGATGCTGAGTTCGACGAGGCGAAGGCTGAAATTTTAAAGAAAGCCAAGCTACGCGCTGAGCAGGCCAGCACGCGCAAGTCGAAGGAGCTAGCCTCGCAACTCAGCAGCGTGCTCGCGAGTGTCAAGGTCTTCACCGACCCCGTCGCGGATCAGGCGCGTGTCGAAGCCGCTGTCGCGACCTTGACCAAGGAGGAGTGCCTCGCCGCACTGCGCCAAAGCTGGGCGACGAAGGACATTCAAGTATTTGTCGGGGGCAATCTGAAGCTCGAAGGTGATGCGTCGAAAACCATCCTCGCGGCCTACAATGACAGCGCGTCAAAGCCCGTCGCTGCCCCTGTGGCGGAGAAGACGGAAGCCTTTGCCTACACCGACTTCGGCCCGGCTGGGAAGATCGCCAGTCGCAGCGAAGTGAAAGACCTGGAGATCACTCAACTGGTGTTTGAAAACAACGTGCGGGTGAACCTCAAAAAGACGCCGTTCCAGAAGAACGCCATGAGCATCAGCATCGGCTTCGGTGGCGGGAAAATGGAACTCCCTGCCGACAAGCCAGGCCTCGCGGCCTTCACGGGCAGTGTGTTTGAAATGGGAGCGTTGGAAAAACACAGCAGCGATGACTTGCGCCGTCTTTTCGCGAGCAAGAGCGTGGGCGCGGACTTCATCATTGGCGACGACACCTTCCTCCTCGCAGGCAAGACCACACCCCAGGACATGGAGGCCGAGTTGCAGCTACTCACGGCCTATCTCACCGCTCCTGGCTACCGTGAAGAGGCGGCGCGAACCTTTATGAAAGGGCTGGAGCCTATGTACAAGGAGATGGAAAACACGGCGGAAGGCGTGATGAGTGACAAGGTGGTGGCCTTCATTCACAGCGGCGATCATCGCTTTGGCTTGGCCCCGCGTGCCGAGATCGAGAAGCGCACGCTGGCTGAGGCCAAGGCCTGGCTCGCGAAGCCGCTGGCCGAGAGCTACATGGAAGTGGCGGTGGTCGGTGACTTCGACTTGGAAGCGACGATTGCTGTCGTTGCCAAGACGCTCGGTGCCCTGCCCAAACGTGCTGATAAGAAGGCGGACTTCACTGCGGCTCGCGATGTGAAATTCCCTACCGAGCCGAAGGCCAAGGACTTCCATTTCGCCACAGAGATCGAGCGTGCCTATGCCTTGGTTTACTGGCCGACGACGGACATGTATGACATTCAAAAGACCCGCCGACTGAGTCTGCTGGGCCAGATTCTGGATGACCGCCTGCGGCTCAAGGTGCGCGAGGAACTGGGCGAAAGTTACAGCCCGAGTTGCTACCATTTGCCCAGCGATGCCTATACAGGCTACGGCTATATGAGCGCGATCATCACGCTGAAGCCGGATCATGTGGCGAAGGTCGGTCCTATCGTTGCGGCACTCGGTGATGAACTCGCGAATGGTAAAATCAGCGATGATGAATTCGAGCGCGCCCGCAAGCCGCAGCTCACGCAGCTCGAACAAATGCGCCGCGATAACAACTACTGGAGCCAGCGCGTGCTGCGCAATTGCCAAGAGCAACCGCAACGCCTGGACTGGAGCCGCAGCCTCGTGGCTGACTTCGCCAACATCAAAAAAGAAGAACTGGAAGCCCTGGCGAAGGATTACCTCAAAGGCAACCGCGCGACGATGATCGGGATCATCCCCGATGCGGTGAAGTAGCGCGAGCTACTTCCCTGCCACGCTGACCTTCACATCATCGACGAACAGCGGCATTTCGGAGAAGGGTGTGCCCCAAAAGGCACACTTGCCTTGGCCTTTCAGCCCGGTGGTGCTCTCGGTGATCATGGGCTCGGCGGGCTCGGCGGCATCGGCGGCCCAGGCTTTGGCGGAGATGAGCCACTTGCCACCTTCGTTGAGCTTGGTTTCGATCTTGAGCTTAGTCCAGGTGTCGGTGGCCCAGGGGAAGGGGGCGCTCTTCACGGTGGCGTCGTCTTTGATGAGGTCGATCTGCTTTTTGGCGCAGTTGACGATGACGCGGTAGCCCGCCATGCCATGCACGCTGAGGCCGAAGCGTGGGTAACTGCGGCCCTTTTTCGATGCGAAAATTTTGGCTTCGATGCTCGCCGAGCCCACAGCAGAGTCGCCGAGTTGTGCGGTGGCATCGACGATGGGCGAGGCGTCGATCATGATGACTTTGCCCCCGTCTCTCGCGGCGATTTTGATCGTGCCATCGACGACGAACACTTCCTTTGGCGGGACGCCCAGCTCCCAGGCTTCGCAGTCGAAGGCGAAGGTCTTCATCGGTGCCCCGGCGACGGCGGCACCTGCGCTATCCTTTGCCTCGGGTGCTGCTGCGGTACCTTCGGCGGCTGAGACGGCGAGGGGCAGGCTGCTCGTGAGGGCGATGACGAAGGCGAGGTACGAATTTTTCATGGCGATGGGGGCGGTGGAACTGGCTTATTTGAGCGCTTCTTTCATCAGTGCCAGGGCTTCCAGCGCGGTGGCCTCTTCATGCACGAGGGCGGCGAGGCTGCGAGCCACGGCGACGGGGTTGGGGTGCTGCCAGACGTTGCGCCCGATGGCGATGCCTGCGGCTCCTGCTCGCATGGCGTTCTCCACCATTTTGAAAAGGCCAGCATCGTCGCCCATGGCCGAGCCACCGAGCACGATGAGGGGCACGTAACACTCATGAACGATGGATTTGAACTCCTCCATGGTGGCATTCGTGGGGTAAACGGTCTTGACCACATCGGCACCGAGTTCGGCGGCGAGTCGCACAGCGAAGCGCACATTATCCAGCGTGTATTTATCGGTTTGGCCGAGGCCGTAGGGCAGGGTTTCGAGGATCACGGGGATGTCGCTTTCCAGGCTCTGGCTGATGAGGTCGGCACAGGCTTGGGTGATGGCCTCTTCGTTCTCGGAGAAGGGGAAAAGCATGTTCATGATGGCTCCCGCGCCGACCATTTCGGCGGTATCGCAGCCATACACGGGGATGCTACCCGCGCCTTTGCCCTGGGTGCGTACGTTGTAAACGTCGGTGCGTAGGCAGACGCCTTTACCAGCGGTCAAGTCGGCGCTGCGCAGGGCGGTACCGAGATTCATCACGTAGCCATCGACCCAGGGGTTGACTCGCTCAATGAGGCCGAAGGGGTTCTCCAGGCCGGGCACGGGAATGGCGACGCCGTGGTCGATGGGGAGAATGACGGTACGACCGTCGCGGAAGAAGGTGTCGAGGTTGGCTTCGCGGCTCATAGTTTTTGGGGGAGGCACCCTTGGCGTGCAAGGCGCGGATTGGCAAGGGAAAGAAGGATCATGCCTTGCGGCAGTACAGCTCGATGCCGCTCGCGCACATCGCTGAACCGTTGGCTAACTCATAGCGCTGCCAGTCGCTTTCACTGACGCCGCAGCCCATCGCGATGGCTTTTTCGGCAGCCATGTAGCTCTGCGCGATCTGTTCGCTGGGCAAGCCTTCGCGCCACCAGTTGGCGACGCACTCATGCACGTCGATGATGCGCTGGCGGTAGCGTTGCAGATGCTCGGGCACGTTTTCCACCTTGCCGAAATGGGCGAGATAGAGTCGCTCGTAGCCGAGGCTGAGCAACCGATCCACCGAGGCCACATACGGCCCTGGCTCGAACTGTGGCGGTGCGGCAGCGACGGAAAGATAATCGCAGCCTGCGAGCCGCACACCTGCGACATCGCCCGTGAAACACGCGTCGCCCATGCCAAACGCGAGATGATGCCGCGCATGGCCGGGGGTGTCCCAGGCGACCACTTTCTCGTCGCCGACGCTTACGGCATCGCCATCGGCCAGCACCGTCACGCGTTCGGCGGGAGCAGGCAGTATCGCGCCCCAGAGCCGATCCATCTCGGTGCCATAGATGCGTGTAGCGCTGTCGATGAGCTTCGTGGGATCAATGAGATGCGCCGCGCCACGCCCATGCACATAGACTTGCGCCCCCTGCTGTGCCCACCAGCCTGCGCCGCCCGCGTGGTCGAGGTGGATGTGGGTGATGAAGACGTGGCGCACATCCGCTGGCACGACTCCTAGTTTCCCAAGCCCTTCAATGAGCGCCGCATGGCAGGAGCCCGGTCCTGTTTCCACCAGAGCTAGCGTGCCAGCGCTCTCGATCAAATGTGCCGCGATGAGGCCGGGGGTGCCTTGGAAGTAGAGGTCGATGGTGTGGATCGGCATGACACTTCCTCAAGCCATCATCGGTGGCGTCATTTTAAACTCGGGCAGCTTCACGCAGACATTCTTGCCGCTGTCGGTATTGCCGAAGAAGCTGCCCATCGCTTTGCTGTCGGCACGCACGACATGGTAGCTGTTGTAGCTGAAGCTGGTGCCTGGGACGATGCGCGGGAATTGGCCGACCACGCCGTCGCCTTCTACGACGATGAGGCCCTTGCAGCCGCTATCGCGGACGATCCATTTGCGGCCAAAAATCGTCACCGCTTCGGGCGAGTCATTGTGGATGGTGACGAAATAAAGGAAGGGATGTGGGCGATCTGGCGGCGCGTTGAGCGACGGATCATAGACCACATTATCAATGGTAGCGGAGAGGCCGGTAAGGCGATGGAAGCGGACAGACACGGCGCGAAAGTAGCGGTCAAAGCGCTCCGAACAAGGAGCGATTGCAATGGCACGCGCCAACCCTAGGATGACCGCGCCGTGAGCCCCTCCAGCCCTCCACCCATTGTCCTCAGTATCGCAGGTTCCGACTCCTCCTGCGGCGCGGGTGTGCAGGCTGATTTGAAGACGATTGCAGCGCTAGGTGGCTATGGTTTAAACGTCATCACCAGTGTCGTCTCCGAGGTGCCGGGTCTCGTCTCGCGCATTGATTTGATGTCCGGTGAGATGATCGCCGACCAACTCCGCGTCCTCGGTGCAGCCTTCCCCATGGGCGCGATGAAGACCGGGATGTTAGGCGGCTTGGAACAGGTACGCGCTGTCACTGCGGCGCTGAATAACGAGGCCTTCAGCCGCGTTTCGCTTGTGGTCGATCCTGTGATGGTCGCCACCAGTGGGCGACGCTTGCTCAGTGCTGAAGCCGTCGAATACATCAAAGCCGAGCTGCTGCCGCGTGCTCGTTTGATCACGCCCAACATGGATGAAGCCGAGGTGCTCTGGGGCCACCCCGTGCGCACTCGCGAGGCGATGGCGGAGTGCGCCACCGCGCTCGCTGCTGACTATGGTTGTGCCGTCCTAGTGAAGGGTGGCCACCTCCTCGCGGAGGCCGCTGCCGACGTGCTCTGCGATGGCGGGCCTGCCGAATGGTATGAGTCCGCCCGCGTGCCCGGCGTGCGCACGCATGGCACAGGTTGCAGCTACTCGGCGGCCATTGCTACGGGCTTGGCCAAAGGCTTGTCTTTGACGAAAGCCATTGCCGAGGCCAAGCATTACATCACCCGCGCCATCGAGCATTATTTTGAATGGAAAACAACGGCGGGAGTTGTTCAGGCACTTAACCACTTTCCACCATGAAATCCGCATTCATCTTCGTCATCGCCATCGCGCTCCTTCCCGCTCAGGCCGCCGTTGCCGCCGCGACAACGCCCGTCAACGAGATGTCGCAGGCGGCTATTCAGTCCGCGTTTCAGGTACTGCGCCGCGACTACATCCGCCGCGAGGATTTGACCTTCACGGAAATCAATCGCGCGGCGCTCGAAGGCTTACTAGCGAGGTTAAATTTTGGTGCCGAATTTGTGCGCCAAAGCAAGGACGTGGCCGCGCCCGCCGCTCGTTTGATCAGCGATACCCTCACGCCCAGCATCGGCTACCTGCGGCCCACGACGTGCCAGTTGGCCGAAGTCGTGATGATGGAGTCAAAGCTCAAAGAGTTCGCCCAGGCTGGGCTTAGCCACCTCATTCTTGATCTTCGCTCGCCAGCGATTCCCGGTGAGTTTGAGGTCTCGGCAGCGATGCTGGAACTGTTCGTTCCAGAGGGCCGCGTGCTCTTCAAACTTCGCCAAATGGGCAATGAGCAGGCACAGCTTTTCCTCTCCAAGCGTGTACCGCTTTGGACGTCGTCACTCATTGTCCTCACTGATGCCGACACTAACAACGTGGCCGAAGTGGTCGCCGCTGTACTGCGCGACCAGCGCCGTGCCCTGCTCATCGGCTCGCCCACACGCGGCGCCACGGTGCGCTACGAAACGGTGCCCGTCGATGAGGGCTGGCTGCTCCGCTTCGCCAGTGCCGAGATGCTCCTGCCGGATGATGACTCTGTCTTTCGCAAGGGCCTCACCCCTGACCTGCGTGTGCTCTTGGAGAGCAAAAAAAAGCTCGCCATTTTCAGCCAGATCGCCGTGGGGCCCGTCAAACAATCCGCCATCGAAAAGCAGCGCCCACGCTTCAATGAGTCTGCGCTCGTCCACGGCAATAATCCCGAACTCGATGACTATGTACGGCGCAGCAACGGCCAGTCCATCACAGGTGATGACCAGACCCCTCGCGATCTCGTGCTCCAACGTGCGATGGACATGCTCAGCTCCCAGGATCATCTGGAAGCCACCACACTTCGGTGGAAAACACTCCCCGCAGGGAACAACGACAAGGCTGAAGTGAAGCGCGCCGAACCAGCGAAGAAGTAGGCGGGTGTTGAGAACATGAAGGGAATGCTTTCGCGACTCTGCTATCTAATCCACGCTCCATTACGCGTCGTTCAGGCGCTCAACCCTCAACTTTATACGCTCAACATCCGCTCCTATGCCGCATCGAGAAATTCGTATCCCAACGACCGCTACCATTGGCGAAGTCTTCAGCCAGCGGCACTACCACGCCACGTTGCCGAATGGCAAAGTCATCCTGGCCCACTACCCCACGCATCGCCTCGGCCCGCCGTTGAGTGTGGGTGCCACTGTCCAGGTAGAGCTTGCGCTCACCGAGTTTTCTGAGGGCGAGATCATCGAGTCGCCAGCTTCATCATCGCCGAGCTAAAGACTCGCTATGCCTATTCTCAGCTCTGTATTTCAAGCCCAGCGATGGTTGGCCAATGCCCATCTGCAAACCATCCTGCCTGTGGTGCTGCTGCGCACTTCGGGGCTGAATTTTCAGCGCGAGCGACTTGAACTTCCCGATGGCGACTTCCTCCATCTCGACTGGCTGCGGCAGCCGCAGCCCAGCCGTCTCGCCATCCTCTCGCATGGCCTGGAGGGTAGCTCCCGCTCCCACTACATCCGCAGTTTTGCCCAGGCTTTATTTAAAGCAGGCTGGAGCGTTCTTGCCTGGAATTTCCGAGGTTGCAGCGGCGAGCCGAATCGCTTGCTGCGCTCCTACCACAGTGGGGAGTCGGGGGATTTGCGGCAAGTCGTGGCCCATGCTGCGGACAATGGCTGGGGGCTTCATCCAGGAGATGCTGGCATCTCGCTTATAGGCTTCAGCCTCGGTGGCAACATCACCCTCAAGTACCTCGGCGAAGCCCCACCGCATCCCGCGATTCGTAGCGCCGTCTGTATCTCCGTGCCTGTCGATCTCGCCTCCAGCGCACGAGCCCTTGACCAACAGCCGTGCAATGCCATTTACCTGCGCCGCTTTTTGCAAACCATGCGGCGCAAGATCACCACCAAGTCCCAGCTTTTTCCCGGCAAACTCGACCTTGGCGGGCTATCGCGCATCCGCAGCTTTCGCGAGTTCGACGACCGCTACACCGCGCCGATGCACGGCTTTCTCGATGCCGATGACTACTGGGCACGCGCTAGCTCCAGGCCGCTGTTGGGCAACATTCGCGTGCCAACACTACTGCTCAGCGCTCAGGACGATCCGTTCTTGGCCAGCGAGTGTTTCCCTATCGCTGAGGCCAATTCCAGTGAGCACCTTTTTCTTGAAGTGCCAGCGCACGGCGGGCACGTTGGCTTCCTTGATTTTGAGCAGTGGCGGCAACCCTGGAGTGAGCGGCGTGCCATAGCTTTTTTTGCTTAGTCTGACCACTTCCTTGGCTTCGAGATCGTCGCCTCCAGGCGATACGTCACGCGCACCAGCATGTCGCCGCGTCCGCCTCTGGTTTTGGGGAGTCCTTCTTTGGGGACACGCACGGTTTCCCCTCGCCCGATGCCCGTTGGGATAACCACGCGCAGGGCTCTGCCAGTAGCGCTGGTGATCATCGCATGGCCGCCATGGGTGGCGAGTTCGGCGGTGATGCGCAGGTCGCAGCGTAAGTCCGAGCCACGGGCTTTGAACCTTGCACTGGGCTTTACCTTGGCACGCACGATGACGTAGCCGCCCTCGAAGGTTCCTGTGCGAGGTAGCTTGAAGCGCTCACCCGGCGCGGTATCGGGTGGGATGACGAGCGGATAAGTCTCCTGCCCGTGCGGGTTCGCGGGGTCGGCCACACGGACTTCTAGCCTCGTGCCAAGGAGAAAATCCTCGACCCGCAGCAGCACGTCTTGCGTGATGTTGCGCTTCACTTTGGCCGTACTGCCAGGACGCGTCGCCGGGTTGCTTGTCGCGGGTTCGTTGTCCTTTAGCTCTTGGTCGTAGGCTCGTCGTTTGGCCGTGTCGGCGAGGGTCTCGTAGGCGATGTTCAGCTCGGCCTGTCGAGCCTCGGCTTCAGCACTGCTGGCGTTGATGTCGGGGTGGTGCTGCTTGGCTAAAATACGGTAGGCGGCACGCACCTGCGCGGCGGTGCAACGGCGGTCAAGGCCGAGCGTGGCGTAGTGGTCGGTGTCGAAGTCGGCGTGCAAGTGGCGAGCGTATCATGCTTCACTAGCGCTCTCCAACGCCCAATATGAGGGCCTTGTGAAATATTTCACAAAATGCCCTTGCCGCTCTATCGACGGGGCGGATACTCGCCACCCAGAAGCCCCCAAACACCCGACTGCCCATGCCCATTGTCACCCGAGAGATCGAAGCGCTCGACCCCGCCGCCAAGGCCGCCCTCCATCTCGAATCCAGCGAGGAAACCACGACAGACATCGTCGGTGAAAAACTCGTATTAAATATGGGTCCCAGCCACCCGGCCACGCATGGCGTGTTGCGCCTTGTGCTGGAGATGGATGGCGAAGTGATCACCAAGGCCGATCCCGTGGTGGGCTACCTGCATCGCGGCGATGAAAAAATCGCCGAGAACATGCATTACAATCAGTTCATCCCGTACACGGATCGGCTGGATTACCTTGCGCCGCTGGCCAATAACGTGGCCTATGCCTGCGCCGTGGAGAAACTGCTCGACTGGCAACTCCCTCCCCGTGGCCAAGCCATCCGTGTGATGTGCTGCGAGATCGCGCGTATCTCCTCGCACCTGCTCGGTGTCGGTGTGTATGGCATGGATGTCGGTGCGATGACGGTGTTCCTCTACACCTTCCAGCAGCGCGAGTACATCTACAATCTCAGCGAGCAGCTCACGGGCGCACGCTTCACGACGAGTTACACACGCATCGGCGGACAGATCCGTGATTTGCCTCCGACCTTTCTCAACGACTTGAGCAAGTTCCTGGACGGCCTGGAGCCCGTCATCGTCGAGACCGAAGGCCTGCTCACACGCAATGGAATTTTCCTCGCACGTACGCAAGACGTGGGTGTCATCAGCAAAGAAGACGCCATCAGTTATGGCTTCAGCGGGCCGAATCTGCGCGCCTCGGGCGTGGAGTTCGACCTGCGCAAGAATCACCCCTACCTCGGCTATGAGCAGTATGAGTTCGACATCCCCATCGGCACCAAAGGCGACTGCTACGACCGCTACCTCGTGCGCATGGAAGAGCTGCGTCAGAGCATCCGCATCCTGCGTCAGGTGATCAAAACCATGCCCGGCGGTGAGATCAATGTGGCCAAGAGCAAAGGCTTCCTGCCCAAGAAAGACAACGTGCTGATGAAGATGGAGGAACTGATCCATCACTTCATACTAGCAACGCAAGGCATTGATGTGCCGCCCGGCGAGATCTACTTCGGCGCAGAAAATCCGAAGGGCGAACTCGGTTTCTACATCCACAGCAAAGGCGGTGGCGTGCCCTATCGCCTGAAGATTCGCAGCCCTAGCTTTGTCAATTTGAGCATCCTGCCCAAGGTGCTGTTGGGCCACACCATGAGTGATCTTGTGGCCATTCTAGGCTCGCTGGATTTCGTCATGGGCGAGTGCGACCGGTAAGTCGGTAGTCAGGCGCGGTGCCAAACATTTGGCCTAAAACGGCAGCGAGGGTGGGGACACTTGCCCCACCCTCGCTGCTTGATTTTATGGCTTTGCCTGAAGGCTTCTTGTCTGCCTACTTCTTGTCAAAGAAGCTGTCTTCATCGCGGTCGGCGACCTTTAAATAACGGTAATAGACTTCGAGTTGTAGGGTGCAGAGCGCTACTTTGTAGATGCCGCCTTCTTGATTGCCGACGGCCCCGCCGACACCACTGGCGCGTTCGGGTTTGTAGCTGCCATCCGCAGCTTGGTTGGTCAGCAGTTGGGGGAGGAGTTGTTCATTGTAGAACTTCCACTCGGCACCGCCCTTCTGGAAGAAGGCTTGGGTGTAGTAGTACCAGCAGTAGAGGTTGCAGTTTTTGTTCCAGTCCAGGGGTTCGGCGGTCATGAATTCCGTGAGGAACTTCATGCCTTTGTCGATGACTTTGGTCTTGCCGCCGCTACCCAAGGTTTGCAGGCCGAGCACGCCTGTGCCCGTGAGGTTCCATTGGTTGTAGTGCTGGTCGCGGTTGGTGTTTCCGATACCACCGTCTTTGCTTTGCTTGGCTTCGAGGTAGTCGGTGGTCTTCTTGATGCAGTCGTGCAGCCCCGTGATTTTTAAGCCCGTGTGTTTAGCGGCTTTGAGTGCCTGGTACTGCCAGCCAGCCAGAGAGAGGTCTTCGCCGCCGCCTTTGTTATAGACGATCTCAGTGCCCCCGTAAGTCCAGGAACCGCGAGAGGTCTGCTGGGAGACGATGAGGTTCGCACCTTTTTCAAAGGCTTCTCTCATACCGGGCAGGGATTTACTGCCGAGACGCGCGAGGGTGTACATTTCACCGAGGGCGTAGGTGGCGATGCCGTGCTCGTAGGCACCAGCATTGCCTTTGCCGCCTTCCCAGTTTTCACTCATGAGGCCGTGCGGGTTTTTCTTCGACAGCTCGATAAGATACAAAATGCCGTTCATCACATTCTCACCATAAAAGGGCGAGTCGGGTGTCTCACAGCGCCCCAGGTAACACAGCAGGGCGAGGCCTGTCATGGCGGCTTTGTTGCCTCTGCCCCATGAGCCATCAGGGTTTTGTTTGGTCTTCAGCCATTCCAGCGAGCGGGACACAGCCGCTTCACACTCAGGACTCCCGCCATTCTGCGCCAGCTTCTGCAAACGCTCGGCAGTGCCGCAACGCGAACGCATCGACGGCGGCAGCGACACCATGCCGCTAGCCCCACCCATGCCCATGCCGTTGCCAAAACCACCGCCCGCTCCGCCTTTGCCAAAACCACCATTGGTGCCCATGCTGCCACCCATCGCACTGCTCACATCCGGCACATCCAAGATGTCGGGCGGTGCTTCAGGTAACGTGATCGCCGAGGTCTGACTGGTCGAGACCACCTTCTTCATCGGTGTCGTCTTGCTCAGCGTGGAACGCTTCTTCTGCTGCACCTTCTGCTGCACGTCAGATGAGGCTTTCTCCCCCTGGGCCGTGCCGCCACCAGGGAGGAAATCGACATTCTTCTCGATCTGCGTCGTCGTGAAAATGATCAAGCCTGCGAGGAAGAATAAGCCGACGTGGATGCCGATCGACAAGGCCAGCGAACCGCCGCCAACC
>JANOAR010000298.1:0-51700 GCA_031411235.1 Verrucomicrobiota bacterium | reverse complement strand
GGGCATCGTGAAACTGCACGTAGTTGCAGACAGCGGCACCGTGGCGGGCGGCGGAGCGCAGCGTATCGAGGACGAGTCGCGCATCGTTGGTGAGCGCATCAAAGTAACGCACTGCACCCGTGAGGCGGTCGCCATCCAGCGAGGGCACAAGGCCCAGCGTCTCGTCGCGGGAGAGTGTGCTGGACGGGCCGAAGTTCTTCCCAGCGCACAGCAGATCATAAATTTTCACACCGATGCCAAGCTGCCATTTGGGCCTACCGATGCCTCGATAGGCAGGAAAGATAAACGCGAGCGGATCCGCCAAATGCGGCGCGATGTGGCCCAGGATTTTTTTCTCCACACTCGCCTCATGAACCAACAACAGCCGCCCTTGTTCGAGGTAACGCAGGCCACCGTGCAGCAGGCGGCTCGAACGGCTGCTCGTGCCACCAGCAAAATCATGCTGCTCGACGAGGCCCACGCGCAACCCACGCATCGCTGCATCACGCACGACGCCACTGCCGACGATGCCGCCGCCCAGCACCAAGACATCCAGCGGCTCCTCGGTGAGGCGAGCGAGGGCTTCATCGCGCGAGGTGGGGGCAATGGTGTTCATCATGATCGTTAGCGTGCGTCTCGCAAAAAGTCGCCGAACAAAAACGTCCCAGCGTGCGCCGAGAACAGAGACGCTTCATCCACTTGCGTCCCTTTCCCCGCACGCGAACCATGGCCCCTCGCTCTATGAATCGACTCTCGCTCCTCGTCCTTCTCTCGTCCGCCATTGCTCTCTCAGCGGCTGAACTCAAGCCCACACGCGCAGGCATTGAGATCACGGCGGGCAGCTTGGGGACGCTCACGCTGACGTACCCCGAGTTCAGTGATCAAGCGCACGCCGCCATCCACAAGGTGATCGAGGTCAAAGCTGAAGGCACCAGCGCAACCGTGCGTTATGAAGGCGGAGCAGAGTGCTTTGTTGCGGTTAGCGGCGGCGACATCACCGCTACGTTCAAGGGCGTACCACCGGAGGTGAAGTCATGGAAGATGAGTGCCCTCATCGACATCGGATTCGCCAAGGGAGGCGCGTGGGCCGTCGGCGATCAATCCGGCACCTTCCCTCAGGAGAAGCCGAAAGTGCCCCAGTTCGCCAGCCTCAATGCCACGTCCTTCATGCTCAAAAACGCGCAGGGCCAGAGCCTCAGCGTGACCACGCCGGACTACGCTTTCCAGCAGCTCACAGACAATCGCGAGTGGGGCTGGGCGATCTTTAATTGGCAGTTCATGGTGCCCTACACCGCCGATAAAACGACGGCAAAACTGCGCATCACATCGGATCTCACAGCGAGCGCGAAGCTGGTGGATACCTTTGGGCAGAGCCTTCAGGCGAGCTTCCCAAACAAGCTCCGCAGTCTCGAAGAATTGAAGGCCGATGTCGCCTCAGAGCGCACTTACTTGGAGGCCATCCAAACGCCGTCCTTGGATCGCTTCGGCGGATTGCCCGGCAGCGGAGCGACGCTGGGCTTGAAGAAGACGGGCTACTTCCATGTCGAGCAGCAGCAGGGGAAATCATGGCTCGTGGATCCCGATGGCAATGCCTTTTTCCACCTCGGCGTCTGCGGCTTCGCGCCGAATGACGACTACACGTATGTGAAAGGACGCGAGAGCATTTACGAATGGCTGCCCAAGGCTGAGGGTGAATTCGCGACGGCGTTCCGGCCCGGCGATGACGCGGTTCATTTCTCGTTTCACCTAGCGAACACCATCCGCAAATTTGACAAGCCCTACTCGCTCGACGCCTATGCCACGCGCATGATCGAGCGCGTGCGCAAGTGGGGCTTCAACTCCATCGGTGCCTTCAGCCCCACGCCACCGACGGCGCATGTGAAGGCCAGCTTCCCTTATGTGGCGAGTCTGCCGATCAATGAATGGGTGGGCGTGCCGCGCATCCCCGGTGCCCATGAAGTGTGGGATCCGTTCGATGTGCCAACCGAGAAAAAAATCGCGGAAAACCTCGCTCGTGAACTGCCCAGCAAGGCCAACGACCCGCTGCTCATCGGCTGGTTCATCGTCAATGAACCACGCTATGACGAACTGCCGCGCGTGATCCCTTCGTTGAACAGCAAGCACGCGTGCAAGCGCCGTTTCGTCGAGAGCCTCAAAGCTCAATACACCGACATCGCAGCATTCAATACGACGTGGCAAGCAAGCGCGAAGAGCTTCGATGAACTGCTCGATGCTGGACTCGCCGTGACCACCGATGCGGCCAAGGCCGATGTGCGCGCTTTTGTCGGCGTGTTTCTCGAAACCTATTTCGCACAAATCGAAAAGCTTTATCGCCAGCATGATCCGCATCACCTGCTCATCGGCTCGCGCTTGCAGCCCATCACGATCAATGACGAGCAGCTCTGCCGCATCATGGGCCAACACGTCGATGTCGTGTCCTACAACTACTACACGTTTGGGGTGGATACCGAGTCGCTGCGTCGCATCCACACCTGGTGTGGCGGCAAGCCCATGATGCTCAGTGAGTTCTTCTGGGCATCGTCGAAGGACAGCGGACTCATCGGTGGCCGCGAGGTAAGCAGTCAGCAAGAGCGTGGCCTAGCGTATCGCCACTATGTCGAGCAAAGCGCCGCGCTCGGCTTCGTCATTGGCATCGAGTGGTTCACGTTGGTCGATCAGGCGACGACAGGGCGGTGGTTCAGCAAATACAATGGCGAGAGTTATAACACCGGCCTCATCAGCGTAGCCGATCGGCCATGGAAAGACATGCTCGCTGAGATGATGAAAACGAACCACAACATCTACGAGCTGCTGCTCGGCAAACGTCCGCCATTTGCGTGGAGCGATCCGCGATTCCAGACGACCCAGGCACCGTGAGCGAGGCATGGCGGTTCATCATCCAACCGCCATCCCCAGCCAAACCAAAGCGATACAGCCCAGCGCGAGCCAGTCGCGAATGCCGAGTCGATCGTGATCACCCGCGAAGCGCAGCAACTTAAAAACCGCGCCCGTGGGGCAGCCATAGCGGCAGTAAGCCATGGGCACAAATAGTGAGGCCACCAGCCCCGCCACGGCGATGACCAGCGTCGCCACGCCCGCCACGCGAAGGCTGTAAGCATCGAAGGGCTCCAGCGCATTCAAGTTCATCCGCCAAGCCCAGGCACTCGTGGCCAGCACTGCGGCGAGCAAGACGAAGGGCACGATTTCCAACCCGCGACTCAGCCTAGCAGGCACCTTCAATTGCCAGGGCAAACGCCGTGCTAGTAGCTGCTGCGCGGCTCCATGCGGACAGAGATGATGGCAGTAAATCTGCCGCCGGGTGAACACAGGCGCGAGCAGCGCCACCACACCCAGCAGCACCATACCCGCCGCACTGCGCCACGGCGTGCCGTGCTGCGCCCAGCCTGCGAGCAGTGCTTGCGAGAGCATCTCGCCTGCGATGAAGCCGCCGTAAATAACCAGCACGAGATGATGCAGTTGCCGCACCCAGGCGATGCCGCGCAGTTTAGTAAACGCCATCGCAAAAGCCGAAGCGAGGATGAGCAGATGCCCCGTGTCCTGCCAACGCCAGCGGATGCTGCGCAGAGTGGCGAGCCACGCATAGCCTCCCGTCACAACCTCGGTGGGAGAGGCAGCGAGTAGCTCTGCCACACGTTTCTTCATCCCTTCGGCCATGCTCCAGCTCGTCTCGGTCGCGCCCGATACACCTTCGATCTTGGCCGCATCGAAATCGAGAGTCGCGAGCTTGCTCACAGGCATCCTGTCAAAGAGGTGCATGAAGTAGCCATCATCCGTCACATAGCCCACATAGCGCTGTGTGTCGTAGCTGCGGCGCAGGCGAATGCCACGCACTTGCTCGCCTTTCGCATCCAGTAGCAGCAGCGTGTCGCTGGGCCCTTTGTAGCCGATCACCGCATCGGCTGCGGGGGCCGTGCGCAGGGCATTGGCGATGATCTTGCCCTCCGCATCGAGCACCTGGAAGACGCCGAGTTTATTCGCGTCAAGTTGCAGTGTCATCGCCTTCGCTTCGAGCTGCTGTACCTCGGCTAACGTGATCTCATCAGGGAAACGTCGTGAGGTGCCAGCCTTGCCTTTTTGCCCCAATCGCGCCAACACACCATCAGCGATGGCGGCACTCGTCAGCGTGGCACCAGACACAGCATCCAGGCGTGGCAGCGCGGTTGTTTCGCCGAGGCGCAAGTCTTTGAACTGAGCAAAAAAGCGCCGCGTGCCCACCACTTCGGCCACATGCTCGGGCGTGTCGTCGCTGTGCAGGATGCGGATGCCGAGCACACTGCCCGCAGCATCGTTGGCGATGAGGGTATTCGTCGGCCCCGAGTAGCCGATGCTGCTATCGCTGAGCGGTGCCGTCTGCGCCACGCTGCCCAGCTTGCTGCCTGCGGCGTCGAGCACGAGCTGCTGCCCCGTCGTCGCGTCAGGGGTCGTGAGAGAGGCGGCCCTGGGGAAATAATCACGCACCTGCTCTGCGCTCAGCGCCGTGGCCACGGGCTGCGGGGCCGAGCGCAGCAGCATTACCGCTGCCACGAGCAGGCCGAGTCGGTAGAGGCGGACGAGGATCGATTGCATGAACCCAGGCCTGTAATCGACCAGAAGGATGGCCGCAAACGATCACAGAGGTTGCGCAGGAGCCGCCGTGACATCCCATTCTGGCGAATGGGCCAACGAGCGGCGAACGACCCTCACTGCCCCGCAGGAGTCGCTGTGGGGGCATCTGGCTCTGGCACCACATTGCCAGCGGCATCGAGGAAGATGCCCTGCTGGTTGAGTTGCTTGATCATGCCTTGCCGCCAAGCCAGCACATCGGTGCCGTAGTCTTCGCCCACGATGGTGGTCAGCAGTTCTTTGGCACGCTCGCTGAAGGGATGGCGCGGGTTGCTCGCCACGTCGATGAGCACTGGCCAACCCACCTGAGGCGGGCGGTTGAGCATGTCGTTGAAGATCGTCTCCATCGCCTCGACGGGCGTCGTGGGGTTTTTCAAGAAAGGCAGCAAGCGCGGCAGCTCGGGATCCATCACGAGGTTCACGAGATGGGGGGCAGCGGCGATTTTTTCGTAATTGTTGAGGCCAGGGAAGAGCAGCAAAAGCTTGTCCCGCGTGGCTTCGACGCCGTTCGTTTGGGCGAGAATGAGTCCTATTTTCTGGTCGGCAGCCTCGCGTGCGGCTTGATCCGCGTTGGGCGTGGCATCCGGCTGGGCCACCATCGGCACGGCGGGCGGTGTGCCCGCTCCATCGGCCACAGGGGCAATGGTTGGGCGCTTGGTCGGCGCGGGCGTGTCTTTCGATGCGACTGGGGCGGGCACCTTGGGGGCGACAACTGCGGGCACGCTGGGCGAGCTAGGGCCGCTCAAATACCAGCCGATACCAGCCATGAGGACGACTGCGGCGATGAACGCCAACAGCGAGAGGGGGGAGATTTTGCTCTTTTGCATAACGGGCGGGCAGTGATGAAGTGAAATAGATGAGGGGGGAAATGAAATCGAACAGGGCTGGAAGTTGGCGGTGTTCTACGCATTCCTAACGTCACCGCTGCTCATTTTCGTGACACGAATCCCACTCGGCAGAATATGGAATCCAGCAACACCTTTCGACTATGGCTCGTTTGTTCTACCCACTTATGTTTTTACGCCGCTTTTACCTCCTCCTCGTTGTTCCTTTGCCTCTTCTGGCGGCTGGCAAACTGGAGTTCAATCGTGACGTGCGGCCCATCCTCTCGGATCGCTGTTTTCAATGCCACGGCGGTGATGAGGCACAGCGCAAAGGCGGGCTACGGCTCGACCTGCTCGACTCGGCTACGAAGCCCGCCAAGTCCGGCGAGGTGGCCATCGTGCCGGGCAAACCCGAGGCCAGCGAACTGATCAAACGCGTCATGCTCACGGCCGCCGATGACGACGTGATGCCACCTGCCAAGCTGCACAAAGACCTCAGCGCGAGTGAAAAAGCCGTGCTCAAGCAATGGATCAGCGAGGGCGCGGAGTATGCCGGGCACTGGGCCTTCCTGGCACCAAAGCGGCCCGAAGTGCCGGGAAAAACCGGTAGTCCCATCGACGCCTTCATCGCCCAACGACTCGCCAAGGAAGGGCTGAGCTTCAGCCAGGAAGCCACGCCCGAGGCACTGCTGCGTCGTCTCTCGCTCGATCTCATCGGCCTGCCGCCCACGCCTGAAGAGACAGCAGCCTTCGCGGCTCAGTGTCGCGCCGCATCGGCTAATCCGAGATCCACCATCCCCGACTCCGTGCTTTCCAACACTATCGACCGACTCCTGCGCTCCCCCCATTACGGTGAAAAAATGGCCATGCAGTGGCTCGACTATGCGCGTTTTGCCGACAGCCACGGCTTCCAGACGGATAGCAGCCGTAGCCAATGGCCGTGGCGCGACTGGGTCATTGAGGCCTTCAATAGCAACAAGGGATTCGATGCTTTCACCATCGAGCAGCTCGCGGGCGATCTCCTGCCTAATGCCACCCGCGACCAAGTGATCGCCACGGGCTTCAATCGCAACCACAGGCTCAACGGCGAAGGCGGACTGATCGCTGAGGAGTGGCGTATCGAGAACATCATCGACCGCGTCGAGACCACGGGCATGACTTGGATGGCGCTCACTTTCAACTGCTGCCGTTGCCATGACCATAAGTTTGATCCCATCTCCCAGAAGGATTTTTATGCCATATTCGCCTTCTTCAACAACGTGCCCGAGAGCGGCACCATCCAAGGCCCAGGCAATCGCAGCGGCGGCAACATGGAGCCCGCCATCGACGTGCCCAATGCCGAGCAAACCGCCAAACTCACCGAGCTGGATACAGCGGTGGCCAGCACCGCCACTGCTGCCACAGAAGCCGCCAAGCAACTGCCCCAACTCGTAGCTGCCTGGGAGCAAAGTTATGCCAGTGGAACCACTGCCCTGCCTGCCATGTGGAATCTGCTGCAACCCGTGAGCGCCAAGTCGATCAACGGGGCCACGCTCACCCGGCAGCCCGATGCCAGCTACCTCGCCAGCGGCCCCAATCCGCCCACCGACACCTATGAGATCGTGTCGCCCGTGCAGGGCGGCAGCCTCAGCGCCGTGCTGCTCGAATGCCTGCCTGATGCCAGCATGGCCAATCAAAGCCTGGGCCGAGCACACAATGGCAACTTCGTGCTCACAGGTGTGGAGGTGGCCATTCGCGATGCCGCAGGCAAGGACAAGCCTTTGAAAGTGACCCAAGCCACCGCCACCTATTCGCAAAAGGGCTACGAGATCGCGTCGCTGGCAAAGGCCAAAGCCAAGGGCCGCGAAGGCTGGGCCATTGACGGCAACACGCGCCGCGACAAGACCGACGCGATGTTCCTCCTCGCCGCTGCCACGCCCGTGCCACAGGGCTCCGTCGTGGTGGTGAAGTTGACGCACGGCTCCTTTCCGAATCACAACATCGGGCGCTTCCGCCTCAGCAGTTCATCGCTGGCCCCCAGCGCGCTGAAGCTTGTTGGCGGCAACGCCTTGGCGGCTGTCGATGCCATTTTAAAAACGCCTCAAGACAAGCGCAGTGCCAAGCAAAATGCCGACCTCGCTGCTGCCTACCGCAGCACCATCGACAGCCCTGTGAAGCGTGCCGACGATGCCCACGCCGCTGCCAAGGCAGCCGTCGAGGCCTTCAAAAAGACGCTACCCACCGTCATGGTCATGGCCGAGCTTCCCCAGCCGCGCGACGCCTTCATCCTCACGCGCGGCGAGTATGACAAGCCCGCTGGCAAAGTGACTGCCGCCTTGCCCGCGTCGCTACCCGCCATGCCCGCAGGCCAGCCGATGAATCGCCTCGGCCTCGCCCGCTGGATGGTCAGCGGCGAGCACCCGCTGACGGCTCGTGTGTGGGTGAATCGGCAGTGGGAGAAATTCTATGGCACAGGCATCGTCAAGACGGTGGAGAACTTCGGGATGCAGGCCGAGTACCCCACGCACCCGGAACTGCTCGACTGGCTCGCCACCGAGTTCGTGCGCACGGGCTGGGATATGAAGGCGATACAAAAGCAGATCGTCATGAGTCGCGCCTACCGCCAATCATCTACGGTTTCAAAGGCGCTGCTGGAGCGCGATCCCGACAACCGCTTGCTCGCCCGTGGCCCGCGCTTCCGCCTGTCGGGCGAGTTGATGCGCGACCAAGCACTCGCAGTCTCTGGCCTACTCGTGCCAAAGCTGGGCGGCCCCAGTGTGCGGCCCTTTATGCCGGAAGGTGTGTGGGACGAGACGAGCAAGTATGGCGACCTGCGCGGCTACAAGGCCGACACGGGCGAGGGGCTGTATCGCCGCACGCTCTACACCATCTGGAAGCGCACAGCGGCACCGCCGACGATGCTGCTCTTCGATTCCCCCACACGCGAGATATGCACGGTGAAGCGCTCGCGCACCAACACCCCACTGCAAGCCCTCGCCCTGCTCAATGAGACGACCTACATCGACGCGGCGCGTGCGCTGGCCGCGCAGATGCTGGCCCACGGCGGCAGCACACCCCAGCAACGCATCGCCTGGGCGATGCAGCGCGTGGCCTCACGGCCTGTGGTAGAGGCGGAGTTGAGCGTGCTAACGGCAGGGTTGGCCAAGCGACTGGCCTTTTATCAAACCTATCCCGCTGAGGCTGCCAAGCTGGTTGGTGCAACCCTAGCGAAAGGCGCAGCCGCAGAGCTAGCTGCCTATGCGATGACAGCGAATGTGCTTCTGAACCTAGATGAAGTGGTGACGCGGCAATGACCCAACGACGACCTCAACAATAGGGGAGAGCCGTCGCCGAAATCAGTGGGCAGGCGCTTGCCATACATGGCAGAATTGCGGCCCTCTCCCGCATGTCCGATTCTCCCGCTCCTTCGCTTCTCGCCCGCCTTTGGCACAAGCTCCCCGGCCCCACTCACGCCGTGCGTGGGCTATGGCTTTTCCATGCACTCGTCATCGTTGGCCTCATCATTTTGTTGCGCGAGCTGAAGGTGCCCTCGGACGAGCGCTGGGCCGCACGCATCGCCACCGGCAAGCCGCAGCCATTTCGCGACTACCTCGCGCTCGGCCTGTACTACGGCGGATTCGTTTACCTCGCGCTGAGCGCCCTCGTGCTGCTGACGGTGCGCTGGTGGGGACGGCTGGGCGGTGGGGTTTGTGAGACGCGCTGGCAGCTAGGCACACGCACGGGGCGTTGGTTTTGGCCCGTGCTGCTGCTCATCGTCATCGCGGCGGGCATCCTACGCTGGCCGCGCATGAGCCACTCCTACTGGGGCGACGAAGGCTGGGCACTGCGCGAGTATGTGCATGGCGAGTACTGGCCCGTGCAGGGGAAGGACATGCAAGGGGAATTGAAGTTCATGCAGGTGCCTTGGCTGCGGGTGTTTTTTGATGATCACACGGCGGGCAATCACTATGCGTTCAGCATTCTCCAGCGGCTGACTCTCGATGCCTGGCGTGCGATGAAGGGTCTGCCAGAGCCAGTGTTCGACGAGGTGATCTCGCGCTTGCCCGCCTTCGCTTTTGGCATGGCTTCGCTGGTCATTATCGCGTGTTTTTTCCGTTGGCTGGGTAGCGCACGCGTGGGTGTCATCGTGGCGGTGCTGCTGTCGCTGCACTCCTGGCACATTCGCTACAGCACCGAGGCACGCGGCTACTCGATCATGTTCTGCTGCCTGATTTTGCTGGTGTGGGCAGCGCTGCTCGCCCTGCGCACCGGGCGCTGGCGATGGTGGATTGCTTTCGGCGTGCTGGAGTTCCTCTGCATGTACTCGTGGAAGGGCGTCATGTACCCGCTCGCAGCATTGAACGTCGCCCTCGGTGCCTGGCTGCTCTGGAGCAACGGAATGCGTGACATGGAATCGGGTACGCCAGCAACGAAGCGTGAGCGCTGGACGAGCATCGCGCGGCTACTCGCGGTCAATGTCATGGCCGGGGCGCTGTTCATCTTTCTCACCACTCCGTGTGCTTTGCAGATCAAGGATGCCAAGGCCAAACTGGTGCAACTGATCGGCAAGCCGATGGATGCGCACTGGCTGCACAACAGCCTCAGCGGTGTGGTAATGGGGATGCCATGGGAACGCGATGACCGCGAAAACCCCACCGAGACCGTGCTCAATGAAGCCATCGCCAAGCAGCCCGGCATAGCAGGCCTGGGCCTCGCTGCCGAGGTGGCACTGCTGCTCACAGGCTGCGTATTGCTTTGCCTGCGGCGGCGGTTGGATGGGCTGCTGTGGACGAGTGTAGCGCTGTCCGTCATCATCGCGGCGCTGTGTTTCAAGTACCTGTTCAATGCCGAATGGATCTACTGGTACTCCTTCTACGTGGTGCTGCCGTTGGCCATATTTAAAGCCTATGCGCTGGATGCCCTCATCGTGCGTGGCCTATCTGCTGGGGCCACGCGGCCCGTGGCGCTGTTTTGCCTAGCCGTGGTCGTGGCCCTCCCAGCCCTCTCCGCTGTGACCTCATGGCCACACACTCGGCTGATGGAAACGCAGCCCTATGAGAGTCATCGCAATGCCTGGCAGCTCACGCGTGGGCAGCACGAGCCCCTGGGTTTCACTGGCCCATCGAAGGTCTATACGCGCTACCTGTGGCGCTACATCCACCTCTATGATCCCCGCAGCGACGGCCATGTGCGCGACGGCGCAACGCTGCGCGAGCTGATGGCCAAGGTCGATGCCGAGCACGGCGAACTCTACTTCACCGTCGGCCAGCGCGACCTGAGCAAAGGCATCTGCCCCGAAGTCATGGCGCTACTCGCGGATGAAAAACTCTTCCAATTAAAAGCCACGCTATGGGCCGAGCAGGAGATTCACACGCTCGCCGTTTACCATTATCGAGGTGCGCAGAAGGCAGTGCCTTAAAGAGGAGCGGCAGGCGAGACTCCCTCGCTCTCTTTTTCAGAAGCAACATTTGAGAAAAAGCGGGTTAGCTCTCTGCCTGCCCCAACGCCCAGTTCGGCATGTGATGCAATGGCCAAGAGCGCATCTGCTCCGTGTCGTCGTGCAGAGAGACAAGCGCCAAGCTGATGAACTCCCAGACCTTCTCTTCTTTGATAGCGATGCCAAGCGCCCGCAGCTCAAGCCAACTTCCCTGCTCAGCCCCAGCTAGTGGCAGAGGCGCTCCAGACCATGCAAGATCATGGGCAAAGCGAAGGTTTCTGTCCATCCTCCAGCTTTCAGCTTGCTTCTCAGGCCAGCATAATGGTTGTGCATTACAGTCCAAACCGCTACCATCACACTATGCACATCAACTTCCATACTGGCCCGATCTACCCCACTATTGATTACAAGAAGGATCTCGCGGCCATCAATCGAGCTGTTGCTCAGATGCCCAAAGACCGTGATACCGCGCTGAAAATGCTGGCCGCGACTGGCATGCATGATCCAAAGACAGGCAAGGTCAAAAAACAGTTCCGCTGATGCTCCCACCTCAGATCATCTTCGGCTATCACGGCTGCGATGAAAGCGTCGCGCGGATGCTCTTCGATGGCGGACATCTACGCCCTAGCACCAATCCCTGGGACTGGCTCGGCCATGGCATCTACTTTTGGGAACGTAGCGAGGCCAGAGCCATGCAATGGGCCAAAGAGACGGCCAAGATACCGGGATCCAAGATCAAGAAACCCACAGTCATCGGCGCGATCATCACCCTCGGCCATTGCCTCGACCTCGCCGACCCGGAAAGCGCCGCGCATGTCACCAGAGCCTATGAAGTCTATCTCCAATGGTGCTCCCTCGCGGGCATCAAACCAACCAGCAACAAAGGCCCAGAATCAAAAGCCCGCTTCCTCGATTGCGCCGTAATGAACCACCTGCATGAACTCCGCACCGCAGCAGGCGAATCCACCTTCGATACCGTGCGAGGCTTCTTCAATGAAGGCCATCCCGTCTATCCCACTGCCGGACTCCGCAGCCTCGATCACGTCCAGGTCTGTGTGCGCAATCCAAAGTGTATCCTTGGTTTCTTCAAACCGACCACTCTTCATCGCTAGTATTGCCATCACTATGCCAGCCACCCTTGCACCACCGCCTTCTCCGGGAATCATCCTGGAGCATAGCATGGTGCGCCTGCGCCGGGCCATCCCTGCGGAGAAACTCAAGCTCGGAGCCGAAGGAGCCGTGGTGCATGTCTATGAAGGTGGCAGCGCCTACGAAGTGGAATTCCTCGCTGGGCGCACCCGCCCCTGCCTCGTTACCCTCTCTGCTCGTGACATCGAGCCAGCCTGCTAAGCATGAATGCCAACTCACGCCGTGCGCCGCAGCACATAGGCGAGCACGCCGTAGCGGGGGCTGAAGATGTAGGCGAGCAGGAACAGCGAGCCCAGCACGACGATGATCGACGAGCTGATGTTCCAGCCTAACGGGTAGGCCAGGAAGAAAGCCAAGACGCTGCCCAGGGCACCAATCAAACCACCGCCCCAGAAGAGGGTTTTGGCGTTGTCGGTGAGCAGGTAAACGGTGGCCGCTGGGGCCACCAGCAGGCCGACGCTGAGGATGCACCCCACGGCTTGCAGGGACGACACGAGCACCAGGATGACGATGCTGAAGAGCGCGTAGTTGAGGAATTTCACCGGCACGCCGAGGCTCGCGGCGACGTTGGGCTCGAACAAATAAATGAGCAGCGGGCGCTGCAAGGCGGTGAGCAGCAGCACGGCGAGCAGGCTGATGCCGAAGGCGATCCATAGGTCGGCATCGGCCATGCCGACGATGCTGCCGAAGATCCATTCATCGAGCTTCTGGCTCATGCCCATGTTCCTGATGATGATGATGCCAATGGCGAAGGCCGTGGTGTAGAGCACGCCCATCGCCGTGTCGCGATCCACGCGCGAGGTGCGTGCGACGAGCAGCGAGCCGAGGCCCACGATGAGCGCCGCGAACACTGAACCAACCAGCACGCTCCAGTCATGCAGGCCAAAAAGCAGGACGCAGAGGGCGATGCCGGGGAAGAGCGAGTGCGATAAGGTGCCGATCTGCAAAGCGCTTTTGCGCAGCACGACGAAGCCACTAACGAAGCCATTGGCAAAGCCGATGAGCACGCAGGCGAGCAGGGCACGCTGGGCGAAGGATTCGTGGAGGAAGTCGAAGGACATGATGCGATAGCGCTACGGCTGGATGCGTGCGCCGAGCTTGACCAACTCCTCGACGAGCTTCTTCGAGGCATCGCTGAGGGCGTTGCCCGCGAGGTACACGTTGCAGTAGGGTGCCCACTCGTGGGTGCCCTCGAAGTCCTTTTTCATCATGCGATGGAGCGGCGCTAGGTCGGTGATTTTGTTGCCATCCAGGAAGAGTTGCTGAAGCTCTGCGAGTGGCTCCAGCGGCGTGATGTCGGCGACTTGGTTGCCTTTCAAATTGAGCATCGAGAGCCACTTCAAGCCGCCGATACCTGTGATGGCAGTGATTTGGTTGCCTTCCGCGTCGATAGTCCAGACCTTGGGCAGCTTGAACAAGGGGCTGAGGTCTTTGATTTGGTTGTGCGCAAGGTAGAGGGAATTGAGGGCGATGACGCCGCCAAGAGCCGTGACGTCCTGCACTTTGTTGCGAGTCAGCTCGATGAATTGCAGGCTCTTGAGGGTGCTGAGCACGCTGATGTCCTGCACTTGGTTGTCTGAAAGGTCGATGAATTGCAAGCGCTCCAAGCCCTTCAGTGGGGCGATGCTGGTGATGCTGTTTTTGGGCAGCGTGATCTGTGCGAGAGCCACGCACTTCTCTAGGCCCGTGAGGTCTTTGATGCCCATGCCACGGCCTTCGATGATGGCGACATTCTCCACATCGGCGGCATAGAGGGGCTCGGTGCCATCGCGCTTGGCGAAGACTTGGCGACGCACGGCGGCTTCGAGGTTTTTATCGGGGAAAATGGCGACGGGCTTGGGTGCGGGCGGTGCGGGCTTGGCCACTACGGCGGCGGGCATGGCGGGCTTTGCCGCAGGGGTCGCAGGTTTAGCTGGAGGCACGACTGGCTTCGCGGGCGGTGTGGCGGGCTTCGCGGGTTCGGTAGGTTTTGTTGCCACAGCCGCCGCAGGTTTAACAGGCGCTGCGGGCACAGGCTTGGTCGCTGCGGCAGGTGCTGCAACTGGCGCAGGCGTTGCGGCGGGCTTCGCAGGCGTGACTGCTGCGGGCACAGGCGTTGCAGCGGGCTTCGCAGGTGTGACGGCGGCGGGTGGCGTTGCTGCCGCTGCGGCGGGCTTTGCAGGCGTATCGACAGCGAGCGCGGGCAGTACGGCACAGGAGAGAACGACGAGGAAACGAGAAGCGTGGAGCATGGAGGAGTGCATAGCAGTAAAGGGAGCGGGCGTTGGATACGCTAGCACAGACTTGCAACTTTAACGTTTCTGCGGTGAATGGGTGCCATCATGGTTTCCATCACCGTTATCCTCGAAGTCGATCCTGCCCGCTTGCCAGAATTTCTCACCGCCGTGCAGGCGAATGCCGCCGCCTCGCGCGAGGAGAGCGGTTGCCTGCGCTTCGAGGTGTCGCAGAAGCTTGATCAAGCCAATGTCTTTGCCCTCGCCGAGCTGTATCGCGATCTGGATGCCGTGGAGGCCCACTACGCCAGCGAGCATTTCGCCGCGTGGAAGGCGATGGTCGCCACCGGCATTATTTTAAATCGCCAGTCCGTGCGCGGACTGGTGCTGGACGAGGCTTAGCCGTTACGGTTTAGAGGCCTCACGGCACCGCCACGAACTTCCCGCGCTCGCGGTTCGCCTGCAAATCCCACAGCCGCACCTCGCCGTCGTGGCTGCCGGTGACGAGTGTTGCCGTGACTTGCGGCACGGGCTTCGCAGCCTTGTCGTCTGGCTTCGCCACGCTCTGCGTCACCACCATGAGCGCGATCGCATCCACCTGCGCGGTGTGCCCTGCGAACTTCCTCAGCACCTTCTTTCCCTTCACGTCCTCTTCGATCAAACCCGTGTCTGCCAGCGAGACAAACGTCCGCCCCAGGCCCTGCACGATGCCCAGCACCGCTGCGTGGCCAGGACGCGTGGTGGTGCTTTTGTCGCTCTTCGCTTCCAGGTTCCAGGGGCGTATCTCGCCATCGGCTGAGCCTGAAAAAACACGCTTGCCATCCTCGCTGAAGCATAGCGCCAGCACCGCCGTTTCGTGGTTCGTGTAGGTCGCTTCGATCTCGCCCTTGGCCACATCGAAGAGCCGCGCCGTGCGGTCGCGGCTACCCGAGGCGAGGCGTTTCCCATCAGGGCTAAAGGCCAGCGCCATCACCCAATCCGAATGCGCTTCGATGTCCCAGAGCACCTTGCCCTCGGGCAGAGCGATGGCTCGCACATGATTGTCCGTGCCACCCACCGCGAGGATTTTCCCATCCGCAGTCACTGCGAGGCACTGGCAGCTATCGAGCGTGGTGACGAGGCGTTTCACCGGCTTCAGGGTCGCAGCATCGGCAAGCCAGACCTCGCCGCTGCGGCCCGGTGTACCGCCCGCGACGGCGAGCATCTGGCTAGTGCCGATCCACTCGATGTCGAGCACCCGCAACGGCAAGCCAGGGAGGCGGCCCACGAGCGTCAGCGTGGTGCTGTCCCACAGCAAGACTTCGCCGTAGCCGCTCGTCGCAATGCGCTTGCCATCGGCGCTGACAGCGAGCGCGGTGATGGGCAAGGGCTTGGGATACTTGGCTGGCGTAGCGGTGGCCTTGGGAGCAACATCGAGAGCGTCGAGCGATGCCTTGGGGTTGGCATTATCATAACGTGCGCCTTCGCTGATCCAGCGTTTCACCAGCGCGATCTCGGCCTTCTCCAACGCATCGCCCTTAGCAGGCATACGGTCGTCTTCATCATCGGTGACGAGGCGGGCATACAGGTCGCTGGCATCGGGTTTGCCAGGAGTCAGCGCGGCGGCCTTGCTATCGCCGGGCTTGGCGAGTCGCTCGAAAGTATCAAGCCGATAGCCACCCTTGGCCTTGCCCTCGCGATGGCACTCCACGCATTTGTCTTTGAGCAACGGCGCGATCTGCTTGGAAAAGGAGACGGCCTCAGCATGAGCGAGGACAGGGAGAAGGCAGAGAGCGAGGATGACGGCACGAAACATGGGCGAAGGGCTACGCCGGAGCGATAGGTGATCTTCGCTCCTGGCGCTTGTTGCTTACCCTCTCCTCCGTGAACCACGGGGCGTTACTTGAGCCCGATGAGTGCCTTCTGCTTCTCCCAAAGCTGCGCCATGCGCGTGTCGGGAATGGTGACATCGTCCCAGGTGATGGGCTGGTCTTTGGCCACAGCACGCTTCAGCACAGGGCGCTCAGGCGAGCCTTCGACATCGAGCACACCCTGCGGGACGTGGTTCGCAGCATCGGCGATCTTGGCTTCGTCGATGAGGCCATAGACCTCATCGCTGCCGATGGCGTGCTGGACGACGGTGCCAGCCGAAAGGTCTTTTTTAGCGTAGGCGTAGCAGTCATTGATGCGTCCCATGCGCTGCGTGCAGACCCCTTTGCCATACATCGCCGCCAGCGCAGCAGCGCGTGGCGTTTCGAGATGGCAGAGATGGTAGGGACGCAGGAAGACGTAATACGGGTGCTTGTTGGTGACCTTGTAATAGTTCAGGTAGTCCTTCTGGAACTCATCGTCGCAGCGAGCCACGACATAGACGCCGCCGCCATGCTCCTTGGCTCCGAGCACGTAGTCGAGTCGGCCTTGGCCCTTGTACTTGTCGAAGTCGAAAAGGTTCACCACGTCCTGCACCTTGTTGGCCTTGGGGCCTTCCATGCCGGGGACGAAAGGCGTGAGACCGTACTCATTGCCGATGATGGCCATCTCGATATTGAGCTTGGATCCGTCGGTGTAAGCGAGGCACTGGATGACGCTGAGGTTGAGTGCCTTGGCGACTTCCACCGTGCCCGCCATGTCGCGATGACGCTCCAGGAAGCCTTTCATATTGCCAGCCTGGACGATGTCGAAGCCCCACATCTCGATCTCTTCCATCATGCGAGCGAGCACGCCATGCTGGTCGCCGCCGTCGCTGGTGCAGATGACGCCAGCCTTCTTCGCCGCGTCTTGGAGCAGAGGCCCGAGAATGAGATCGACCTCGGCATTCATCAGCACGCAGTGGGCTTTACGCTCCATCGCGGCAATGCAGTAGTCGTAGGCTCCGATGATGCTGTTGGTGGCCTCCACGAAGACGTCGCACTTGATTTTCTCATTGCGCAGGGCGGCCATGCCATCGGTCGTCACATGCGTCGCTTTGCCATAGACCTGCTGGGCTTTCTCGGCGGCCTTGATGTCAAAATCGGCGACAAAGGACAGCCTCATGCCAGGGGTCTTGCCGATCTGGTAGGCAATACCAAGGCCCATCGCGCCAGCGCCGATGAGTCCTACATTGATCACGTTGCCGTCTTTTTCGCGTTGTTTGAGTTCGTTGAGCATAAGTCTGGGAGGGCAAGTCTATCGGGTTTTACCATTCCCCTGTCAATGCGAGGAAATCGAGGGAAAACCCCTATTGTCTCAAAGGGACTGGATTCAGTCGAAGCGATAGGCTTTGTCGATGAAGACCTGATGCCACAGCTCTAGCACCACGAGCGACATAACTTGTTTGCAGAACACGAACTCGCGGGTGCTGTTCATCTTCGCGATCAGCGCGGTGACTTTCGCAGGCTCGAAGTAGCCACGTTTTTTCACGGCGCTTTCGTTCAAGGTATCGGCCACTAGCTTTTTGAAATGCGGCTGATCGAGGAAGTATTCGACGGGCAGATAGAAGGGGATTTTTGCGCGTCTCGCGATGTGCTGGGGGAAGACTTTGTCGGCGAGTTTGCGCTCGATGTACTTGTCGGTTTTGCCGTTAATCTTCAGATGGGCCGGCATCTGGAAGGCTAGCTCGATGAGGCGAGGGTCGAGGAAGGGCAGGCGGTATTCAAGGCTGTGGGCCATGGTGTTTTTATCCTGGCGGATGAGTGCCCAGTCTTGCAGCCACTCGTCGTATTGCAGCTTGAGCAAGCGGTCGAGGAAGGGGCCGTTTTTGTCTTTTTCCTGCTCCTTGGCCATCCAGCCTGTGCCAGCGAGGTGCTTCATGTCGGCGCTGTAAACAGCGTGCCGCTCGTCCTCGCTCCACAGCGTGCGCAGGGCGTTGAAGTTGTGGTTCAAGTCGCGCGCGCCGTACTGCTGGAGGAAGTCGATAACGCGCTTTTTGCCCTGGCTACCGAGGTCGGCGGGAAAGGTGAAAAACTTGTTCAGTAGCGCGTGCGGCGTCATGCCGAAGCCGAGAGCGGCGAGCTTGCCGATGCCTGGGAAACGACGATTCAGCGCATCCACCTTGGTGATGACGCCGTGGAAGGAATAGCCGGCAAAGGCTTCGTCCGCGCCCTCGCCACCGAGCACGACTTTGAGGTCTTTGCTCGCGCCCTCAGCGAGCTTGTAGAAGGCGATAAGCAAGGCATCGCCAACGGGCCGATCCATGTGATAAACGATCTTCGGCAGCAGGGAGAAGTCCTCGGGCTGGCAGATGATTTCGTGGTGCTTGGTGCCGAGGAAAGCGGCTGTCTCGCGCGCGGCGGGGGTCTCATCCACAGGCGAGTCGAAGCCCACGGAGTAGGTGTTGATGTTGCTACTGAAGCGCGTCATCGCTGCGACGGTGAGTGAGGAATCCACGCCCGCGCTGAGGTAGGCACCCACGGGCACGTCGCTTCTCATGCAGAGCTTCACGCAGTCATACCCCAGCGACTCCAGCTCCTCGAAGTAAGCCTCGTCGCTCTTGTATTTCGCGGTGCGGGCATCAAGCAGCGGCACCTCCCAGTAGCGCTGGATCGAGATGCTGTTGTCCGAGAGCTTATAGTGCAAAAAGTGCGCGACGGGCAGGATGGAGATGCCTTTGAACATCGTCTGAGGCTCCGGCACATTGCGCAGCGTGAGGTAGGGGTCGATGGCTGCCATGTTCACCTCGGCAGTGACGTGCTGACTCTGGAGCAGGCTCTTCGCCTCGCTGCCGAAAAGGAAGCGCCCGTGCTCGTGGTGGTAGTAGAGCGGCTTTTGGCCACAGCGGTCGCGCCCGATCCAGAACTCACGCTTACGCACATCATAAATGCAGAAGGCAGCCATGCCATTCATGCGCTGGAGCAGGCCCGCCATGCCCCATTCTTCAAAGCCATGCACGAGGCACTCGGTGTCGCTGTGGGTTGTGAAGTGGTGGCCCTTGGCCTCCAGTTCATCGCGCAGTTCCACGTAGTTGTAGGTCTCGCCGTTGTAGCAGACAGCGAGGGTTTTATCTTCGTTATAGACGGGCTGCCAGCCGCCTTCGAGGTCGATGATGCTGAGGCGCTGCATGCCCATGGAGAACGGCTGGCCATCGGGCGCATCATAGCGGCCCTGTCCATCTGGGCCGCGATGCCTGATGACGCGGCCCATGCGGTCGAGCAGACCTTCTTCTTTGAACCCAGCGAAACCGTAGATGCCACACATAAAGTCATGCATGGGAGCGGCAACGGCGCGGGGTGTCAAGGCGGCAAGGTAGTGGCTTCGTAGCAACCTTTTGCCAACTCCACTTGCATTCAGGCAGCGGTTTGCATCGTATGCTCCTTGGTCAAGCCAACCCCATAAACACCACCATGAAAACACCAGCACAACGCCTCGTCCTTCTCCTCCTCCTTGCCGCCTTCGCCATGCTCAGCACGAGCTGCAACACCCTCCGCGGAGTTGGCCGCGATGTTCGTCGTGTGGGCAACGGCCTCGAACGTGCGGCGAGCTAGCAGCCGCTAAGGTGACACAGGCTGCCTCACGTTGGCAGCCTGTGTCAGGCTGGCTTTGCCGTCTCGTTCGGCCAGTCAGCGAAATCAGCGCAGGCGTTTCACAAAGGCGACGAAACCCTCGGCCTGCGCTCGCAGACGCTGGACACTGTCAGCATTCGTCAGCGTGCCGTCGGCATCCATCTGGCCTCCCACACCAGGCATAAAGACGCGGTCGGGGAAGATGAAGGCATTGCGATAGCCAAAGATCGCCTGCAACTGCTCCACCGGACGCAGGGCTCCCCACTGGCCCGCCGCAAGGCCAGTGAAGGCCACTGGGCGATGCTCGAAGCTCTCGGGGAATTTGAGCATGTCGATGAAGTACTTCAGCACGCCGGGCATACCGCCGTTGTATTCTGGCGTCACGATATGCAGACCATCGCTAGCGAGCACGGTGTCAGTGAAGCGAGCAAAAGCAGCGGGCTTTTCGGCATAGGCCGTGGGCAAAAACAACTCAGGTGGCAGTTCCGCGAGGTCGAGCACTTGCACTTTATGGCCGAGGTCGGCATAAACATTTTTGAGATGGGCGACCACTTTGCGCGTGTTGCTGCCAGGGCGATTGGTGCCAGAGATGAGGGTGAGATTCATGTTTTTAGAAGGTGTAGGGAAGTCGCTGCCAAGGGGGCGGCTGGGCCGAAAAAAGCAAGCGGCGGTCGGCGGTCAAAGACAAGTATTGCCACGCTGCGAGCGTTCAGATAGAACATCCCAGAATATCCGCCGCGCTGGGTTCTTGCCTTTCCTGCACGGTCAGAAATAAGGCACGCAACCTCCCTCCCGCCATGATGACAGCAGCAGACATCATTGAATCCGGCCAACGCCATGTGGAAGCTTACCTGACTGGTACCGGCTACCACTGCCATCACGGTATGGCGCATCACGGTTCGGTCGATATTGAGGCACGCGGTGAGGAGGATAATCTCTACGTCCATGTGGTGGCCACGCTCGCTCCCCACGAGGCTCCTGAGTTGACCACGGGGGACTGCGCTCGCGTGCTCTCACGGGCGATGACGCTGGGCTATGACTCCTGGATGGCGAAGGTGCAAATCGGCCCAGAGGGCGAACTCGTCGGGGACATTCAGTGGGTGCAGTTGAATCATTGAGGCCAGAGCCTGAGGCTCATGCCTTCCTCGCTTCCTCTATGAATGGCGCAAATTCTTGCCAGCTCCACGCGCTCCTGCTCTGGCCCCACGCGCCTTTTTTTTGCGCAGCAATCTCCAGATCCATGAGCATAAAATCTTCCACATGCCGACGGCTTTGGATGAGGATCTCGCCCGCTGGATCGACGACGTAGCTGTCGCCATAGCCTACGCCAGCGTAGTGCGTGATGCCGCTCTTGGCGGGGTCGAGGACGACGTTGTTGCAGCGCACGAAATGGATGTCGTTCTCCACGGCGCGGGCGGTGTGGTCGGCACGAACATGCATAAAATGGCCGATGAGTCCCTTGTCGTTGATGTAGTTGAAGTGCGGGGCAAAGATGATGCGCGCCCCTTTTAAAGCCAAGATTCGTGCGGGCTCAATGTAGCCGCCATCGGCACAGATGATGACACCGAACTTCACGCCATCGCGCTCGAATACAGGGAACGTGCGCCCTTGTTTGTGAAACTTCATGTAGGCGGCGCATTTTGAATACGTGCCGAGAATGTGCCCGCGATGCGCCACGAGCACCGTGTTGTAGAGGTCGTCACCACGGCGTTCGTTGAAGCCGACGATCAAGGTGGGATCATGCTTCGCCGTCAGATCCAGCACGCGGTGCAACTGCGGCGAATCCAGCGTAAAGGCACCCTCGCGTGCGCGGTCTTCGGTATCTGGGTAACCCGTGAGGAAGCACTCGGGGAAGGTCACGATTTGCACCTTTTCGTCCCCGGCTCGCTGCAAGCCTTCGGCGACGCGCTGGAGATTGTGGTCAAAGTCACCACACCATGATTCATACTGGCAATGAGCGATACGCATTCTGCCAAGTACGTGATGAACGGCGCACGGCTTGCAGCGGGAAAGTAATGGGGTGGAAAATTAAATGGCACAGCCCGCATCAAGACGAGATTTTGCTCGCAGGCAGCAGCCCCGCTTGCCAAGGCGAAGGCCCTGCCCGCATAACATCCCGCCCCAGCACGCGTGATGGATGGGTAATAGGTGCTTGCGCGTTGCCCCACCGCCTGACCATAATGCCCCACCCCATGATCCCCGTTCCTACCTCACCCCGCTGTCGGGAAGGTCTGCCCACCGTGTGTTATCCAACATTGTTGTCGGTTTCACTCTCTATGGGAGTGATAGGCAACATAGCGCGTGTGGCTGAGTCATGTGTTAGGCGTTGCTCGCCGCTCTCTAAAATGAAGACACTCCCTCTCACCATTCTTATCGCCTCGCTGGCCTTCACTGCATGCGATTCCAAGAAGTCCAACAACGACACCGTCCGCCGCGAGGGACAGCCCGACTATGTCCACGTCGCCGACAAAGACCCCGAGATGGACAAGGCCATTCAGACCGCACGGGAATCCGTGGACACCTTTATCGCGGCACTCAAGGCTCCAGCCGCAGGCCAAGGCAACTTCACCGTTAAGAAGCCATTCAAGGACGGTGAGCAGGTCGAACATATCTGGCTCTCCAACGCCTCCTTCGACGGCACGCAGTTTAGCGGTCGAGTGGACAACGAGCCAGTGGACGTGAAGAACGTTAAGATGGGCCAGACTACCACCGCCGCCAAAGACGAGACTTCAGACTGGTTCTACATCGAGAATGGCAAGCTAATTGGAGGCTATACCATTCGCGTGCTCTACTCTCAGATGTCACCTGCCGAGAGGAAGGATTTCGATGCTCATGTAGGCTTCAAACTCCAATGACCGGAATCGCCTAAACCATGCGCTGCTGCGGTCACAGCACCTGCTTCCACCACCAACTCTCTACGCGCGATAGCAGCACCAGCACACAAGCTACAACTCGCCGCCCACGGCTTGCAGAGGTGTCGGATCGGTAGCGCGGCTTACCCAGCCTGCGACGGCTTTGGCTTGGGCATGAGGGGGCAGTTGCAGGGCGGCATGGCCGTTGTCGCTGCCGATCCAGGTATGGCCTAGCACCATAAAATCGTGCGGCAGCGTGCGCCCGGCGTTCTCGCCTGCGGTCACTTGGGTCTCCGCCGAGACTAGCCAGGCCAGATGATAGATCAGCGTGTCCTTGCCTGCGTGGCTGGTGTCAAAGGCCAGACTCCAGGCGGTGGCTGCGCCCTGTGCGAGCTTCAGTATGCCAGCGGGCGCAGCCTTCGGCAGTTCCAGGGCACGGACACGCCACTCCTCGCCGTTGAGCACAAAGCCAGGTGTATAGACGCTGTTGGAACGCCACTGCGCGGCATACTGGCGCTGCCGCTTGGAGTTCGCAGCGGAGGCGAAGGGATCCTTCCACCCGAGCGAGTCCCAGTAGTCCACATGCCATGCCAGCGGGATGAACTGCGACCACAGCCCCGGTGCCTCGCGCAGCCGCGAAACCCAAGCGTCGGCAGGCGGGCAACTGCTACAGCCCTCGGAGGTGAAAAGCTCCAGCACCGACACGCGCTCGGCGGTGGACTGGAAAGTCCTCGGGACTGTCGCAGCGGGAGGCGGGCTGGCAAAGGTGGTGCCAGCGAGGCTGGCGGCGGCGGTGGTGAGGAAGTGTCGGCGATCCATGCAGCTATGAGGTCGAGCATGAGGGCTTTATTCCAGCGGTCGCTCAGAGCGACCTCATTTTTGTAGCACACCCATTGCCCAGCGGCAGATCCAGTGCTTGGTCTGCCGCCAAGCCCTCGGCTAGACCGAGGGAGCGGTGGCTATGGCCTCGGTGCTTGCGGCCTTGGTCTTGCCGCCCAATTCTTCCATGAGCTTCATGCCCAGCAGGCCAGCGAGCGGGCCGCCAGTGCCGCCTTCATTGCCGCCGACGATGAGGATGTCGGGCATGACCTTGACCTTATCCTTGCCGATGATTTCGGCGATCTTGGTGCGAGTGAAGTTGTCGCCGCCCATCGCGCTGACTTGCAGCTCGTAGGCCTGTGCGTTGGCTTTACCAATGGCGAGGATTTTCTCGGCCTCGGCGGCACCGGTGAGGGTGATGCGCTGGGCTTCGGCATTGGCGATGAGCTTGGTGCGCTCGGCTTCGGCGCTGGCATTCAGCTTCACGCTGGTGGCATCGCCCTCGGCTTTTTTCACGGCGGCATCGGCGTTGCGCTCGGCGATCTGCACGCCCTGATCGGCTTGCACGATCTGCTTTTGGATGTCGGCGATGGCGGTTTGTTTCTCCAAGTTCTGGCGTGTCTCCTGGGCCATGCGCTGGGTGTCATACGTGACTTTTTGCTCCTCGGCGATCTTGCGATCGGTCAGCGTTTTCATCAGGCTGTCGGGCGGTGCGATGTCGCCGATGAGGGTGTCCACGCCGTTGACGTTGTACTGGTCGAGCACCTCATTGATGTGGGTGCGGGCCGAGGCTTGGCGCTCCTTTCGCGTGCTGAGGAAGGAGATCACATCGCTGTCCTGCGCGCTGTTGCGGAAGTAGTTGCCGATGGTGGGTTCCAGCACTTGGGACACGAGGTTGTTCATGTTGCCGAAGCGCGCGATGACCTTGCTGGCCTCAGTCATGGGGATGTGGATGATCTGGCTCACATCAAGGTTGAAGGGGAAGCCGTCCTTGCTGCGCACCGTGATGGTGGAGAGGTGCTTGTCCAGCATGTGGGCCTCGCTGCGGGCGTTGGCCCAGTTGAGCACGAGGTTGGTGGTGGGCACATGTTCGACGCGCAGGATGTAAGTATTGAGCGGGTACTTACCGGGTCCGAGAGGCTCGGCCCACACGCCTTTGTGGCCTTTTTTGACGATGTTGCCGTGCTTGAAGTCGAGGCCGCTGACGTCCTCACCTTCATCACCCGAGTAACTGATGACGACGCCGACGCTGCCGATGGCGATCTCGGTCATGGGAATCTCCTCCACATGCACGAACCAGGTATTGAGGAAGTACGAGCCCGCGAGAATGACCTGCGGCTGCAAGCCACGACCACCGCCGGAAGCGAGGAAGGCATCGGCGTTTTGGAAGTTGTTGTGCCCTTCGATCACGCGACCTGCGATCTGTCCCTCGGGCAACGGCGCGCCATCGAGCGTGGTGACGATGCCTACCATGTTCTCTTTGATCTGCGTCATGCGTGCCAGCGACACGTCGAAGAGGGAGGTATTGATACGGTATGTGCCGGGCGTGAGAAAGGCTGCCTGACGCCCCTTTTGCCCCCCTGCACGCAGGAACATCTCGGCATCTTGGAACATCTCGCAATCGACGCGGCGCGCGAGCACCGCGCCCGCTTGCAGCTCGCCACCGTCCTTCGACATGAGCAAGCCAATGGCTCCATCGGGGATGACCGTGAGGGGTTGTAGCTTGATCTCATACTGCCAGATCCATTTTCCAAAGTAAATGCCGGGGGCGAGGGTTTGTGATTGGAAGCCTGCCTCGCCATTCAGCGCGATTATGCGGCCACTGGGCAGTTCTTTGTGTTTGCCGAAGAGCACGAACTTCTTCGTAACGAGCCCGATTTTGTCTTCAGGAATGATGACGCCGCCGAGGACGAGTTGGAAGATGGGGCGGAAGAAGACGATGAAGACGATGAGCCCAGCGAGGAACCAGAGGACGGTGGAATACTCTGAGAGGATGCTCATCGAGTTACTGGAGTTGGTATTGAGGGCGGCTAGCGGGAGTGCATTCATAAGGTCGCAGACGTAGGTGGGAGAAAGGAGGTTAGGCAATTCCAATTCGCAGCCATGCCTGCAAGGCCTCTGTCCCCTGTTACGGGACACCTAATTGATGACGCGCATCGGCAGTTGATCCGTGCGTTACCTTGGCGCACAGGCTCCACTCTCCAAACCTAAGACCGACTCACACCACCATGACTGACCGCGACGAACTCCGTGCCATCCTTCTCTCCAAGTCCGTGAAGACGGGCGACTTCACCCTCGCCTCGGGCGCGAAGAGCAGCCTCTATGTGGACTGCCGGGTGACGACCTTTGACTCGCGCGGGGCAGTCCTGGTGGGCAAGCTGATGCACGCGCTGGTGCGCCATGAAGAGGCTCGGCTGGAGGTGAAGGCGCAGGCCATTGGCGGGCTCACGCTGGGGGCCGATCCTATCTCGCTGAGCACGGCGATGACCTCCAGCATGGCGGGCGATGCGGAGCCGATTCGCTGCTTCGTCGTGCGCAAGGAAGCGAAGAGCCACGGGCGTGGCAAGCGCATCGAGGGCAACTTCATTGCGGGGGATTCCGTGGTCGTGGTGGATGATGTGATCACCACGGGTGACTCTACTTTGAAGGCCATCGCTGCGATTGAAGAAGAAGGTGGCAAGGTCGCCTTCGTCGTCGTGCTGGTGGATCGCGATGAAGGCGGCAAGGCGAACATCGAGAGCAAGGGCTACTCGGTGGCGTCGCTGTTTAAGCGCGGCGAACTTGTGGATGTGTGAGGCTATTTCCGCCACTCGATGTCGCTCAAGGCAAGGGTGTGTCGCTGCGGATGTTGTTTCAACATACCGGGTGAAAGTGGACATAAGCTGACCCTCAGGGGGTGGAGGTAGGTTCCGCGACTATCGAAAAACCGCGTTGTGCCTGATTGCTTTTTTATGGTAGTAGCCACGCTCGTACTTCTATGTCATCGCCCACTACTCCTGCTTGGAAACGCATCCCGCGCGCCGTTGCGGCGTCCGCAGCTCTGGATAATGCCCCCTTCGGCGTGCTCTGGGTCGATGACGATGGCCTCATCGCCTACATCAATAAGCTTCTCGAACTCGCCCTAGGCCACGCCGGGCAGGACGTGCTGGGCAAGCCCATCTCGATGCTCGCCAGCTTCTGGAGCACCAGCGACTGGAAAGACAACGTCTGGGTCAGAGCTGCTAGCGGCCCACTGCTCAACATCGAAGGCAAATGGCATAACAAAGCTGGGCCAGCCACCGCCCTGAGCGCCAGCGTCACGCGTGTGCAAGTCGCCGGGCAGGAGGTCGCTATCATTTACCTTCATCCCCTGAGCACTGGCACTAGCAGCGCAACGCCCAGCACAAACTCCACTCCCGACTTCATGGATGCCCTGAGCACGGGTGTTGCCATCGTCGATGGTGCCCTCGCCGTGCAACGTGTGAACCCCGCCTTCTCGGCCATCGTAGGGCTCGACGCTGGCAGCCTCCTTGGGCGCAGCATTGCTGAGGTACTGCCGCCCACTGAGGGCAAAGTATCGCGTTGGCCACAGCTCACCAGCAGTGGCCTGCATGACTGGGGCATGGCCTACCACAGCGCTGGTGGGCGAACCCTGCAGCTCGCGATTTCCTCCCGCACGGATCAGACGGCGGATGGCCAGCGCCACATCATCATCGTCGAAGACAACAGCGAGCACATCCAACTCAAGCGGATGCTCGAACAGCACGAGCACAGCTTTGAAACGATGGCGGCCAACGCCCCAGGGATGATTTATAAGTTCACCCTCTCGCCCGATGGCAAGGCCTCCTTCCCCTATGCTAGCCCTGGTGCGCGAGATATTTGGGAAATCGATCCCGCCGAGGTTCAGTACGACGCCGCCCCCATCGTCCGACTCATTCATCCCGACGACATCGGCCCTTTCCAGCAGAGCGTGATGGACAGCGCCATGTCGCTCTCCCGCTGGGAGTTCGAGGGCCGCATCATCACCCCCTCGGGCAAATTGAAGTGGTTCCATGCCGCCTCGCGCCCCGAGCTAGCCGAGAATGGCGACATCGTCTGGCAAGGTTTGTTGATGGACATCTCGCACCAAAAAGTCATCGAGGATGAACTCAAGGTCGCCAAGCTCAAAGCCGAATCCGCCGCCCGCTCCAAGGCCGACTTCCTGGCCAACATGAGCCATGAAATCCGCACCCCCATGAACGGCGTCATCGGCATGGCCGAGCTGCTCATGAACATCGACCTGCCGCCCCGCCCCAAGCACTACGTCGAGACCATCCGCAGCTCTGCCGAAGTGCTGCTCGCGATTTTAAACGACATCCTCGACATCTCCAAAATGGAGGCTGGCAAGCTCTCCCTCCACCCCGCGAGCTTCGACCTGCGCCGCACTCTGGATGATGTCGCCATGCTACTCGCCCCCAGCGCCTTTGGTAAAGGCCTGGAGTTCATCGTCCGCTACGATGCCAACGCCCCCAGCATGGTTCACGGCGATGCGGTGCGCATCCGCCAGATCCTCACTAACCTCATCGGCAACTCGATCAAATTCACTGCCGAAGGCCACGTCCTCGTCACTGTTGAACCGCTATCCCGCCAAGACGGCGAAGTCACTCTCCTCTTCAGCATTCACGATACGGGCATCGGCATCAGCTCCGAAGCCATGAAGCGTTTGTTCCAAAACTTCGAGCAGGCCGAGAGCAGTACTTCGCGCAAATTCGGCGGCACTGGCCTCGGCCTCGCCATCAGTAAGCAGCTTGTCGAAATAATGGGCGGGACTATCACCGTCGATAGCACCCTCGGCGTCGGTTCCACCTTCAAAGTCCAGGTCACCCTGCCCATCAGCGAAGCCGTCAGCGCTTCGGACGTCACGCCAGATTTCAGCGACATCCGCATCATCGGCGTGGATGATCACCCCGTGAATCGCGAGATGCTCACCGAGGTCTTCAACACCTGGCACATCAAGCAGCACACCGTCTGCGAGTCCGGCGAGGATGCTCTCCGAGTCCTTCGCGATGCCACCCGCAAAGGCGAATCCTACCAAGTCGCCGTGCTCGACTTCCACATGCCCGGCATGGACGGCGTCATGCTCGCCAACGCGATCCGTGCTGAGCCCGAGATCGACGACATCGCGATCATCATGCTCAGTTCCAGCACCTTTACCGACGACCAGCGCCGCATCCTTAGCGAAGCAGGCATGGTTGCTCATTTATTAAAACCCATGCGTCAGTTTGAAATGCAGCAGGCCATCGCTTCCGCCATCGAAGGGCAACCCCGCGCTGCTAGCACAGCCACGGGTACCCCTGCGGCCGCCGCCGCAGACAGCTCAGGTGCTGCCGCTACCTCCGCCGTCGAGACGGCGCTGGCTTCCTTGGACTCTATGATCAGCGAGCCCAGCGCCAACGCTCTGCGCGTACTGCTCGCCGAGGATAACGAAGTCAACGCCGAGATCGCCACCTCCATGCTCGCCACGCTGGACTGCCTCGTCGAAGTCGCCTGCAACGGCATCGAAGCCGTCGAAAAGGCCACCGCTAACGCCTACGAGATCATCTTCATGGACTGCCAAATGCCCGAGATGGACGGCTTCACCGCGACACGGAAAATTCGCCAGATCAATCCCAGCCCGCGTCCCACCATCATCGCCATGACCGCCTTCGCCATGGAGGGCGACCGCGAAAAATGCCTCGCCTCCGGCATGGACGACTACCTCGCCAAGCCCGTCACCTTTGCCCTGCTCACCCGCATCGTGAAAAAATATGCCAGCGTCATCCACGAGCAGCGAGCCAGTAGCAGCAGCCAGCCCATCAAACCCACGCCCGCCACCACCACCACCACCCTGGCCACTGGCCCCATCTTCGACCTCGACGCTGGCCTAGCCGTCACCGGTGGGAAGAGCACCATCCTGCGCAAAGCCATCGGCATCTGGTGGAAAAAAGTGCCCACCTGGCTCGGTGAATTAAAGGCAGCCATCCAAGCCAACGACCATGCCCAGGCCAAACGCATCGCCCACAGCATCCGTGGTGCCGCAGGCAACATCGGAGCCCTAGGCGTCGCTAAACTGGCCGCTCGAATGGAAAACCAAAGCGAAGACATCGCCGCCGTCGCCAGCCTGCACGACACGCTCATCATGGAAATCGACCGCCTTCAGCAAGCTCTCAATGTCGTTGAGTGGGCGGAGTGACTTCCGCACACAACGCCCCACTATCATTCAAGGTTCGATGTCCCTCCCCATTGTCCCTTTTCCCTCCGCCACACTCTCCTCCCGCCATGAAGCCCAAGATATTGATAGTCGAAGACGACCCCGTCAGCCAGAGCATCCTCAGCGACCTCGTCGGCCTCAGCGGCTATGAAGTCATCCTCGCCGACACAGGCGAGGAGGGTTGGGACATCCTCAGTAACGACCCCAGCGTCAGCTTCACCTTCATCGACTGGCAGCTCCCCGGCATGGACGGCCTCACCCTCTGCTCCCGCATCAAAGCCGAGATCACGGATCGCTATGTCTATGCCATCATGATCACCGCCAAGAGTGGCAAGGACGACCTCATCAAAGGCATGAGAAGCGGAGCCGACGACTTCCTCTCCAAGCCCGTCCACGAGGGCGAACTCCTCAGCCGCCTCCGCGCAGGCGAGCGCGTCCTCAGCTATGATGGCCGACTGCGCGACCAAATGAGCCGAGCCGACGACCTCCTCACCAACATCCTCCCGCCGCAAATCGCCCATCGGCTCAAGTCAGGCGAGCATTCCATTGCCGACTACCTCCCCGAAGCCAGCATCCTCTTCATGGACATCGTGGGCTTCACCACCTGGTGCCATGAGACCGAGCCGCGCGTCATGATCGAGCAGTTGAGCGCCCTCTTTGCCCTCTTCGACGAGGAAATCAAAGCCCACGGTGTCGAGAAGGTAAAGAGCATCGGCGACGCCTACCTCGTTGCCTCCGGCCTGCCCCACTCGCGCCCCGACTTCGCCCAGGCCCTCGTGGCCTGTGCCCTCTCCATTAACAAACGCCTCGCTCGGCTCAATGAGCATCGCCTTCATCCCTGGGTGCTGCGCACGGGCATTGCCAGCGGTGCCGTCATCGCCGGCGTCATCGGCCACCATCGCTTCATCTACGACGTCTGGGGCGACACCGTCAACCACGCCAGTCGTCTCGAACGCCTCGCCCAGCCCGGCGACATCCTTCTCTGCGGCACCACCCGTGCCCTCATCCGCAATGTCTATGACTGCGAAGACTGCGGCAGACTCGACCTGCGCGGCATCGGCAAACAACCTGTCTGGCGTCTCCTCCCTCCCGAAACGCCGAGCACCCTCTCCCATCGCATCCTCCCCTCCACACCCGTCACCACCACCCTGCGTCCCGAAACGATACAAACCGCCGCCCACATCGCCCGAGACAGCATCTCAGGCTGGACACAAAAAGCGGCCAACGAACTCGCTGCCGCGCTCAAGCCTACGGCGCAACCTTGCCCCACCGCGCCCACTTTGGAGCAATTGCAGCTCGACCTGCCCAGCTACCAACTCACCGGCCTACTCGGCCAAGGCGGTATGGGAGCCGTTTACAAGGCCACCCAACGCTCGCTCAACCGCACCGTCGCCATCAAAGTCCTACCCAGCAGCCTTGCCGAGTATGGCCTCGTCAACTTCGTCGAACGCTTCCGCGCTGAAGCCATCGTCATGGCCAAGCTCAACCACTCCTCCATCGTTGCCGTGCATGACTTTGGCCAGACCGCCAGCGGCATGTTGTACTTCGCCATGGAATACGTGGACGGCACCGACGTCGCCAAGCTCATGCAACGCGATGGCAAGCTGCACCCCCAGCACGCCGTCGCCATCGCCATGCGCGTCTGCGAGGCACTCACCTACGCCCACGCACGCGGCGTACTGCATCGCGACATCAAACCCGCCAACGTCATTGTTGCCGCCGACGGCAGCGTCAAAGTCGCCGACTTCGGCCTCGCCAAAGTCACCGACGACAGCCTCACCGCTATCACCACAGGCAGCATCGCCCTAGGCACCCACGACTTCGTCGCCCCGGAACGCTACATCCAAGGCGTCGCTGTCGATCACCGCGCCGACCTCTACTCGCTCGGCGTCATGCTTTACCAAATGCTCACCGGGCAAATACCGCGCGGGCGCTTCCGCCTGCCCAGTGAACTCGTCGGCGTCGATCCTCGCTTCGACCATATCATCATCAAAACTATGGAACCCGAGCGCGACCATCGCTACGCCAGCGCCACAGAATTGCGCGAAGTGCTGCACGGCGTCACCACTTCCAGCATGGCTCAAGCCGCCGATACCGCCGCCTCCCAGACCATAGAAACCAGCATGCTCCTGCTGCAAAACCTCGTCAGACAAGCCGCTTAAGCTCTCTGTCTCAGCGCCTGTTATGGCAGCGAGGCATCTTGCTTTTCTTTGCTCGCAGCCTCGGATTTATCCTCGGGCTTGGGCAGATAAACCCAGCCATCGCCCTCGCGCTCGAGCCGGCGTTGATTGATAATCCCCACGGCTAAAATGGCGAGAATAGCAACCGTCGTTTCCAGCACGAACGGCGTTGTGAAAAAGGTAAATCCACCCCAAAACGCCGTGCCAGCGACCTCCGCTGCCTCTTCGTTGGTCGCAATGAGATAACCGCCACCACCGATGAGCAGTAAAACCACAGCACAATTCACCACGATCCAAGCTCGGGAAGTCGGTGGCGAAGCGCTGGGCATGGTGCGCACTTAATTCGCCTCCACCGGGATCGCCTTAGAGATCGTCACTCGAACCGCAGCGGACTGTCCCGCCATCGTCGCCCGAGTCACCTGCACGCCAGTTTCCAGTGCTTTGGATGGCACGGTAGCAGGCGCGGTTTGGGACTCTGCCATGGCTGGCTTGGCCTGCGCTGAGAGCAGTCCCGCCTTCAGGATCGAAAACGTCGCAACGCTGAGCAGTGTAAACATCACCAGTGCAGGGATAGCCCGCGAGTTGCTCTTTTTGACCATCCGCATCGGCCCAGGGCGACGCTCCTGACCGCTCTGAATCCAGGGGCCAAAAGTCTCTGTGAGATAACGGTAATCGGCCCTGCCGCACAGGATGGGCTCTGGCAATTCATTGATGACCGAGTCCGCATTGACGCCGAGGTAGCGGCTATAAAGGCGAATGAAAGACCTAGCGTAGGCCATGTTGCCAAAAGCAGCGTAGTTGGCCGTCTCCAATTGCTGGAGCCTGGGCATCGGGATGCGCGTGGCATGGGCAGCATCAGCAAGCGTGAGTCCTTGTGCTTCACGCGAGGCTTTGAGCTTTTGAGATAGGGTCTGTTCCATGTTCAGGGTAATATGGACGTTTTCTGTGCCGGGCAACCACAACCAAAAGTAAAAACCATTTTTGACTCTCACTTACAGATGTTGCGATACAGAGACGCTTGTCGGGTGAATTTCGTTGAAAGAAAGTTGATCCTGGCTTTGGAGACCACCGTTTGGCGGCGTTATGCAGGCGAAGAACCTTAAACTCATCTCACCGCCACCACTGTCACACAGCCATATCTTGCGCTCCTCGGTAGCTCAGATAGACTCCGCTCTTTTTTATGCCCGGCCACAGTCGCCACACGTCATTTTTTTCTCCGGCAGCCCGCCTCGCCTCCTGGCACTTTATATGAAAACAACCGAAGAGTTCTTTACCCTGCCTGGAGCCGACGGCCAAGAGTCGTGGCGTGCTGGCGGGAGAGAGGGCTCGGCACCTCTGGAGCCAGGGAAAACGAAAACCCCCGACTGGATCGCGCTGCCCATGCGCTCCGTCGTTTCCATCCCCATGCGCTTCCCCGCCATGGAGCCCCTCAGGCGCGAGGCTGCCGCACAACTCGAACTCGAAGGCCTCGGCCTCACCAGCCTCACCAGCGATGACTTCGACATCCACACGCGCGACGCCGCCCTGCGCGAGCAGCGCTCCTGGGTCACTGCTCAAGTCGGCGCTTTACCCGTCGCCACACTCGCCGACGGCATGGAGGCTCGCTACGCACCATCCGTCTCGTTTCGCACCCTCAAGTACCATGAAGTCAGCCTCTGGAATGAGGGCGGGCTGCTCACTGTCGCCATCCCCGACGAGCATGGCCAGCCCCTCCACGCCCAGTCCCTCACCGCTCGTCATGCCGACGAGGACGCCGCCGCCGAGTTGCGTTGCATCCTCGCCGCCCTCGACCTCGCAGGCATCGCGCCAGAGACCACCGAAGTCGTCGTGCAAACACCAGCCAATGCCCCTGCGACTGACCTCGGCGACTTCGCACGCGCCATCGACCTGCCCGTTTCCACCGAGACCTCGCCCCTACCCAAGCTGCCCAATGAAGGCTGGAGACTCGTCCCGCCGCCCATCGTCCAGCGTCGTTATGAGCAGAAGCAGCGCCAGACCTTCTTCCTAGCCGCCGCAGGAGCCGTGCTGGTCATCATGGTCATGCTCGGCACCTTCGCTGGCAGACTCTGGAGCCGCGAGCGCAGCCTCATCGCCGAATCCGCCCGCATCGAAGCCCTTGAACCAGAATTGAACACCATCCGCGACGCTCAGGCGAAATCCCTCGCCCTCGACACCGCCGTCAATCGCGACAAATCCGCCAACGAACTCTACCACCAAGTCGCCAGCCTTTTGCCCGACGACGGTCTGCGCATTGAATCCTTTGAACTCACCGAAAACGGCTACGTCCGCCTGCGCGGCGAGGCCTCCAACCAGCAGTACATCAATCGCCTTCGCGATGACCTCGGAGCCGCCGCTGCCTTCGCCGGACTCCTCTGGGACTTCCCCGCTGGTGCCCCCAAGCCCGATGGCAAATTCAGCTTCACCGCCGAATGCGCCCCACCCGTCGCCCCCGAGGACACCTCGTCCTAAAAGCCCATGAACGCCCGCGAACAACGCCTCGCCATCCTGCTCATCAGCGTCATCCTCATCGGCGGCGGATGGCTCGTGTTCAAGCGCATGAGCCAGTGGAAAAGCTCCATCGCTGCTCGTGAGATCGTCTTGGTCAGCAAAAAAGCCGAAGCCACAGCCCTCCTCAGCCAAAAGGACTTCTGGAAAACCCGCTCCGAGTGGCTCGCCGCCAAGCAGCCCGTCTATCCCGCCAAGCGCGCCGACGCCGACAACGCCATCGACGAACTCATCCGCAACACCGCCAGGGATAACGGCATCACCATCGTCACCCCCCAGGCCGAGGAACCCGAGCGCCTCGACATCGCCGATTCCACTTCCGCCAGTATGCTCATCAGCGCCAAAGGCCCCTTGGAAAAAATGCTTCGCTGGCTCCACGGCCTCCAGCAGCCCGACGCCTTTATTACCATCAAAGGCCTCGCCCTTGCCCCCGATCCCGAAGACCCCGCTCAGGTCGAAGTGACCAACCTGCGCATCCAAAAATGGTATCGCAACGCGGCTCCCTAACTCTCCGTCCGTCATGACCACCACCCCTCATCATTATCTGAGAACCCAGAGCCTGCTCCTCGCTCTAGGCATCGTGGTCATGCCCCTTTTTGCCCAAGAGCCCTCCGAGCCCGAGGCACCACCTCCACCCGTCACCGAGACCCAGCCGCCCGTTACTCCCGAGCCGCCCGCCCCCACCGACCAAGCCCTAGCCGTCCCAGAGCCCTACCCCGAGAGCCGCTACGCTACCACTTGGAGCAGGAACCCTTTCCAAACCAAAACCACCACCCCACCCCACCCCCCCGCCTCCTTCGCTGATGACTGGAACCTCTCCAGCGTCACCAGTGCCGGAGCCGTCTTCGCCGTCCGCATCCGCAACAACAAAACCAACGAATCCCGCAAGCTCACCGAGAAGCCCGATGCCGAAGGCTTCCGCATCGTCAATGTAAGCGCCAATCGTGACCGCAAGCTCGTCGTCGCCAAAATCGCCAAAGGCAGCGAAGAGGCCGATCTCAAATTTGCCGAAATCCCCGCAGGCGGAGGTGCCCCCGCCGCCACAGGAGCCCGCGCTCCCGGCCAGCCCGGCATCCCAGGAAATTACCCTGGCCAACCCCGCACCGCCGCCGTCCCGGGCATGGCCCCCGGAGCCCCCGGCACTGCACAGCAGCAACAAGCCGCTCTCGCCCAGCAGCGGCAGCAGCAGCTCACAGGCCCCGGTGGCATACCCATGAACAACGGCAGCGCCTTCAATCGCGGCGGCCCCACCGCCCGCACCCCAGCCCCCGGCATCTCCAACATCCAAGGTGCCCCAGCCACCCCCGTGCAGCGTCGTCGCGTCCTCATTCCGCAGCCCATCCCGCCCACCGCCGACGGCACCGTCCCCGTCCCCGTCCAGTAGCCGCCCGATCACCCTTTCCAAGATTATGAAAAGTCCACACGCACACGCCTCTATTCCTAGCCCCTCGGCATTGGTTCATAGAAGCGGCAGCCTCCGCCTTCATCCTTTCCTGCTAGCCCTTCTCATTGCCAGTAGCCTCAGCGTGTTCGGCCAAATCCCCACCCAAAACCCGGACGCCGCGCCCAGCCGCGCCAGCCGTCGTGGCTTCACCCTCGCCCAGATACCGACCAACCCGACCGCTCCCGCTCCCACACCGCCCGACAGCGTCGTCAATCCCAACGCCGCCCCACCCTTCACCCCCATACCCAGCCCCACGGGTGTGCGTTCCCTTACCCCTCCTGGCGGCAGCCCCGCCACCCAGCTACCCAAGCCCAAACTAGGCCGTCCCGGAATCAGCCGCGCAGGCACCACTCCCCCCCCCCCACCTCCCCTGGCACGCCCACCGCCAGTGCTCCCGTCGCACAACCTGCCGCTGCAATGACCCCACCCGTGCAGCCAGCCCCTGCCGTTGATCCTTCCTCCGGCTCCCCCAAGGATCCCAACGAACTCATCGGCGTCCAGTTCCCCCAGTCCCCTCTGCCCGACATTCTCCTCTGGTATGAAGATGAAACGGGCAAAAAAATCATCCGCGACATCAACGTCGAGCAAGTCACCATCACCATCGACACCACAGGCCAGCTCCCCCGCTCCAAGGCCATCGAATACGTCGAGCGCAGCCTCCTGCTCAACGGTTACGCCTTCATCCCCGTCGATGAGTATACGGTCAAATTCCTCAACGTCGGAGCCATCAAACCCTCCGGCGAGATGACCCCCGAAAACATCTATACCGACATCACCAAGCTCCCCCAGGACGAGCGCATCGTTACCTTCATCCAGCCCCTGGTTTGGATTGATGCTGAAGACCTGCGCAAGTCCCTCGGCGAACTCATCCCCCAGGCCCATCCGTACCAGATCATCTCCCCCCTGCCCAATTCCAAAGGCATCATCATCACCGAAAACAGCAACACCATCCGCTACATCGTTGCGTTGCTCACCAGCCTCGATGTCGAGCCCTCCAAAACCGATCAGCGCACCTTCCAACTCGAGCGTGCCGACGCCGAAGAAGTCGCTGAAGCCCTCGCCGAAATCCTTGATCTCGAAGGCAAAGGCAAATCCGGCGGCTCCGGCACCAGCAAGACCAACTACAACCCCGCCACCCCTCCCGCCGCCCCACCCCAGCCCGGCCAACCCGCCCAAGCTACCGCCCGCGCGGCTTCCCCCGCCGTCTATGGAGCCGCCCCCCAGGCCACCGCTACGCCACCAAAAATCATTCCCATCAAGCGCAAAAACTGCCTCCTCGTCATCGCCACCCCCTTTGATTTAGTCAAAATCGAAAAGCTCATTGAGGAACTCGACAGCGCCGCCGTCATTCGCACCTTCACCACGCGCAAACTTATTTATCTCAACGCCACCGAAGTCCTACCGATCATCCAAGATGCCATCACCCGAGGCATGGACGAAGGCACCGGTAGTAGCGGTGCAGGCACAAGCCAGCCCGGCAGCCTTGCTGGTGGCACAGCCACCGGCAACAACAACAACAACCGCAATTCCAGCTTTGGCAGCAACAGTTCCTTTGGTAACAATAGCGGCGGTTTAGGCGGCAGCGGTGGTGGCGGTAGCGGTAGCGGCTTTGGCGGTAGCTTCGGGAGCAGCGGCGGCAGTGGTGGCCTTGCAGCCCTCGCCGAGAAATCCAAGCCTCAATCCCTCGTCATCGGCAAGACACTTCTCATCGCCATTCCCGTAGCCAACGAAATTTTCGCCTCCGGCCCCCCTGAGCAATTGCGCATTCTCAATGAACTGCTCGACGAAATCGACAAACGCCCCCTGTCCGTCGTCCTCAACGTCGTCATTGGCCAGCTCACCCTCGGCGACAAACGTGACGTCGGCATCGACTACCTCTTCCGCCCCACCCAGTTCGGCAAGCAGGGAACCATTGCTGGCACCGCAGGCTCTCGCGTCGGCTCCAACAACACCTTCCTCAACGCCGCTGCCATCACCCCCGACAAGCTCCTCAGCGGCACTGGCATCGGTACCGGCCTCGCTCTCTTTGGCACCCTCAACGACCAAGTCAGTGTCGCCGTCAGTGCTCTCTCGACCAACACCGACTTCAAGCTCCTCTCCCGCCCCATCCTTTACACCCTTAACAACATGCCCGCCGTCATCGAGAGCGGCGTTAAAATCCCCATTCCCACCCCAGGCTACGGCGGCAATGGCATCGGCACCGGCATCGGCAATGGCACAGGAGTCGATGGCACCGGCAGTAACGGCTTCTCATCCGGAGGCGTCAGCTACCAAGACGTCAATCTCTCCCTCGAAGTCACCCCCCACATCAACGGCACCGACGAACTCACCCTCGAAGTCAAGCAAACCAATGCTAACCAAGCCGGCACCACCCGCATCAATGGCAACGACATCTCTAACATCAGCCAGCAGCGACTCGACACCACCGTCATGATCAAAAACCTCTCCACCGTCGTCCTTGGCGGCATCATCACCGAAGGCCTCGACAAACAAAAAGGCGGCATCCCCATTCTTCGCCATATCCCCATCATCAAATACATCGCCGGCTCCAGCAAAACCACCAAAGATCGCACCGAACTCCTCATCTTCATCCAGCCCCGCATCGTCAGTGGCGACGGCGACCTCCCCCCAGCCTACATGGACTCCGCTGGCTCCACTGCCCTCGGGGCCGATGCACGTCGCTTCATGAACCAAGAAAAAAGCGACCCCGACCCCGACAAACAAACCATCCACCGCAGCCGCATCGGCAGACTCATCCACAAGCTCTTCGAGTAGTCCCGCCCGCAAGCTCGCAGACACAGGTTTATCAAAGCGCAACCCGCACCCGCCTCACCCCCTCCACCATATTCGCCAGCTTCTGCTTCGCCGCCCAGCGAGCCGTCTGGCTTAGCCCACAATCCGGCGCAAACACCAGCCGCTCCGCAGGCGCGAATCGCAGGCACGCCCGCACCGCCTCCATCACATTCGCCACCGATTCGATGTAGTAGCTCTTCACGTCGATGATCCCCACCGCCACATCGTAGCGCTCCGCCATCGGCCCGATCACCTCCAGCTCCGCATACTCGCGGTTCGCCATCTCTACATGCACCTCGTCGCAGTGCAGCTCTAGGAAAGCTGGAAACAGAGGTGCATAACGACGCCAGCCCACCGGGTGCCCCTTGTAATTGCCAAAGCATAAATGCGTACACACCCGCGTCCGCCCCCAGCCCCCCTCCACCGTCCGGTTAAACATCTCCACAAACCGCCCCACATCCTCTTTGTAGCCATAGCAGCTCATGCTCGGCTCATCCACACACACCTCCTCGCAGCCCGCCGCCACCAGTTCCACAATCTCCTGCCGCACCACCGGTAGCAGCGCCTCCGCCACCGCCCAGCGATCCGCATACGCCCCACCCGGCAGCAGCCGCCCACTCAGCGTATAAGGCCCCGGCACCGACGCCTTCAGCGTCGCCCCACTCGCTCCCGCCAGTCGCTTTAGCCGCAAGTACTCCGCCACCACCCCCAACCCCCGCGTCGCATGTAGCTCCCCCGTGATCGCGTGTTTCCCCCGCTGATCATGCGCAGGCGGGCCAAACCGTCGCGGACTCGCAGGCTCCAGCGCGATCCCTTCCAGATGGCCGTAAAACGACAAATTAAAATCCAGCCGTGTCTGCTCCCCATCCGTGATCACATCCAGCCCCGCCGCCAACTGATCCGCAATCGCCACCGTCGCCGCATCATCCTGCAACTCCCGCACATCCTCCCGGCCAAATTCTTCCAAATGCTGCGAAGCAAACTCCAGCCATCCCGGAAATGGGTAGCTGCCGATGACAGAAGTGCGCAGAGGACATGATTTCATAGAAAAATAGCGACGGTGATCCGCCACAACCCAAACACCATCCTCGCAAAAAAACATCCCCCGTGAGCCATCGTACTGCCCCCCACGCTCAATCCTCCATGCCCCAGCAGAAGCCAAACGATATGGCACATAACTGTCATTTGAGAGGCAAAAAAGCATGAATTCCCGCCCTAAAACCGCCCCTGAATAAGTATCAAAAACAGGTTAATCATCGACAAAAACGCCAAAATCTTGTAACTTGCCGCCCGCTTTAGGGTTAAACACCGTAGAACCCAACGATCACCACCATGAAACACACCCGCATCAAAACCCTCCTCAGCGTCACCATGCTGGCTGCTGTGGCCCTCGGCAGTGCCGAAGCTCAAACTTCCGTAACGACCGATCCTGTGGGGTTTAATTCCGTGACGTGCTTGCCCCAGTCAGACACATTTTGCAGTGTTCCCTTCAACAGCGAGACACCCTTCCAGAGCACGCTTGCTGGAGTGCCGACTGAGGCCAGTGGGCAAGCGACTATTACCCCCACTGCGACGGCACCCGGTTGGACTGTAAACCAATTCGCAGGCCTTTACTACGTTCGTATTACATCCGGCGCCAAAGCGGGCATGTATTATCAGATTCTGTCAAATACTGCGGGCACTTTGAATATCGATCTCGCTGGTGACACCGTTGCCACGACTATTGCAGGCGACTCTTTCCGTGTTTGCAAATTTTGGACTCTTGCGACCCTGCTTCCAGTTGCAACACAGACCACAGCCGTCGTTTCAGCGAGCACACTACCAGCAGCGCGTCGCACTCTGATCCTACTTCCTGATGTGATTGGAGCAGGAATTAATTTAGCACCCACACAAAGCTACTTTTTACTCGCCGCAGGTTGGAAAAAGAATGTCACGGGTTTTCCAGCAGCCGATGACACGATTCTTTTGCCCGACTCTTATTTCATCGTGCGTCACAGCAGCAGTGCCATTGTGGCATCAACAACCTATACTCCTGTCGGTGGGGTCGAAACCACCAGTATCAGCAGCGTCTTGAGTGCTCAAGTTTCTGGCGGGCAAGATAATCCTATCACTCATGGTCGCCCAGTACCAGTGAAATTGCTCGATCTCGACCTTATCAGCACAGGAGCCTTTGTAGCTAGTGCCACGACTCTCCCCGCAGCTCGCCGTGATCAGTTGTTAGTTTTTGACAATACTATTGCCTCACTGAACAAAGCCCCTTCTGCAACCTACTTCTACTCCGGTGGAAATTGGCGTAAGGCTGTCACAGGCTTCCCTGTGGCAGACAATGATGAAATCCCTCCATCATCTGGATTTATCATTCGCAAATATCAGTCCGCAACTGCCTCTGTTGTTTGGAAAAATGACCTCTAACTTAGTGCATCAGTTTCCTTCTATGAATTCCGTCACGAAGTCTCTCCTTTTCCTCGCTGCTTTTGCATCTTCTGTAACCGCTACCACGACCTTTAATGTAGCCATCGGTGAGGCACGAACTTCAGGTGGCGCAATGGTTGCCACAGGCACAGTTGGCATTCTAGTCGTTGATAACGCAGGCAATGGTTTTGCTGGCTCAACCGCTGGCACATTCTCCGCTTTAAGCGGACTTGTCCTATCTGTGGGACAAGTTTTCGGCGGCGATGATCGCATTCTTGGCGTTATTTTAGCATCCGACCTGAGCGGTAGCGGAGACATTGGTTTTGTTGATGCTGTGAATGTGAACTACACAACTCACGGTGTCGATGCTAACGATAAAATCGCTATCTACTGGTTCCCTGGCATCACTAGTTCGGGAGCTACGGTTCCCAGCAATCAAGCTCAGGTGGGCTATTTCCGCACTGATACGCTGGATGGCCCCTCGGGAGCAAATGGGACTTTCGTTTTGCCCTCGGATACAGGGGCAGCCATTGATCTATATTACACAACGCCAGCGCTTGGGGGGGCTACCGCTTCTTCATCGCTAACTTCATTTGCCGTTTCAGCGGCTCCAGAGCCCTCCCGCGCCAGTTTTATGGCGATGGCCTTGTTAGGGCTCTTGATGCGCCGCAAACGCTAGGACGCAGCAATCAAACATGAACCGCTTCATTGGCCGCCTTCTAGGCGGCCAATCTGTTTCATGGCGTCTCCTTCAAGCAGGGTTTGACAGTGTTTTTTAAGCCCCACCCAGCACTCGGGTGCCTTTCTTCTGCGATTGGCGGCTCGCACTTGTTGCACTTCCCAGGCTTCGGAATTCAACGCTTCGAGCATGGCGATGACCTGCTTCGCCTCGTCGTCGCCGCCTGTGTGGCCGGGATAGACGACGATGGTCGCGATGCCGCCGGGTTGCAGCCAATCAAGCGCGGTGCTCAGGGCTTGCAGCGTGGTGGTCGTTTGGGTGATGCAGGCTTTATCTTGTCCTGGCAGGTAGCCTAGATTCATCATCACGGCGGCGAGTTTTCCTCGGGCCTCGGGCGGCAGCAGTCCATGCATCGCTTCGTGACCAGCCAGATAGAGTTCGCAGCGCTCCTGCATCCCCGCGACGGCAAGGCGAGCCTGCGTGGCGGCGATCGCCGCTGCCTGTACGTCAAAGGCAAAAACGCGTCCCTGCTCGCCCACCACGTTGGCGAGGAATGCTGTGTCGTGGCCATTGCCCGCTGTGGTATCGACGACCCAATCGCCGGGCTGCACCCTTTCCTGGATGAAGCGGTGCGACCACTCGACGGCTGTGGGCAGGGTAATGAAAACGGATGGTCGCATCGGCTAGGAAAGTTGAGCTTCGTTCGCGGGTGATCCCTGTATTTTCAATCAACGATGCCAGAAGCAGGAGCCTCCCCTTGCCCTTTGGCCGCATTCAACAGGCCCGTTGCTTTGTGCAGCGTCTCCTCGTATTCAAGCTCCGGCACGGAGTCGGCGACGATACCAGCCCCCACATGGAAATGGATGCTCGGGCCATACTGCATGGCGGTGCGGATGGCGATGTTGAACTGGCTCTCGCCATTGAAACCAAAGTAACCTATCGCCCCAGTATAAAGGCCGCGCGGGTGTTTCTCCAGCTCCGCGATGATCTCCAGCGCTCGCTTTTTCGGTGCGCCACTGATGGAGCCGCCAGGGAAACAGGCGCGAAAAGCTGCCGCGTGGCTGACATCATCCCGCAAGTTGCCCGTAACCGTCGAGACGAGGTGAAACACCTGCGCAAAGGTTTCCACACGAGCCAGTTCCGGCACAGAAATGCTGCCATACTCGCAGACTTGCCCCAGGTCATTGCGCTCTAGGTCGGTGATCATGAGCAGCTCAGCCTGCTCCTTGGCTGAGTGAATCAGCTCCTGCATGGATTGGGCATCGCGCACTGCATCGGCGGGGAAACGGGGCCGCGTGCCTTTGATGGGCCGGGTGGAGATCGACCGCCCGAGGAGCTGTAAAAAACACTCGGGCGAGGAAGAAATGATGCTCGTCCCTACCCCATCCAAAAAGGCGGAATACGGAGCGGGGGACAACTCGCGCAGGCGCAGGTAATACCCGAAGGCGCTGGCATCCCTGGGCCAAGGTGCCTGCCAGGCATAGGCCAAGTTAACCTGGTACACATCGCCAGCGGCGATGTAGTCCTGAGCCTTCTTTACCGCGTGGAGGAAGTGCTCACGTTGGACTTCGGGTTTGAAATCCAACGCTGGAGCCTCCGGCAATATCGGGCTGTCATTGAGATCGGGCTCCATGCTGCCCCACCAGCAGCGCTCCTTGTGGTCATAGGCCAATACGTTGTCATAGTGGGCAAAACGAAACTCCCCATCGAAGCCCACCCAGCCGATGAGGCCAGCCGCAAACGGCGTTTTGCCACTGCTTTGCAAAGCAGAGCCCTCCGCGATCCTCGTTTCCACCAGCGGCCAGTCGTGGTCGATGTGCCCTTGCAAAATCTCACGAGGCGCGACGGCGACGTAGGACCATGCGCCTTTCGAGTCGTTACCCCGATGGCTCGGGACGGTGGCGGTATCCAGCCACGCTAAGCCATGAGTCGTCCGTAGCCGTGCGACCAGTTCGGCGGGTTGAAGGTCGAGGTTTAATCGATAGGGGGAGGCTCGTAAATAGGGCATAGGAGCCGTTGGGGTTGCGACCAATCCCGTGCAGTATTGACACGGTTTCTCGCGAACCCTACGATAGCCCGACTCGGTTTCAAATATATGACAAAAAACACTGCCATTATTGCCCCTGAAAAGGGCACGGTTAGCACCGTGGCTTTGGCTGTATTGTGTACCTTTGCCTTGGTGCAGAGCATCGCGTTATTCCGCGCTCTTGGGAGACCTAGCACTGCCCCAGCCAGCCCCAGCGCCCTCCCGCCAGCCGCCGTGCTGCCTGCTACGCCTCCTGCTTTTTCAGTGCCTACCGTACCATCAACGCCCCACCAGCCCGCCTCCCTCGTGCCAGGGCTACCCGGCGGCATGACGATGCCCGTAGGCGGGCAGCCCTCCCTCCCTGCCGCTACCTCGGCCCCCCTTAGCAACCCGTTGCCTCCCTCGGCAGCAGCGCCCATCCCACCACTGCCCACAGCGGCCAACCTTGCCCCAACCCCAGCGCCACCGCGCTCGATACCTCCCCCAGCCTCCGCCCCCAGCCCCGCTGCCGTGTCCCGCACGGGCAATGCTCAGACTGACGAACTGGTGGAGACAGCCCAGCAACTTCGCGAGCTAAAGGAATACGCCGGAGCCGTCGAGGCCCTAGAACGCGCCGACCTCATCGCCCCGGACAACGTCGTCGTCTTGCGTGAGCTGATGGTCACCTACCAGCTTCATGGCCAGACAGACAAGGCCGCCGCCGTGAGCGAGCGCCTCTCGCTCATCGGTAATAAAAGCCAGTCAGCAGCCCCTGCGGCAAGTTTTCCCGCCGAGGCCGTCGCGACCCAGCCCGTCGCTAATGGCCCCATGAAGCTCGGCACCATCGAGGTTCTGCGTGATTTAACCGTGCTCTCAGGCCAGCGGCTCGCCCTGCGCATCCCCCTCATCGTCGCTCCGGGCGTACCCATCGACCCCGATGCCTACAACCTCGACGTCTTCTTCTACGACCAAGTCAACGGCGTGCCAGCCTACCCCACCATTGCAGACCCTCCCGTTAAATCCCACGATGGTGCTTTCGACTTCAAGCAAGGCCTCCAAGAAATCATCAAAATCGTGTACCATCTCCCGGAACTCACCCCCGCCGATGTCGCCGCATTTGGCCAGCGCACCTACCTCGGCTACGTCGTCAAGCTCTACTACCAGGGCAAACTCATGAGCGTCGCCGCCGAACCGAGTGCCCTCCTGAACTACCGCGCTCCCGCGAGCGGGGCTGGGTCTCCCCAGTGAACTGGATTTAGCCTCGACACACCGAACCCTTATCGAACCAACCCTCTAACCTTTTTGGAATACAAAACTCAATGGTGGTACTGATCGTGGATGGAACCGCAGACACCCGCAGTGCGCGGGCTGAACTTCTGCGTGGGCAAGAACATCAAGTGGTGGAAGTCTCGACCGCCGCCGAGGCCGTACAATGGGCCAATACCGTTGCCACGCTCGATCTCCTCATCACCGAGGTCGTTCTCGACACTGAGACCTTCGGCTTCGACCTCAAGGACGCCATCAAGGCCAAGTTCCCCAGCCTCATCACCCTCTACACCACGCACTACGACCTCGCGGGGTATGAGCAGGATATGGAGGGCGCGATGGCCATCGCCACCACCACCTCCGACGCCGACTTCCTCGCCCATGTCCTCACCGCCTTGCGTGGCAGCCCCCATGAAGTCGTGCTCCCACCACTGCTCCCGCCGGGTACCCAGCTCGGTTATTATCAGATCCTAGAGCGCCTCTACATCGAGCGCGAGTCCGAGACCTACCTCGCCTTTCAGACCACCGTGCAGCGCAAAGTTGCCCTCGTCCTCCTAAAGCCAGAGTTGAATCAAGACGCCGCCATTGTTCGCGACTTCAAGGAACGCGAAAGGATCAAGGCCAGACTCTCGCACCCACGCATCGCCCCCCTTTACGAAGGCAAGGACGAGCATGGCTACATCTACTACACCCGCGAGTTGCCCCCTGGGCAGTCGCTTGATGAACTCCTCGCCAAGGGCACCCAATTCACCGAACGCGTCATGACTGATGTGCTCTTCCGCATCGCCGATGCCATGACCTACGCCGCCAGTCGCGGGCTCAACTACCGACCCCTCGGCCTGCGCGACATCTATGTCGATGCAGAAAACCAAGCCAGCATCGCCAACATCTTTCGCCCCCCCGCCGCAACGCCCCGTGACCCCGTCGCCGATGTCAAAGCTCTGCTCGACCTCATGCTCCCCTTTGCCAATCAAGGCAAAGCTCGCGGCCTCCTGCATGAACTCGCCCATGCCCCCCACGACTGGGGCAGCATCGCCCACAAGCTCGACGACATTCGTAGCGACATGAGCGAGCGCAGCCTCCTGCGACGTGCCGAGAGCGAGGATCTCACCGAGGCCGTCCCCATGAAGAAGCGCTGGCTCTTCCTCGCCGCTGGTATCCTCGCCTGCATCGTCGTCGCTCTACTCGGCGGGCTCACTGGCAAAGGTTTGCAGGATGAAAAAGAAAAGCCCCTCGCCGTGGCCATGATCCAGATCACGCCAGCCACCTATACCTACCAAACAGACCAGCAAGTCCAGCTCCAAGCCCCCTTTTGGATCAGCAAATACGAAGTCACCATCGCCCAGTATGCCCGCTTCCTTGCCGCTTTAAAAACCAAGACCACCAGCGCCTACGACGACCCCAACCAGCTCATCAAGACCTCGCATAAACCCGAAAACTGGGACGCCAGCTATGCCGCCGCCGCCACAGGCGGGCTCTTTAACAATCAAAAAATCAGCCTTAACTCCCCTGTCACCCAAGTCAGCTACTGGGACGCCGTCGCCTACGCCAAATGGGCTCAGCAGCGACTCCCCACCGAGGAGGAATGGGAAATCGCTGCACGCGGCATCAAGGCAACCCTCTACCCCTGGGGCAACCACCCCAACCCCATCGCCGCCAACCTCGGCGACGACTACAATGCCAGAGGCAAAGGCGGTGAAACCGATGGCTACAACTTCTGGGCTCCCGTCGATAAACCCGTCGGTGACACCAGCGAACTCGGCGTCATGGGCATGGCTGGCAACGTTCAAGAATGGACTTCCACCTGGGCCACCCATCCTGAACTGCCTGACACCCGCGTCCCCGTCCTGCGCGGCGGTCATTTCGCTATGAAAAGCAATCCCGATCTCCTCACCAGCCGCCACTTCCCCGAAAGCGCCGAGGAAGCCACCCTCGCCCGAGGCTTCCGTACCGTCGATGCCACGCGCAAATAGGTTTCGTTGAGAGCATGCGGAAGCAGCCAAGGAATGCACTGGCAAAACCCAGCTTGACCGCTAGAATGCGCCCCGCTTTGGCCTGGAGAAAGACCCCTCCTGGGCGTGGCGCATTCATTCTATGCTCGACGTTAACCTCCTCGGCGAAAGCAATTGGCGTGGCCCCAGCGGGCTAAAGGTGCCCTTCTACAAGCGCACCTGGTTCAGCGCTCTCATCGTGCTGTTCCTACTCAGCGCCGTCGCCACCCTCATCGCCTACACCGCCTACGTCCAGCCACTCATCGCCAAGGCCGATACCTTTGATTTAGAAGAGGTCAAAAAGCTCGAAACCGCCAGCATCATCTACGACCGAGAAGGCGGGGAACTGGGGCGGCTCTACATTTTAAACCGCACGCCCATCTCGATTTCCGAGGTGCCTCAGCATTTGAAGGACGCCCTGGTCGCCCAGGAAGACGAGACTTTCTATCAACACAAAGGCGTGTCCTGGACGGGGTTGAGTCGTGCGATTTTTTTGGCGATCAAGCTGCAAGGAAAAATCACCCAGGGCGGCAGCGGCATCACCCAACAACTCGCCCGCAATGCCTACACACTGGGCGAGGAAGGCATCCGGCGGAAGATCGTCGAGGGTGCGCTGGCCATGCGTCTGGAGAAGCGCTACTCGAAATCCGAGATCATGGAGTTGTACCTTAACCGCATTTTCTTCGGCAGCGGCAACGGCCAAAATTTCTACGGCATCAGCGCCGCCGCACGCGGCTACTTCAACCGCGAGGCCAAGGAACTCTCCCTCGAAGAGTCGGCGACGATCTGCGGCTTGATCAAATCCCCCAACGCCCTCTCGCCGTTGAAACACCCTGAGGCTTCCACCAAGAGCCGCAACCAAGTGCTCGACCGCATGGTCGCCGAGAAAAAAATCACCCGAGAGGTGGCCGAGCTTACCAAGCTGAAACTCCTCGTCACCGCCGCCGCCAGCAGCGACCCGCGCCTGACTTATGTGTACGACGAGATCAGCCAGGAGATCGTGCGAATGATGGGCGAGGAACGCGCAGCGGTAGGCGGCTTCCGCATCTACACCTCCATCGACCCTGCGCTGCAAAAGGCCGCCGACGAGGCCGTGCGCAAGCGCCTTGCAGAGGTCGAGAGTCGCCCCGGCTACGAGCACCAGACGTATGCCCACTTCCGCACCATCATTGAGGACTATTATACGAAACGCAAAGCAGGCCTCATCGCGCAGGACACGCCCCGCCCCAAGCCCGAGTACCTGCAAGGCTCTGCGCTCGTCATCGACAACCATGACGGCTCCATTCTCGCCCTCGTCGGCGGGCGCGACTACAAGGACAGCCAATACAACCGCGCCTTCCTCTCCTCGCGCCCCGTTGGCACGGCTTTCCTGCCCTTTCTCTATGCTGCGGCCTTTGGCACGCCCGCCTTTTATCCTGGCTCCTTGGTGATGGACGCTTACCTGGACAACAAGCGCATCATGATCGGCGGCACCGAGGGCATCCTCGGCGAATGGGGCAGCGAGAAGCTTGCCCGTCCCTTCACCATGAAGGACATCAGCGCTCGCGAAGCTCTCAGCCAGTCTTTAAATTCGGCCAGCGTACGCCTCGGCGACGTGGTGGGTGTCGAGTTGCAAAAAGCCCAGCCCAACCTCGTAACCGCAGGCCCGGAGGACAAAGGGCCGCCCGCACCGTGGAGCTACACCCTCGCCGTGGTGAAAGACATCGCAGCACGCGCAGGCATTCAGTCGCCCCTGCGCGACTTCCCCGCCGCCTTCCTCGGAGCCAGCGAAGCACGACTGGAAGAAATGTGTCTCGCGTATTCCATCTTTCCTAACCACGGCAGCCGCGCCAAAGGGCTGCACATCATCCAGCGTATCACCGAGGCCAACGACACGGTCGTTTACCAGATCAAAGACAGCGACATCGAGCCCCAAAAAGTCATCGACGAGATCGCGGCCTACCAGACGCATTCCTGCCTTGTCGATGCCATGAAATACGGCACCGGAGCCGCCGCGCAGAAGGAATTCGGCCTGGGCAAGTTCCCCGTCGCAGGCAAATCTGGCACCCACTACGGCTTCACAGATCTCTGGCACATCGGCTATACCAGCGCCGTGACTTGCGGAGTCTGGACGGGCTTCGATATGTCAAAGCCCATCTACGCCAACGCCTTCTCTAACCGCGTCGCCCTGCCCATCTGGTGCGACATTATCAATGCCACGCAGGATACTTACATACCCGACGAGTTCCTCCCACCCGAGAGTGCGCAGCGCATCGAGTTGTGCCAAAAGAGCCGCATGAGAGCCACGGATTTTTGTGTTGAAAAAAGGCCTGCGGGCAATGGCAAAACCAAGAACGTGCGAGTCACCTTTGAAGAGTATGTGCGCCCCGGCACTCTCGTGGACAACTACTGCACCGAGCACACAGGCGAGGGCGATATTCAGGGAATCATTAGAGAGAAATCACCCCCTGAAGTTCCTCTGGTAGGCACACCCATGATACCCACCCAGTTCGCCACACTCGAACCCATCCGCATGACTCAGCCCACCATCATCACCAAATCCGGCGAGTTAGACCCCTACAACAGCGTGCGCCCCATCCTCCGCGCTAGCCCAGTGAATGAAGATGGCAGCCTCATCAAACGCGCTGAACCACTAGACGAGGACAGCCCCGCCACGAGCATCGCACCAGTCGCCCTACCCATTCAGTTGAAGCCACCTGCGCCCGTGAAGATCGAGTAAGGCCCGAGCGCTGAGCCTCACCCGCGCTTCCAGCGTTGGAAGCACTCCATCGCCTCATACTCCGCCATGCCCAGCGAGTCGTAGTGGCCAGCGCTTTGGCGGTTCACCTCGGCGACGCCATGCTCCTGGGATGACAGGCTCTGATACCGAGCGAGCGCTCGCAGTTTATGCTCCAGTTGCACGGGGCTCATCGGCACGGCCATGTCGATCTCGTGGGCTTCAAAAGCCTTCTCCTTGCCGCGATAGAGCCACAGGCTGCATGTGCCGAACCACTCCTCGCCCTCCAGATTTTTCAGCGCGGCTTCGACGAGTTTGAACCCGATGGCAGCGACCGAGGACGGATCGGCGGCATCGCCTGTGATGTAGATTTGATGCGGGCGATAGTCGGCGATCATCGCCTGTACCGCCGCTGCATCCTCGCTGCCACTGCGGAAGCGACGGTAGCGCCCACGCTCGTAAAACGGCAGGTTGAGGAAGGTCACTTGCTCGGTGCTCAGGCCCAGCGCCTGGGCCGCATCGCGCAGTTCACCGCGTAGGATCAGCGCCTTCAGTTGCCGTAGCACGGGCGGGTCTTCGCCGAACTCGCCCTTCTCTTCCAAGAGACGCACCAACTCCTGGGCATACTCGCTTTGTTCCTTCCAGTGGGCGGGATTCGGAGCCGTGGCCCCGAGTTCCAGCAGCGTACTGGCGAACTTGTCCGCCTCGCTGTCCGCCACGCGCAGGCTGCCACTGGTGAGGGAAACGATGCGCACCTCGTGGCCCTGCTCGCGCAAGCGGTCCACCGTGCCACCGATGGCCACGAGCGCATCTTGCGGCTCGGGACTGAGGACGAGGCAGCGCTTCGGATACGGCCCCGCACGCTCGGGGCGGTAGGTGTCGTCGGCATCGGGCTTGCCACCGGGCCAGCCTGTGATGGTGTTTTGCAGCCGGTTAAAGATGCGGATGTTCAGTTGATACGCGGGTCCCTGCTCGCTGAGCAGATCGCTCAGGCCATGCTCATTGTAGTCCTCATCGACGAGCTTCAGCACGGGCCGCTTCACCACGGCACTCTGCCACACCACGGCGCGTTGGGTTTCACGCGGCGTCCACGCCACAGGGCCGACCAGCCAGGGCAGCTTGATGCGGGTCAACTCGCGCGAGGCACCGCTGTCGATGAAGAACCGCGCATCGGCGTGCTCTTGCAAAAAGGACGCCGAGATGGCCTCGGTGACATCGCCTTCCAAAGCCTTCGCGACGATGCCCGCTTTGTTTTCACCCCAGGCCATGAGCACCAACTTGCGAGCGCGCAGGATCGTACCGACCCCCATCGTGATGGCGAAGTGCGGCACATTTTGCTCGCCTCGGAAATCGCTCGCCGCGTCTTGCCGCGTGATGCGATCCAGCGTGATGCGGCGCGTCAGCGACTCGCGGCTGGAGCCAGGTTCATTAAAGCCAATGTGCCCGGTGCGCCCGATGCCCAGGATCTGCAAGTCGATGCCACCCACCGCGTCGATGGCTTCCTCATACTCACGGCAGTGGGCGAAGACTTGGTCGCTCGTCACCGTGCCGCGTGGGATGTGGATGTTGCCCTTCGGGATGTCGATGTGGTCGAAAAGCTGATCCGCCATGAACCGCGCGTAGCTCTCTGGGTGGTCGGCCTTCAGCCCGTAGTACTCGTCCAGGTTAAAGGTGAGCACGTTCTTGAAGCTCAGTCCCTCTTCCTTGTGCAGCCTTATCAGTTCGCGGTAGAAGGGCACCGGCGTTGAGCCCGTGGCCATGCCCAGCACGGCGGGCTTGCCCGTGCGATTCTTGGCGAGGATCAGCTCTTTCACCTCGCAAGCCAGCGCCGCAGCAGCAGCCGCTGAGTTGGCGAAAATCGTGGTTGGGGTCTTCTCAAACGATTCAGCCGCTGTGCGGCGGCGAGGCGTGGTTGGCGATGCAGTAGCACTCATGCGCCTATCGTGCATCGCCGCTGGCGAGGGGTCAACGCCGCGAGTGCTTCCGCCATGCTGGCATGGGCCGATATAGCAACGCAGTGAGGCTTAGCCGTGGCTTCGCAATGAGCTGTCGGAGGGATAAGGGGGCAAGGTACAAGGGATAAGGGGAGTGGCTTCGCGTTTGAATTCAAAACCACAGCCCAGCTACCAAGAGCACACCCGAAGCCACTCCCCTTATCCCTTGTACCTTG
>JANOAR010000297.1:0-12003 GCA_031411235.1 Verrucomicrobiota bacterium | reverse complement strand
CCGCTGAGTGAACCACCCGCCCCCCACCGAGATCTACCCCACGTACCCCACTCTTTCCCTCCACGACGCCCTTCCTATCGAGAGGGCGTCCCCTTGATCCTTCTTTGACACCCCCGCCTAGCCCCGGCACTCGGGTACCTACCACCACCGGGCCTACCACCACCAGGCCTGCCGTCACCCCTGCCCCACGCACTCCGATGCCTGCCGTCACCCCCGCACCCGGAGTCCCCGTCGAACCAAAAACCGCCAAACACCCCGAGCGCCCCGTCGCCCAGAAGCCGCCTTCGCAAGAGACCACCAAGGTGCTTGAAGACGTGGGCAAGCGTGACCGCCAGGCGGACGCTGCACAGGCCCGGAAAATCGATAACAAAGACGATGCCAAGCGCCTGCTCATGAACATCCTCGGCGCAACCGTCGGCATAACCGTCGGCGGTGAAGTCAATGATCGCCAGAACCAACCGCGTCCCGGAGATCGTCAGTCCGACCACTTCAGACACGGCTACCGGCCACCGGTCGAGGAAGTCGGCAGGACGCAGGTGGAACGCCAACGCAACGTCACCACCATGGTGGAGCGTTTCGAATCGCGGTCTACGCAGTCCACATCGCCAGGAGTCTTCATTCAGGAGTCCAGAAACCAACAATTCACCGAGGGCCAGCGCACCCCGCAGTTCTATGAGGGCAACCGCCGCGTCGTGCGGTATTCTTCCATGCAGGAAATACCGCCCATCATCGTCGCCTCCCAGCAGCTCAACCGCGTCCAGGTGATCCCCCAGGCACAAAGCACCTACAGCGTCAGGCCCCAGGCACCGCAGCAAGGGCTCTACTACAACGAAATCCCGCCCACCTACACCACCGATGACGCCTATGCGGTCTCCTACAGCGTCGATCCCAATTCCGCGATCAGCCGGGATGACATCCTCTTCCGCCAAGGCTCCGCCGACTTTGCCGACGCCTATTCTTACGACCTCGTCATCGACGTGGCCGAGGCCATGAAGGCACCCTCCCTCCGCGACGAAACCTTCGTCATCGAAGGCCACGCCTCCGCCGAAGGCGACTATGGCCAGAATCTCCTGCTTTCCCAGGAACGGGCCGAGCGGATCTCGCGTGAACTCGTGCGTCATGGCGTCAGTGCCGAGCGTCTCATGCCCGTGGGTTATGGTGAGGCGGAGGCCGCCCATCCTGCCAATGCTGCGGAAAATGCTCGCAGCCTCGACCGCCGCGTCATGGTCTTCCGCATGCGCTAAAGCATCGTTCCATCCCGCCATCGGTTCCGCACAGACCAGGAGACGAGGAGAACCCATCGACTCTTCTCCCAATCTCCTCCCCTCCACTTCTCCCAGTCTCTCCATGCATCAGCGAAGTGATCCCGCCCCATGCCCGCGCCTAAAATCAGAACCACCGCCTCCGATGCGCTCGTCGGCATTTGGATCATCTCGCTGACGACGTTCATCGTTGCGACGCTCTACTTTGCGCGCGAGCTGCTCATTCCGCTCGCACTCTCGGCGCTGCTCACCTTTCTGCTCTCGCCACTGGTCACGCGCATCGAACGCTGGATCGGCCGCATTGCGGCGGTGTTGGTCGTCGTGCTGCTGATCTTCACCGCCCTGGGCGCGGCGGGCTGGATGCTCAGCCGGCAGCTTGTCGATCTGGCGACGAAGCTGCCCGAATACAAGGGCAACATTATCACCAAGATACGCGACTTTAAGATGCCGCAAGGCGGTGCTTTCACCAAGCTTTCTGAGACCGTCGAGGAGCTGAAAAATGAGCTGCCCGGGGGAAAGGCACCACCGGCTCCGACCCCGGAGGCCGACAAGCCCGATACGGCTGTCGCCTCTCCGCCGAACGCACCCCCGCCAGCACAGTCGGCGCAGACGGTTGAGAGTTCGAAGACGAATCCGTTCGAGCTGGTGCAGCTCATCATCGCGCCATTGCTCGGGCCGCTCGGCATGGCCGCGCTTGTCCTGCTGCTGGTCATCTTCATGCTGCTCGATCGCGAAGACCTGCGCAGTCGTCTCATTCGGCTCATCGGCGAGGGGCGCATCAGCGCCACCACACGCGCGATGGACGACGCGGGCCAGCGCGTCGCGCGCTATCTCCTCATGCAGCTCGTGGTAAATGTGACCTACGGCATACCCGTGGCCATCGGCCTTTACTTCATCGGCGTGCCCAATGCGATGCTGTGGGGCGCGTTCGCCACCGTCCTGCGTTTCATTCCCTATGTGGGGCCGTGGATCGCGGCGGCCTTTCCCATCATCCTCTCGCTCGCGGTCTCGAACAGTTGGTGGTCGCCGCTGCTCACGATCAGCCTTTTCGTCGTGCTGGAACTGCTGAGCAACAACGTGATGGAACCGTGGCTTTACGGCAAGTACACAGGCGTTGCGCCCCTCGCCTTGATCGTCGCGGCGGTGTTCTGGACGTGGCTCTGGGGGCCGGTGGGGCTGGTGCTCGCCACGCCGCTCACCGTCTGCCTCGTGGTCATCGGGCGGCACGTCCCGCGCTTGGCCTTTCTCAACATCGTGCTCAGCGATGAAGAGGCGCTCACACCTGCGGAGGATTGCTACCATCGACTGCTCACGCCCGGAGATCGCGACGAACTCGAGCTGGTCGAGTCATACTTGAAAGCGAACTCGCTGACCGCGCTTTACGATACCGTATTCATCCCGGTGCTCACCGCCGCAGAGAACGATGCCCGCGAGGAGCGGCTGGAGCCTGCGCAGCTCAGCTATGTACAGCAGAGCATGCGCGACATCATCGAAGAACTCGGCACACGCCCCACGCTGCCAGCGAGAAGGGTTGCACTCGCCAAGACCGAGCCCGCGGGCGAAGCACCCGACGCAGCGCTGATGCTCGCACCAGACTGCCGCGTTTATTGCCTACCCGCACGCGCGGAGCGCGACGAACTCGCTGGCACCATGCTCGTGCAGTTGGCGCGCCAGGAGGGTTTCGGCGCACAAAACGCCCCCTCCCAGCTCGTCGCTGGCGAGTTGCTGGGGCTGACCGAAAAAGCCGACGTGGATGTCGTGTGCATTTCCGTCGTGGCACCGTCCACCGTCCTCCATGCCCGCTATCTCTGCCTGAAACTGCGAGCAGTCCTGCCGAAACTAAAAATCGTGGTCGGCCTCTGGGGCGAGACCGAAGGCCTGACGGAAGCCACCAAACGCCTGCGCGAGTCAGGTGCCGATGAAGTGGTCACCACCCTGGCCCACGCGCTCGTGCAGATCGCCAGACTTGCGCCACCTATTACCGAAGAGATGACGCCCGCGCCGATCCCCGCTGACGAAGAGGAGCGCCTCGCCGCACTCACCGAACTCAACCTGCTCGACACCGAAGCCGAGCCAGTGTTCGACCGCATCACGGCGAAGCTCGCGCGCATCTTCGAGGTGCCCATCGCCCTCATCAGCCTCGTCGATCGCGATCGGCAGTTCTTCAAATCCCAGACCGGCCTGCCCGAAAGTCTCGCGAAGGCTCGCCAGACCACACGCAACGTCTCGGTCTGCGGACACGTCATCGCGAAGAACCATGTGATGGTCATCGAAGACCTCGCCCGCGACCGGCGTTTTGCGAACAATCCGCTGCTCAAGGAACACGGCATCCGATTCTACGCCGGGATCCCGCTGCTCGCCCCCAACGGCCAGCCCATCGGCTCCCTCTGCCTCATGGACATGAAGCCGCGCCAGCTCAGCGAGCGCGAAAAGCGCCTGCTCCAGGAATACGCCAACGAAGTCATGGAAGAGATCGCCAAACGCGCCCCCCCAACCCTGCACGCCGACGCTCCGGTCGCCTTCAATGGCCAGCCACTCCTGCCGTAAGTCCGTGCCATGCTGGACTGCCTCCTGCTATGGGGACGCCAGTCAGAGTCATGCCGTGACTCCCGCTCGCCACGCCGTGACTCCCGCTCTCCACGCCGCGACTCCCCCCAGCCGCGCCGTGACTCCCGCCCGCCGCGCCGCGACTCCCCCCAGCCGCGCCGCGACTCCCGCCAGCCGCGCCGTGACTCCCGCCAGCCGCGCCGTGACTCCCGCCCGCCATGCCGTGACTCCCGCCCGCCGCGCCGCGACTCCCGCCCGCCGCGCCGCGACTCCCGCCCGCCACGCCGTGACTCCCGCCCGCCGCGCCGCGACTCCCGCCAGCCGCGCCGTGACTCCCGCCCGCCGCGCCGTGACTCCCGCCCGCCACGCCGTAGTCACCGAAATCCTTTCCCGAGTCGAGGAAACGCCAACCCGAGGACTGAAAAGCCTTTCCCGAGTCGGGAAAATCCTTTCCTCAGTCGCGTCAAGCTCCCTCAGCCCCCAGCCCAGCCCTAGTGCCATCAGCAAAGGAATGCTACCGCCCGTTTGGCAAGCAGGATTTGCCGCTCGCACATTCGAGAAGCTTCGCCCGCCCGCGCCGCCGTTCCAATCCCTCCAGCTTCCGCTTCTCGCCAAAAACTTGAACCCGTTAAAAATGGCCTGTTGTCATGTTCCCGAATGGTTTTTGCTGAATCCAAAAGCAGCTCGCTTGACATTCCTACAACATCTCCCCAATGCTTGTCCGTGCCCAGCATCTTCGACAACATCGACACCCCGTTCCTTGAGAACCCTGCCCAGAACGGTCTTCGTGATGCTTTGAAGCTTGCGGTCAGGGGTGACTTCTGCGTGGGCTATTTCAATCTTCGCGGCTGGCGTTCCATCGACGACGTGGTTGCCGCTTGGCCGGAAAACTCCCCGGCACCTTGTCGCCTGCTGGTAGGCATGAATGGCGCACCCGATGAAGAGCTGCGCAAGTTGCTTGCCACCGGTGGTGAACCCGACCGGCTCGACCAAGGCAAGGCCCACCGGCTGAAGGTGCAGATGGCTGCTGAGTTTCGCCGCCAGCTCACTTATGGCGTGCCGACCGATGCCGACGAGGCGGGCCTTCGTCGTCTCTCGCGCCAGCTCAAAGAAAAGCGCCTCGTCGTGAAGCTCTTCCTCGCGCACCAACTGCACGCGAAGCTCTATCTCGCGCATCGGCAGGATACCATCAATCCCACCATTGCTTACCTCGGCTCCAGCAATCTCACCTTCTCTGGATTGCGCGGACAGGGCGAACTCAATGTCGATGTGCTCGACAAGGATGCCGCCACCAAACTTAGGCAGTGGTTTGAAGATCGTTGGAATCAAAGATGGTGCCTCGACATCACCGAGGAACTTATCGCCATTCTTGATGAATGCTGGGCCAGCGAGCAGCCCATCCCGCCCCATCATATTTATCTGAAAATGGCGTGGCACTTATCGCGCGATGCGCGGGATGGGATAAAAGAATTCCGTCTGCCAACGGATGTCAGCGCCGATCTACTCTCATTCCAGGTGAAAGCCGTTCAGCTCGCCTGCCGCCATCTCAACAAACATGGCGGCGTGCTCGTGGGCGATGTAGTCGGCCTTGGCAAGACACGCATCGCCTCCGCCATCGCCCGCGTGATGGGCGACGACCAGATGCTGGAAACGCTCATCCTATGCCCGAAGAACCTCACCAAAATGTGGGATGAGTATGCCCACCGGTTCAAGTTCCGCGCCCACAAGGTGCTCTCGCACAGCCGCGTCACGCGTGAACTCAACGACGACTACCCGCGCTACCGCCTCGTCATCATCGACGAATCGCATAACTTCCGAAATCGCGAAGGCCGCACTTACCAGGCCATCCGCAACTATCTGGAGAAAAACGAGAGCAAGGTCGTGCTGCTCACCGCCACGCCCTACAACAAGACTTACCTCGATCTCTCCAGCCAGCTTCGGCTTTTTGTGCCGGATCAGAAAGACATAGGCATCCGCCCCGAGACTCTGCTGCGCGGCATTGGCGATTCGCAGTTTTCACTGCGGTTCCCCAACACACCCCTCGCCTCACTTGCCGCCTTCGAGAAGAGCGCAGAGCCCGATGACTGGCGCGAAATCATGCGCCTCTTCATGGTGCGGCGCACACGCTCCTTCATCATCCGCAACTACGCCGAGAAGGATGATCGTGAACTGGGCAACCCGCGCTGGTTCCTCACGCTGCAAGACGGCGTGCGCGCCTATTTCCCCTTGCGCAGGCCGCGTGCGATCAAGTTCCGCTCCGATCCCGAAGACCTTGAAGACCCTTGCGCTCGTCTTTTCCGCCCCGAGATCGTCGATGGCATCAACCGCCTGGAACTCCCGCGTTATGGCCTCGCGGGCTACGTGAAAAAAACGCTGCCCGACGGCCTGCCGCCCCTTCAGGGCAAAATAATAGACGACCTCACCCGAGCTGGAAAGCGCCTCATGGGCTTCTGCCGCACCAACCTTTTCAAGCGTCTCGAAAGCTCCGCCACCGCCTTTCAGCTCTCATTGCACCGCCATGTACTGCGGAATTACATCTTCCTGCACGCCATCGAAAACAAGAAGGAGATACCCATTGGCCAGCAGGCTGCCGAGCTGCTCGACAGCCGTTTCAATGACACCAGCGACGGCGAGCTCGATCTCGACGACGAGCCGTTGGAACTTCCGCCGCTCGGAGCCTGGGACGAGGCCCATTACCAGGCTGCTGCCGCGCAAGTTTATGACATGATTGCAGCCACGAAGGCCAGGCTGTTTCGCTGGCTAGATCCCGCCGTGTTCAAGCCCGCGCTTGCTGCTGATTTGCGCAACGACGCTGCCGAGTTGCGCAGCGTCCTCGCTGACACCGCAACTATCAGCGCGGCAAAGGACTACAAGCTGCAAGCCCTCATCCGCCTCGTTCACACGGAGCAGCCAGGGAAGAAATTCCTGCTCTTCACCCAGTTCGCCGACACCGCCCACTACCTCAGCGACGCCCTCACGAAAGCAGGCGTGACCTCCGTCGATTGTGCCACAGGCCAGTCCGAGAATCCTGCCGCTCAGGCCTGGAAATTCTCCCCCGAGTCGAACGATAAACTGAACGAGCATCCGCCCACCAGACAGACGCGTGTGCTCATCGCCACCGATGTGCTCTCCGAAGGCCAGAACCTCCAGGACGCGTCGATTGTCATCAACTACGACCTCCCATGGGCGCTCATCCGCCTCATCCAACGCGCAGGCCGCGTGGATCGCATCGGCCAGAAGGCCGAGGAGATTCACTGTTACTCGTTCATGCCAGCCGATGGTGTCGAGAAGATCATCAAACTCCGCCAGCGCCTCACCGACCGGTTGAAGCAAAACGAGGAAGTCGTCGGCTCCGATGAATCGTTCTTCGAGCACCACACCGCCAGCGACGAAGACGGCCTGCGCGACCTCTACAACGAGAAGTCCGGCATTCTCGACGAGCCCGAGGACGATGAAGTGGATCTTACCTCCGAGGCCTATGAAATCTGGGCGCAGGCCACCAAGAACAACCCCGAACTGCGCAAAGCCATCGAGGGCCTGCCCGATGTCGTCTATGCCACCAAGCCCCACACGCCCAGCGCCACGCAGCCCGCCATGACCCCGCCCGGCGTGCTCGCTTACATTCGCACCCAGCAGGAAAACGATGCCCTGCTGTGGCTTGATGAGCACGGCAACACCGTCACCGAATCCCCCGTGCGCGTGCTCCGCGCCGCCGCCTGCACGCCTGACACTCCCGCGCTGCCACGCCGCAGCGATCATCACACCTTGGTAAAAAAAGCCGTCGAACTCGTGCATGAAGAACGCTCGCACGACACCCACGCCGGTCGCCTCGGCCCCAAGCGCGGCTCCCGCTACCGCGCCTACGAGCGCCTCACCGACTACCTGCGCCATCGCCAGGGCGACCTCTTCCTCACCGACCAAGTCCGCGCCGCCATCCAGGCCATCTATGACCACCCGCTTACCACCGAGACCGTCGATAAACTCAACCGCGCCCTGCGCACCGACATCAACGACGATGATCTCGCCGCCATGATCACCAACCTCCACCGCGACGACCGGCTCGTGGTCGAGCACCACCACGACACCAGCCTCAAAAAGCCCAGCATCCTGTGCTCGCTGGGGATGGTTCAAACAGCGTGCTTGCCTGACTAACGCCTGCCTGCATACTCTTTCCATGCAAACCACACTCACTCTCGACGATTCACTGCTCACCCAAGCTTCGGCCATTGCAGGCATTCAACAGCCCGGTGCGTTGATTCACTTTGCCTTGCGGGCGTTGGTGGAACGAGCCCCGAGAAAGACCATTACATCTGCCAAGCCCAGTCTGCCATTTGTCATCACTGGCCCTCTTGCAGAAGGCAATCCTGATGTATGCCGCAACCGCATGGCCAGCGAACTTTTGGCCGAACTCGACGATGAAGCTTATCTCGAAATTCAGGCACGGAATGCGCCATGATCGTTCCTGATGCCAACCTTCTGCTCTATGCTTATGACCGCACATCAGCGGATCACACAGCGGCGCAGGCATGGTGGCAAACATGCCTTTCAGGCACCGAGCCCATTCTGCTGTGTCATGCTGTGATCTTCGCCTTCGTGCGCATCATCACCTCGCCTCGAATGATGAAGCAGCCGCTTACCATTGCTGATGCGGTTGCCGCCGTCGAGTCATGGCTACTCCAACCACATCTTGAACTCGTGCTCGCGGGGAAATCGCATCATCAGCAAGTGTTCAGGCTACTCACCTTGGCAGGCACCGCAGGCAACCTCACCACCGACGCCCAAATCGCCGCCATCGCCCTCGATTACGCCGCCATCGTCCACACTAACGATACTGATTTTCGCAAATTCCCAGGAGTCCGCTGGCACAATCCGCTGACTGGCATGTCCGGTCAGAATCCATAAAAGGAGCGGCCAGGGAACTAAAGTTCACGGGAACGGAAAAGGTCTGAACCACACTGGTCGCTGCTCACAGATACCCACTTTGTTCATCAATCGCAAACAGCTTTTCACATTCCCCATTCCCCCATCACCGCCCGCCTCCTGCCCCAGCAACACCCTTTCCCATGTCTCCCGAACAACGCCAAGAAATCACCCGCTCCGTCGCCTCCTTCGACTTCTCCGGCCTGTTCACCGACCCTGCGCTCGGCTGGGACTGGCCCGCCGCCACGGGCAGCAAGCTGCGCATTCCTTATGGCTCCGGCTTCCTCGTGCTCGATGCTGTAGCCGAGAAGCGCGGCGTGAAGATTCTCCATTGCCCGCCCGATGCAAAAGGCCGCATCCCTCTCTCTGACGAACGGCGCAAGATCGACAAAGCCGTCACCCCACTGGCCAGCGAGCACCTGCTGATCTTCACCGATGCGGCCAAGACCCGCCAGGTGTGGCAGTGGCCCGCACGACGCCCCGGCAAGCCCGTGTCATTGCGCGAGCTGACTTGGGAGGCGGGCAAGTCCAACGAACTGCTCTTCCAGAAGCTCGCTTCCATCGCCTTCACACTCGATGAAGAAGACGCCCTCGACATCACAGGCGTCGTCCGCAAGCTCGCCGATACCCTCGACCGCGACCGCGTCACCAAGCGCTTTTACGAACTCTTCAAGAAGCAGAAGGACACCTTCCAGCAGTTCATCAAAGGCCTGTCCGACACTGGCCTCCAGGCTTGGTATACCTCGCTGATGCTCAACCGCATCATGTTCTGCTACTTCCTCCAGCGGAAGGGTTTTCTGGATGGCGATCAGCATTACCTCTCCAGTCGCCTCGCCCGCGTGCAGGGGGAGGTGGGCAAGGACAAGTTCCACTCTTTTTATCGCTCGTTCCTCCGCCGTCTGTTCCATGAAGGACTCGGCTCGCAAGAACGCAGCAAGGAACTCGCCGCCCTCATCGGCACCATCCCCTACCTTAATGGCGGCATCTTTGACGAGCACCCCATCGAGCGTGATCACCCCGGCATCAGCATCCCGGATGAAGCCTTTGAAAAAGTCTTCGCGTTCTTCGACCAGTTCGACTGGCACCTCGACGACAGCCCGCTTGCCAACGGCAATGAAATCAACCCTGAAATCCTCGGCTACGTCTTCGAGAAATACACCAACCAGAAGGAGATGGGTGCCTACTACACCAAGGAGGACATCACCGAATACATCTCGAAGAACTGCATCATCCCCTTCCTCTTCCACGCGGTGGCGGACAAGCTGCCAGCGGCAGCATGGCAGCTTCTCCAGGCCGAACCCGACCGCTACATCTACGAAGCAGTGCGACGTGGCGCAGGCAGCAGCGTGGAGGACTGGCAAGCCTCACTGCCCAAGAACATCAGCACTGGCCTCGACACCACACAGCCCGACCTCATCAAGCGGCGCAAAGACTGGAACACCACCACGCCATCATCTCATGGTCTGCCCACCGAAATCTGGCGCGAGACCATCGCGCGTCACCAACGCTGCCATGACTTGCGGGCCAAACTGCGCGCGGGTGAAGTGAAGAGCATCGACGACTTCGTCACGCTCAACCTCGACATCCGCCAGTTTGCCCAGGATGTCATCGAGAGCGCCGATGCCTCGCTGCTGCTTGCTTTCTTTGCCCAGTTGAAGAAGCTCTCCGTGCTCGACCCCACCTGCGGCTCCGGTGCCTTCCTCTTCGCCGCGCTGGAGATTCTGGAGCCGCTCTACACCGCCTGTTTGCAGCGCTTCCGCGCTCTATTGACAGATTGGCATTACGACAGCAGGACAGCAGGACAGCAGGACAGCAGGACAGCAGGACAGCAGGACAGCAGGACAGCAGGACAGCCGCGCGAAGCATCCTCTGTGGGAAAAGCAAATCAAAGCTATCCTCGACCACGCCGCCGCGCACCCCAACGAGGGCTACTACATCCACAAGACCATCATCGTCCACAACCTCTACGGCGTGGACATCATGGAAGAAGCCGTGGAAATCTGCAAACTCCGCCTCTTCCTCAAGCTCGCCGCGCAGCTTGAGCCCGGCCAGCAAGTAGAGCCCCTGCCCGACATCGACTTCAACATCCGCGCCGGCAATACCCTCGTTGGTTATGCCAGCCGTGCCGAAATCCGCCGCGCCTTCACTGAGCATCAGGGCGGCGGCAAGGCCAGCCAGCTCCTCCTCGGCGGCATCGAGCACAGCCTCGACGACTACCGCCGCATTGAAGAACAGGCCGAGGATGCCGACCGCGCCTTCCAACGCTTCCACCAGTTGCAGGAAGCCACGAAGATGGATGCCGCCGAGTTCCGCAGCGCCAAGCAGAGCCTGCACCGCACGCTCGAAGTCATGCGCGACCAGCTCGACCGCTTCCTCGCCAGCGACTACAACAAGAGCAACCTCAAGACCGACACCGCCTTCACCAAGTGGCGCAAGTCCCACCAGCCCTTCCACTGGTTCATCGAGTTCTACGGCATCATGAACAAGGGCGGGTTCGATGTGATCATCGGCAATCCACCTTGGGTAGAATTGTCGCGCGCATCTAGAACCTATGTTCCACGCAATCTAACGAGTTGGGAATGCAACAACCTTTGGCCTCCAGTTGTTGAACGATGCTATCACCTCACTTCGCGATTCAAACGCCTGGGACTCATTGTGCCAATGAGCCTTGTATGCACAGAACGAATGGCACCTATTCAAAGGATCGTTAAAAATGCCGGTGAGACTTGGTTGGCTAATTTTGAAAGCGACTCAAATCCCGGTCAGTTGTTTGATGGCGTAAAACAGAATGTCACCATCCTCCTGTCTAGAGTCGATTTACTCGGGCACATTCGAACTACCAAGCTTGCGCCGTTTTGTTCAGCAGTTCAGACCTCTAGTTTTTCCTGTGATTGAATTCACCGAGCCCCCTTCTTCGGCACTCGGTTTTGGATTTCCAAAAGTCGGATGCACGACGGAAACGAAAGCGTTGTCCACCCTCTTTGCGAAGAAGCCTTTGGCGCTTTCAATGTCAAAAACTGGGAAGTGCGTTCTGGTTCACCGAATTGCCCACTACTACATCAAGTGTTTCAATTTCGTGCCATACTTCAAAAGCAGCCGCGACGGGCTGAAGAAATCAGAATGAGATGCCACGTATATTTGGACCAAAAGTGAATTAGTTAGCGAGGGCGATATCGGCCTCGAAGCGGCTGGGGGAACGGTAGTTGAGGGAGGAGTGGAGGCGTTGGGTGTTGTAGTAGGAGTCGATGAAGGCGAAGAGTTCAGTGTGAGCGTC
>JANOAR010000296.1:0-1862 GCA_031411235.1 Verrucomicrobiota bacterium | reverse complement strand
GGATCTGATTGATCGAGGCGCGCGCGGTCGCGATCTCGGTGAGCGTGCTCTTTTCAAACCCGGCCTGGCCTTCGACGGTGGCGACTAGGTTGGGGATGAGATCGAGCCGCCGCTGATACACCGTCTCCACCTGCGCCCAGGCTTTCTCGACGTTCTGCTGCTGTGAGACGAGGCCGTTGTAGCTGGAGCAGCCGCCCATCCCGAGGATAGCAACCGCAGCGAGCACGAGGGCGAGACAACCAAGACCGATAGACTTATTCATGGGCGGCGACTGTGGTCAGCGGCTGCACAGCGAGCAAGCCGAAGATTTAGCTCGAACGCCACAATTGCAGGGCTTACGCATCAAAACTGAGGGGGATGAGAGCGAGGAGTTGATTACGGAAGGCCGGTTCGAGAGCGGCGCGTTTGCGTTTCAGGCGAATGGAGGCTTTGGCGGGGTGGGCTTTGAGCAGGCTGGCGGTCATTTCACGCAGGACGCTGAGGCTGTGCGCGGCGTTGGTATCGCGCACTTGGCAGTGGTCTTCGCTGAAGGTCACATCAAGCACATGGTGACAACTGTTCTCCACGCTCCAGTGGTCGCGGATGAGCTGGGCGAGGCGCTTGGCATCGGGCGCTAGGCTGCTGATGAAGTAGTGCGTCTCTTCCAACAGTTCGCCACTCTGCTGGCCGCGATGGGTGTAGCGGCGCATGCGCACGACGCTCTGCAACCCATGCCACTTCCAGCTCTTGTCATACCAGTCGATGTTGGCGCTCACTTGGCACTCGCGGCGCACGTAGCGTCCGTGGCTCAGTTCGTTGCTCTCATGGTAAAGATGGCCGGCTGGCGCGGGCTCTGCATCCAGGGCGTCAAAGTGGGCCTTCACGGCTTGGAAGGTGCCCTTTTGGTTGGCTTTGAGGGCGATGAGGTAGTCGGCTCCTTGGGCGTGGATTTGCTCAATAGCGGCGCACTGGCAGCCCATCGCGTCCATGGTGATGGTGGCTCCTTTGAGCTGAAGCATTTGCAGCAGGCGTGGCAGTGCTTCTATCTCGTTGCTCTTCGCCAAGCAGGTGACGTGGCCTGCGCTGAGTCGGTGCTCGCCGACCCAGGCACGCAGGACATGGAGGAGGCACTTCTCGGCCTTGGCATCATAGGTGCCGCGCAGCGCTTTGCCATCAATGGCGATGTGCTTGCCGCTAAGTTCCCCGCACCAGAGGCTGAGGACATCCACCAGGGCTTCGGCTTTGACCATGGCAAAGAGGTTGCGAAAGACATCGTGCGATGGCGTGCCGTTCTTGAGTTCTAGAAAGCTGCGCAGCCAGTCGATCTCCGAGCGTGCGAAGAGGGCCATTTCTTCATAGCTCTCGTACTCACAGAGCATGGCGCAGAAGGCGAGCATGAGCGTCTCATCGAGACGATAAAGGGTACGTCCGGCGACACGCGCATCAACCAAGGAGGCAAAGTGGCGGCGGAGGTTTTCGAGGGCTTGAGCAGTGTCGATGATGGGGAGCAAAGAGGAGGGTGTTGGCTTCACCCATACTCTATTTGCTAATTATGGTAATTGTACAACTTGAACCTTTGCCCAAAACCAGAATTCAAATCGCCAGGTTTATAACGTCATTTCATGCGTAGGCCCTGCCACAATTGATCGGGTGCCATTGGTGGTGAAGGCCGAGCATCAGATTGTCTGGCAACCTCGGGCAACAACCACTGTCACCCGCTGAATCGTGGCTTTCAGGCTTATTTCCGGTTGATCTAAGTGGCGGGCTGTGGACTATCGCGGCCCGCGCCGACAGGCAATGCTCACGTGGCGGAATTGGTAGACGCGCTAGATTCAGGTTCTAGTGAGTAACATCGTGGAGGTTCGAGTCCTCTCGTGAGCACC
>JANOAR010000295.1:0-40371 GCA_031411235.1 Verrucomicrobiota bacterium | reverse complement strand
ATGGGCATAGTAGCCGCTGGGGCTGACTTCCAGGGTGGTGCAGGCTTCTCGGATGTTCATGGTGGGGTGGTCGTGGCGGAGTTCGTTGATCAGCGTGTAGCGCTCGCAGGTTCCTGGGAGACGATGGCCAAGGCTTTTTTTTAAATGTCGCGCTGGCGGATGGTGGCGTCGAGTTCGCGGCGCAGGTCGGCGAGGGCCACGGCCAACGCTACGGTGCTGGCAGCGCCTGCGTTCGTCCCAGCGGCGCTACGCGCCTTGGGACTCACTACGGCGCTGCCAGCACCGTAGAGTTCCTTCCAGTCGCGCAGGTTCCACTGCGAGATACCTAGCTCGCGAGCGAGCTGGGTCGCTCCGCGCCCGCCCTCCAGGAGGGCGACGGCGTCGCGTTTGAACGGCTCGTCATACTGACGCCGCTTCACTTTGTTTTGGGTCACTTGAGATTGGGCTGTTGTGTTCATGCTGCTTGGGTTGTTAACCCTGCTTTCCGTGTCTGCATAAACGAAGGAAGCTCACACCTTAGGCCAAGCCAATCGGCAAGCCGAGACAGAGCCAGCGGCAAGCGCTCAGGCTCGTGTGCGCGAGTGCATGTCAAAGCCTGGGAATACCCGCTCCGGCACCGTCCCATCAGCGATAGTGCCCCCACTCATTAATTTAGTTAACTTTTGCTGACTTTTTTAATATCCTGTGCTTCAGTCGCTAAAATCCGCCATTCGGCCTTCACCTCACCCACCCCCACCATGAGCAAGAAATCCAAATCCTCCGTGCTGAATATGATCGAGCGTGAGCGTCATCGTGTCGCGGCCAACGTCACCCAAGAAAGCGAATGGACTCAGCATGAGCCCAACAACGGCCTGGGGCGCATGTTCATTGTCATGCTCCTCATCCATGTCTTCGTCATCGGCGGCATCATACTCTACGATTTTGTCGGCGACAGCTCATCCAGTAGCAAGCCCTCCGCCTTGCAGCGCAGCAGCGCGACGACGGCAACTAGGCCCGCAGCGACAGCCCTCGCCCCTTCGCTGCCCACACCAGCGAGCAGTATCACCACGAGCAGCAGTCACCTCGTCGTCTCCCACGATACCCTCGACTCCATCGCCGCTCAGCACAGCGTGGACAAAGCCGCACTCATCACCCTGAATCAGCTCGACAAAAACGGTGGCACCACCATCCAGCCAGGCGTGCGCCTCGCCCTCCCACCGCCCACCGCAGCTGCCCCTGCTACCGTTCCCGCCAAAGTACCAGCGGCCATCCCCGTGACCCCCACCAACGTCGCAGCCCTCGTCCCCGTGGCCAACTCCATTTCCCCGCCTCCCGCCCCCACACCCGCCCCAGAGCCCAAATTGCTCACCGTCACCCGCCCTCTGAGCACCCCCGCAGCGATCACGAAAAACGAAGCCCCAGCACCCGCGAGACAAGCCCCCCCAGCGGCCACCAAAACCATCGCCAAACAAGCCAACGAAGAACCACGCCGCACCATCGCCCCCCAACCCCGGCCCGTCCCCACCCCATCGGCAACTCGCCGTGCCCTTGAGAATGATGAGCGCAAAGCTCCCGTCGTCAAAAAGCAAGCCGAAGAGCCTCCCAGCAAAAAAGCCACCCCCACCAAGAAACCGACCGAAGTCGCCAGCACGAAAAAAAGCACCAGTGGCACCCGCATCACCATGGCCAAAGGCGACACCCTCTACAGCCTTTCCAGGAAGCACAAAGTCTCCCTCGAAGCTCTGCAAAAGGCCAACAACATCAAAGACCCCACAAGGCTAGCTCCAGGGCGCGCTTTAGTGATTCCATGAGCCGTAGGTCTGAAGGGTCTTCGCCACTGAATTCATCATTCATTATAGTCCTTCCCTCATGGCCCGACGCACCAACATCTTCCTCATCGCCTCGGTCATGCTCCTGCTTGTCCTGGGCATCGTCATGTTAGCCAGCGCCAGCTACTACACGCCCGAGGGGGGCGGTGAAAACTACTACACCGTCAAGCGGCAACTCATCTGGATCCTCCTTGGTGTCCTCTGTGGTTCGGGCTGTTGTATGCTGCCGTATCAGAAGCTCCTCGAATGGCGCTGGTATTTCTTCAGCCTCGCCATCGTCACCCTCATCCTCTGCTACGTCCCCGGCGTTGGGCAGCGCGTCAATGGAGCCTCACGCTGGATTGGCCTCGACACCTTAGGCATTCATGGCATCCGCCTTCAGCCCTCGGAATATGCCAAGATCGCCCTCTGCATCCTCCTCGCAGGCTACTACGCCCGCAATGAATTCTATACGACCACCTTCTGGCGCGGCTTCGTCCTGCCCTTCTGCCTCATGCTCATCATCGTCGGCCTCATCGGCGGCGAGATGGATCTCGGCTCCGCCATCATCACCGTCGGCGTGGGTGCCTGTTTAATGACCGTCGCAGGAGCCAGAATGCGCTACATGCCCATCATCGCCACCGTGGCCCTCGTCTCCCTCGTCCTCGCCATCAAGTTCACCCCCAACCGTATGCACCGAGCCAAGGCCTTCGCTTCGCAAGTGCCCGTCCTCGCCCAGTACATCGACCTTAGCACCCTCACCGAGCAACAGCGCAAGGAACTCGACGACAGCAATCGCCAGCAACGCAACTCCGCCCTCGCCTTCGGTTCAGGTGGGCTCACCGGCGTCGGCCCCGGCCAGGGACGTGTGAAAATGTACTCCCTCCCCGAAGCCCATACCGACTTCATCCTCCCCATGGCTGGCGAAGAACTCGGCCTGCGTGGCACCCTCCTCGTCGTCCTCGCCTTCGTCCTTATCGTCATCAGCGGCATGTGCATCGCCTGCTACGCCCCCGATCGCTTTGGCAAACTACTCGGCTTCGGCCTCTCCACCCTGCTCGGCCTCGAAGGGCTCATGAACATGGGCGTCACCACCGGCATCCTGCCCAACAAAGGACTCCCCCTCCCCTTCGTCAGCTACGGCGGCACCAGCCTCATCATGGCCATGATCAGCATCGGCATCCTCTGCAACATCCACCGCCAAGGCGTCCACCTCTCGCGCTCCGACTTGCCCAACATCAACCGCAACAAACGCTGGACTCCCAAGCTCGACCAAGGCCTCGTCGAGATCGAAGTCGAACCCCAAGGCGAGACCGCCCTCGGGTAATGCGCCACCTCGCTGAAGCACCCACCCGCCACCTTCAGCCCGCATGACACGTCGCCAGAGCCTCCTCCTCAGCAGCCTCATCGTCGCAGCTCTCATCGCTTGGCTTGGCCTTCAGCACCTCACCGCACCAGCCACCCTCCTCGTCCGCAACCACAGCCTCACCTGCGCGGGTAAAACCTACCCCTGCGCCATCGGTAGAAGCGGCATCTCCAGCGACAAACACGAAGGCGACGGTCGCAGCCCAGCCGGCATTTTCACCCTCCGCCGAGTCTATTACCGGCCCGACAAACTCGCCACCCCGCCCCACACGAGATTGCCCATCCAGCCCCTCACCGCCACCGACGGCTGGTGCGACGACGCCAGCCACCCCGACTACAACCAACCCATCACCCTCCCTCACCCCGCCAGCCACGAGCGACTCTGGCGCGACGACGACCTCTACGACATCTTTGCCGTCATCGGCTGGAACGACCAGCCCATCATCCCTGGCAGAGGCAGCGCCATCTTCCTCCACATCGCCCGCCCCGGCTACCCCGGCACCGCAGGCTGCATCGCCCTGCGTCGCGAAGACCTGTTGGAAGTGCTTGCCAGCTTGCCAGCCCACGCAACAATCGACATCCGCTAGCCCTCCCACTCCTATGCAAATCTACGCCATTCGTTTCAACCCCGGAGAAGACCTCAAGCAACGCCTCGACCGCCTCTGCTGGGAGAGAAGTTGGCGTGCCGCCTGCGTTCTCTCCTGCGTCGGCAGCCTCGACGTCGCCAAGCTCCGCTACGCTGGCCATGGCGACATCACCACCATCCGCGGCCCCTTGGAAATCGTCAACCTCACCGGCACCCTCGCCAGCTTCGGCGGCTCCCACCTCCACCTCGCCGTCAGCGACGCCAAAGGCCACACCCTCGGCGGGCATCTCAAAGAAGGCAGCATCATCCACACCACCGCAGAAATCGTCATCGGCGTCCTCGACGGACTCGCCTTTCATCGCGAACACGATGCACGCACCGGCTTCGCCGAACTCGTGATCACTACCGAATAAAGCAAGGCAAAAAAATTGGCCGAAAGTCTAAAAATGTAATCTTGCGCATCGAACGTAAATTGAGTGACGTAGTCCTAATGGGCTACCTCATGACATTTCTTCTCCTCCACCGTACGACCTCCGCCATCTGCGGCATCGTTCTGTCATTGTTAGCCCTTGTTGCGCCTGCCAGCGCCTTGACCCTCACCGAAGGCCCCAAAGTCCTCATCCAAGAAGGCAAAGCCACCATCACCTGGACTACTGACGTCGTCTGTGGCAGCAAGGTCAACTACGGCACCAAGCCCGACTTCCTCGACCAGCGTGCCTCTGGATTTCTCGCCCAGCAGCACAGCGTCACGATAGAAAACCTCCAGCCTAGCCTCACCTATCACTTCGCCATAGCCAGTGCCCGAGAAAAGCTCGGCAGCGGCAGTTTCAGTCTCGGCAGCGGCACCGCTACCGCCACCAGCACCACGACACCGAGAGCCGCGCCCACCACCGCGACAAGTAACAGCAGCGCCCTACCCGCCAAAGCTGCCTCCTTGCCCAAGGCACCGCCCACCCGAGACACCTGGGGCTACCTCGGCAGCCTCCAGGATCACTACGACCGCCACGGGCACGACTTCCAAGCCAAGTCCCCCGACGACTATGCCGCCCAAGCTTGGCACTTCCTGCAACGTGCCAAACGCGACACCCTCCCCATGAAACTCGACCGCGACGGCACCCTGCGCGTATGGGATGGGAAAACAGGCACCTTCGCCGCCTACAACCGCGACGGCACCGCCAAGACCTTCTTCAAACCTGGCAGCCCCAGCTACTGGCAACGGCAACCAGGTCGCAGCATCACGCCCAATGAATTTAACAATCGATAAGCTACCAACCAAATACACACTCGTGAACACTCATAAAACACAATCCAACAACTGCGTCTGCGCCGTCTGCGGCTACCGCCAACTCGCCAACCCCCAGCGCACCACCTCAGGCGGCGCGTCCCATGAAATCTGCCCCGCCTGCGGCTACGAATCAGGCTACTCCGACGACGTCCAAGGCATCACCTATGAGCAGTGGCGAGCCACCTGGGTCACCCTGGGCCTCCAGTGGTTCAGCAAGGGCATAGCCAAACCCAAAGATTGGAACCCCATGCGCGAGATCCATGCCCTCCTGCGCCGCAAGCGCCCCGTCATCTCCGCCCGCATCCTCGCCCAAGTCGCCGCAGCCAAGCTCACTGCTGAAGACGAAGCCGCCACGTCCCAAGCCCCAGCCACCATTCAAAAAAGCAACGACACCACCCTCGCCAAAAAACGCATCGCCAGCTAGCCGCGCTGGTGCCCATCCCTTTGCACCGTGTGGAGGCTCGTCCACACTCCGCCGCCCTTTTATCACAGCCTCAGCTCATCTTGTGAAAAACAGAGAGTTGAGCTTATGCCCAGAGCGTGCATGAAGTTCTAGCATAGAACCCATCGCCCCCATGCTCGCCCCACGCCCTTCCCTCATACGCTGCCTCGCCCTCGCAGCCAGCCTTCTCGGCCTCTGTTTCGCGGCCCCCACCGAGCCCACCGCAGCCAAAGAGAAACTGGGCGACTGGCTCACCCTCAGCCCCGATGGTCGCCCGTACAAGCATGAAGGCACCGACCTCTCTTGGCCCCAGCACCTCGGCGACTTCGTCCTGCGCGTCGGCTTCCGCGACAAGCGCACCAGCGCAGGCATCTCCCTCAGCTATCTCAACGAAAAAAAGGACATCCGCAGCGACATCCTCATTTACCCCACGCCTACACGCGTCCCCCCCGACGACACCGTCGTCACCGTCATGCAAGCCGAGCTAGAAAAGCTCATGGCAGACCTCCAGCCCAACGCCGTCGCCAACGGCTACCGCACCACCGACGAAGGCAGCCTCGAAGTCCGCTCCATCCCCCTCTGGCAGCTTGGCGAAATCCCCATGCTCATTCAGCAAATGACCCTCGGCCCCGCCGACCCCGCCAAAGCCAACGAGCATCCCCCGCTCAAGCACTGGCTCGGCCTCATCCTCTACCAGGATCATTACGTCCACCTCAGCATCATCATGCGCGAGACCCAATTCCAGGCCGACGCCGCCATCCGCAACACTTTCATCAACGCCTTTTTGCAGTGCATCCGCGAGCCCGCCATCATCCCCGAGATGCTCAAGCTCTGCCACCTCTACCTCTCCGCCCCCCTCACCGACAAAAGCCGTAGCACCGCCGACAGCCTTCTCGCCTTCACCAAGGACAGTCCCAACTACGAAGTCAGCTTCCCCGGTGAAGCCTTCACCCCCGCCCTGGATGCCATGAAGGCTAAAGCCAACGGCCTGGAACTCGACCTCCTCCGCGCCTACATCGTCGGGGCCTGCGTCGTCAATCTCCAAGGCGGCTCCAACGATGAAATGATCGAAGAAGGCTCCCGCGTCATGACCCTCGTCTATGAGCAACTCAAAGAGAAAAAAAGCGCCCCCAGCATCCCCTTTCTCGAAGAACTCACCGCCGCTGCGGCCAAAGAAAGAGCCGCCGCCTTCCTCAAGCCCCGATCGGGCGGCGGCATAGTGAAGTAGAGGCGAACATCGAACACCCAAAACTGAGCCACGAAATAGCGCCCTTCAGTGATTCGATGTTCAATGTTGGATGTTCGACGTTCATGTTCGATGTTCCTCCCCCATGGAAGTCCGCGAAAGCCTCCTCAACCTCACCATCACCTGCGTCCTCGTGCTCGTCGTAGCCCTCGTCGCCATGTTCCTGCGTAGCCATCGCAGCGTCCCCGTCGCCATACCCATCGCCATTGCCACCCCCGTCGCCTCCACCCTGCCAAACGCAGCAAGCGGCCCCACCCTGCGCCCCGTTGCAGAACGCTTCCTCGCCTTCCCCAAAGCCGAACTCATCGACACCGCCAGCAATGAAGCCGACACCCTCACCCTCCGCGTCGGCGGCGAGCAGCACATCTTCGTCCTCTACTTCGTCGATGCCCTCGACGCCACCCTCACCCACCCGCAGCGCGTCGATGAGCAGGCCCATTTTTTCGGCAAGACCACTCGTGAAAACGTCGTCGCTACCGGTCGCGCCGCCCTCGACTACGTGCGCACCCTGCTCAAGAACCGCCCCTTCACCATCTTCACCCGCTGGGAACGCGTGCCCAATCTCGACCGCTATTACGCCCTCATCACCATCGAGCATGAACCTGGCAAACGTGCCTACCTCGCCGACCTTTTAGTCCGCAACGGCTACGCAAGAATCGGCAGCCTCACCACCCCCCTGCCCGACGACAAACGAACCCCCATCAGCTACGCCCGCGAACTCAACGACCACGCCAAGTACGCCCGCGAGCACAAGCTCGGCATCTGGGCAACAGCGAGGTAGAGTGCCACACGAGGCGCTATCTCTGCAAAAACCCGCCTCCGAGGGGATCCACGGGATGCAGTTCGCCAATACGCAGCGGTTGCCATCCCTCGCCTAGCGCACCAGGCCCGAAAGGCTCGCCCAGTCGCAGTGCCGTCCCGAGCTTAGGCAGCACCACAGGCATCGCGAGCGGATCGGCCACACCTGTCCGAGGATCGACCCGCAAAAAGCGTGGGTCATTCAGCATGATCCGTGGAGGAAAAGGGTGCTCCATAAAAGCCGACCAGTTATCGCCGAGGTAAAGCGTTGAGTAACGCAACTCAGGCATGTCATTGGGCTCATAAACACTCACCGGATACTCAGGCGCAGCCAGCCAGACTTCATTATCACTCCCCAGCATCGGCACTGGCACTCCGTCTGGCGACAGTATCAAATCCCCCTTCGGCGGGATGTTCGCGTCGGTGGCCGCCACCTGCGGGCCCGTTCCAAATCCCACACGCTCGATGCGCTTCAGCTTGTTCGGGTTGTAGCCACCACCGACTTGCTTGGGATCATTCGCAGGCATCGACGAACTGCTAGACGAGTCCTTTGACAGCATCGCCGCAGCATCGCTAGCCGCTGGCCTCGTGCTGCCCACCACACTACCTGTTCGCGAGGGCTGCACCGTTGTCGCTGCCACGACAGTGTTGGCAGCCTTGGGTTGTTTCACCGCATCCAGCACGATCGAGTCCGTGGGCCTTGGCAGGCTTTGCGGCATGACTTTGGAGTCGCGGAAGGCCTTCATCGTCGAGTCGATCTTCGCCAGCAACTCACGCGCCTCCACATCGCCAGGGCGCTTGGCCAGGGCTTGTTGCAGCCGCTGCTGCGCCAAGTCGTAGCGGCCCTTGCTCGCCTCCGCTTTGGCTTGCTGCACGAGCACCTGCTCGGACAACGGGCGATCCTCCGCGCTCGCTATGCCCGGCACAGGCAGCGGTGCCTCGGGCACCGTACGCAGGCCCACATAAAGCGCCCAACACGCCGCCGCAGCGGCAACGCCAATAAGAGCCCGGTGCCGGGTGATCAAAAACCTAGCACGCGACACCGCATCGAAACTCTGTCTCGCGGCCTCACCACGCCACACCCCAGCCGTATGCCGCGACACATGGGCCAACAGCGCCCGTCGCTGCTCACTCGTCAGCGTGTCCTCACCACGGCCCAGATGCTCCGTGAGCAAGCTGCAAAAGACACGCGTGTCCACCGCACGGCTCGCGATTTCCGGCGCGGCTTCGAGCGCAGCCTCCACGCGTGCCGCATCATCGACGCTCAATTCATCGAGCGTCCAAGCAGTGAGTTCTTCAGGTTTGATCATATCGTTTTGGCTTGGGTTAATGAAGAGCGGGCACCGCACTGCCTTCAAGCGCGAGCCACTCTTCGCGCATGGTATTGACGCCGTGGTGGATGAGGTAGCCGACGTTGCCCACACTGGTCTTCATCGCCTCGCTGATTTGCTTGTAACTGAGCCCCGCGATGAACTTCATGCGGATCGCCTCGCGCTGCTTTTCCGGCAGGGCGAGCATCAGCCTGCGCAACTCCACCGCCGCCTCCGCCTGCTCCATTCCCTCGCTTGGCTCAGCGTTGGGCGCAGTCTCCAGATCGAGTGTTTCAGTTTCCATATATACGAGGCGGCGGTTCTTGCGGAGGTGGTCAGTGGAACGGTTTTTGCACACAGTGAACAGCCAAGGCGCGAGCTTTTCTGGATCCACAGAACCCATCGCTTGGCTGAACTTCAGGAACACATCCTGCACGATGTCGCGGGCATCATCCAACTGCCCCACAAGGCTGTAAGCATACCGAATGAGTGGCCGCTCGTAGCGCTGAAGGGTGTCGTGGAAAAGGCGTAGCGCAGGATCCATGCAGGTGACGTCGGTATAGGGAGACGCAGCCGATTGGCGTTTGTTGGAAAAATTAATCACCCTTCGATAGCTATGACCATGGCCATCAGAAATTCCGAATTCGTGTTCTCCGTGTTCATCCGTGGTTGCCGCTTAAATAACCTATCGCAGTTGCCGCCAACCTTATCTCCCACCCCGTGCGCGCCTCACCCCAGCCAACCCACACACCACCAGCATCACCACCGCAAACCAATCGCCCCAACGCGCATACAGCGTCATCGGCGGATGTTTCGCCACCTGCACCGTGCCCGGCAGCACACCCTCGATAAACGTATTCCCCGTCTCGGGATCAGCCAACCGCGCGAGAATCGTGCCCCGCTCATCAATGAAACAAGTCACCCCCGTATTTGCACAGCGGCACAGCGGACGGCGCAGCTCGATGGCGCGGAACAACGCATTCACCATGTGCTGCTCCGACTCCGCGCTGTGCAAGAACCAGCCATCGTTGGTGATGTTCACCATCACCTGCGGCGCATCGCGCACGAACGCACGAGCCAGCCTGCCCACCGTGTCTTCAAAGCAAATAAGCGGGATGATCTGCACCGCGCTATCGTCGATCTGCAACGGCTCAGTTTTATCGCCAGGACGGAAGTCACCCGGCAGCACCCCGCCCAGCAGTGTCTGCATGAAGGGCAACTCCTCGCGCAGTGGCAGGTACTCGCCAAAGGGCACCAGATGCACCTTGTGGTGCAGTTGCGCACTGTCGATCCCGCGCCGCATCAGCACCGCACTGGTGTGCGACGGCCCCGCCACCTCCAGCGAATCAGCACCGCTTAGCAATGAAAAATCGCCGAGCTTCAGCAGGTCATTAAAATAATCTGTGTGCCCTCTCGCCGCCCACGGAAACCCCAGCGCACTCTCGGGCCACACCACCAGATCCACGGGCGAATGCCCACTGCCATCGCGAGCCTCGCCATACAGCCGCGTCAGCTCTTCATAGCGCTGATAAATGTCGAAGGTATCCTGATCCGTCGATGTCCAGCGAGCCGCCTGCGAGATATTCAACTGCACCATCGCCACCCGCAGCGGCACCGTCTCGACAGGCACTCCCGGCTTCACCATGCGAATGCCATAGGCCATCTGCGCCGCCAGCAGCATCACCGCCACCAACACGTCAAAATGGTAACGCAGCGGACGACCCATCTGCTTTTGCAACACCATGCGATGAGCCGTGTTGAAGACCACGCAGCAGAGAAAAACCAGCGTGAAGGAAAGCCCCGCAACCCCGACGAGATCAGCCGCCTGGATCAGCACCGCATTGCGCCACAGCCCCACGCCCAGGCCATTCCAGCCCATGCCCGTGAAAATGATGCCCCGCAGCCACTCGCACACCACCCACGCCGCAGCCGCCAGGAAAGCCGAACGCAGCGACTCCAGCGAAGCCTCGATCCACGAGCCCTGCTGCAACACCACGCGGCGTGGCCTCGCGACGAGTGCCGCAAAGGCCGCCCACACCGCGAAGTAGAGCGAGAGGAACAACGTCATCCCCGCCACCGCCGCTAGGCCCAAGCTCTCCACCTGCCAGCCTAGCCAGCGATCATCCTCCGCCATACCCATGACCACCCGCGACGAATGCCGCAGCCAAAATAAGTTGGGCACAAAGAAACAAAGCCCCGCGAGATACCCCAGCCCGAACGGCCCACGTACAGGCCGCGTGCGCTGCCACACCCGCCGCAACCCGTTGCCCGTGAGCGCAGGAACCTCCTGCGGTTGCCCCAGCCACAGCGCCGCCAGCAAGGGATAAAGCCACAGCCACACACAAGCTTCAAGACTCCAGCCAGGGTAGGCAAAGACGAGAACGGAACCGCTATGGATGGCGGCGAATAGGCGAAGAAGTCGGCTAGGCATGAAGAGCGAGGCTAGACGACTACAAGCTAAGCAGCAACCAATGCCGAGCCTGAGCCGTAACAAAGTGCGCCTCAGCGATCGCCACGACCACGGCCCTTTTCATCGCGATCCAGCACGCCATCGCGCAGGCGGATCACACGCGAACAGCGCTCGACCATACGCTCGTCGTGAGTCACAAAGATGAGCGTGATGCCCGCACGGTTCAGGTCATCGAAGACGCCGAGAATCTCCTGCCCGGACTTGGAATCAAGGTTGCCCGTGGCTTCATCGGCAAGGATGACGAGAGGCTCGTTGGCGAGAGCACGAGCAATGGCCACGCGCTGCTGCTGGCCACCGCTGAGTTCATTGGGGCGATGGTGCAGGCGATGCTCCAAGCCTACTTTTGTAGCAAGCATGGTGGCGCGGGTACGCATCACGCTGTCCTGTTCGCCACGGTAGTAGAGCGGCACTTCGATGTTCTCCAGCACCGTGAGCTGCTGGATGAGGTTGTAGCTCTGGAAGATGAAGCCGAGCTTGCGGCAGCGCTCCTGGGAAAGCGTGTCGTCATCGAGCTGCGCCACGTCTTGACCCCCCAAAATATACTGCCCGCTGGTGGGCTGGTCGAGGCAGCCGAGGACGTTCAATAAGGTGCTCTTGCCGCAGCCCGATGGCCCCATGATGCAGACATACTCGCCGGGGAAAATATCGAGCGTCAAACCTTGCAGCACATGCGACTCCATGTCGCCCATGCGGTAGGTCTTGCAGATGTCGATGAGACTGATGATGGGCTCGGCCATGCTAGCTCTTCGCGAGACCTTTTTCCTTTTTCGCTGGCGTCTTCGGAGCTGCACCGGGCTTGGGCGCGACCACATCCACGGGGCCATCCAGTGTCGAGCGTTTGGGGATCGCTAGGGCGACCAGTTCGCCCGTTTTAAGGCCGCCTTGCACTTCGATGAACTCATCGTTGAAGCCGCCTGTCTTGACCTCGCGACGCACCAGTTCACCGCCTTCGTTGACGTAGCAGAAGTGGTGATCCTGCTCCACTTCGATGGCTTGGATGGGCACATACATCACATCATCAAGCTGGCTGATGATGATCTCCACCTTCGCGTTCATGCCGGGCTTCAGCCAGTCGAAGGCTCCGTCGATGTGGATGGAGCAGGGATACACCTTGAGATTAGGCGTGTAGCGAGAGCTGGTGGAATCGGGCAACACAGCTAGCTCGGCGACAGTGCCAAAGAGTTGCTTGCCCGGCTCGGCATCGACGCGGACAACGGCAGGCTTGCCGATTTTGACCTTCTTCACTTGGCTCTCATGCACGGCCACATGCACACCCATTTTGGTCATGTCGGGGATGGTCAAGATCGTTTGGCGCAGGCGCACGGCAGCGCCTTCTTCGATGGGTTCGCGGAAGTTGCTCACTGAGTTGATCGGGCCATAAGCGACGAGCCCCGTGACGCTGGCCTTGATGACACATGCCTTGAGCTGATGCTCCAGCTCTTCCTTCTTGTTCAGCTCCATGTCGTAGCGGCGCTTGGCCGTCTCGAACTTGCTCTCGGCTTGTGCTGATTTACTGCGATTGGCGCGAATGGTGCGCTGGAGTTTATGCAGTGATTCCTGGTAGGCGGAGATGAAAAGCTCAGCCTGCTTGGGGTACTCATACTTGCGGTAGAGGTCGAGTTGGGTGTCGGCGGTTTTCACGCTGAGGTCGATTTTTTCAAGGCTCACCTGGTCATTTTCGAGCGCGGTTTTGGTGATGAAATCCTTGGCCGCAAGGCGCTCGGAAGCTTCCACCGTTTGCTTGGCCAGACCTTGCTCGGACTTGTGGAGCAGCAACTCGTCGGAGAGCTGACGAAGCTTTTGCTGGGCATCTCCATCACCACCTAACTTGGCATCGAGCACCGACATGTAGTCCGTGCGGAACTCGCCCTGCGTGCGCTTGGGCACGATCTTGTCTTTGGCAGCGGCGACTACTTTGCCATCGGTTTTGATGTCGGTCTGGAGTCTCCTCACGGGCGCATCGGCAGCGGCTTCGAGCGAGGCGATTTGTTTGTCAAAGGCATCCATCGTCTCAGGCAGTCCGCGCACCTTCAGAATGCGTGTGGAGGCATCCTTGCCGAGGTACTTCTCGAAGTCCATGAGCGCAAACAAGGCTGCATTTTTGGTCTCACGCACGAGGCTCTGGTTCTCGCTGCGAATGATCTCCCGGTTCTCATCGGCATCAATGTAGAGCGAGACGGTCGTTTGGAACTCAATGTCGTGGGTGGAGATGCGATCCTTGATATCCGAGGAGTCGAGTTCCACGAGCACCTTGCCATCCTTCACATCCTCCTCGGTGATGAGGTAGCCCTCGGGGATGAGGCTGAGGATTTTGGTCGCGGTCTCGATCTCGCTTTTTACCTCGAAGTTGCTCAGCGCGCGTATCTCGCCGCCCTGGAGCACGTTGATTTGCAGCGTGCCTTTTTGCACCGCGAAGGTAGCGACATCGGTTCCTGCTTCTTTGCCGGAGCGTAGCCATGTGGCGATGCCTGCGGCGCTGATGGCCGCTGCTACTCCTATGATCCACCAGCGTCTGGGTGTGGTTTTCATTGTGGTTGTCCTCTCGGGGTTTCCTTATTCAATACATCAGCCCAGTCGCCATCCTTGCGGATGAATAACACGCCCATGTCGCGCCAGAGCTTCAAGCGCGCGGTGGAGTGGCTGATGAGGGCTGCGGTGAGTTGGTCGCGCGAGTCGATGATGGACTGCTGGGCTTCAATGAGATCGCGCGCGGTGCCACGGCCTTCGAGGTTGAAGGCCTCTTCGAGCTTCAAACGACGCTCACTGAGTGTCACACCTTCGATGGCGAGTTCGTGCTGCTTTTTCGCGAGATCAAGGTCGCGCCAGTCGCTGCGTATCTGCGAGCGCACGTTCTCCTCGGCCAGTTCGCGGCTGCGCAGCGCTTTCTGTTGGGCGATCTGCGCGGCTCGCAGGTTATTGCGTCCCGGCTTCTGGTCGAGGTGAAGATCAACGTCGAAGGCAGCACTCCAGTTGCGGCGTTTGCCATCGAGCACGATGCCGTCTGAACCGGGGTCACCTTTCACATTATAGGTCAGCGAGCCATCCAGCGTGGGCAGCAATTCCTGACGCGCCACCTTCATGAAACGATCCGCATCCTCCACGCGATCCCGGTCACTCCACAGGTCGGGACGCGTCATCAGTGCAGCAGCGATGGCCTCCTCCAGCGTGCCGTGTGGGTCAGAGATTTCGAGCTTATCCAGCTCGTGTTGATCAAGGATGATGCGCGTTTCCACGGGCACACCGATCTGTATTTTCAGCGTGTCGAGGGCTTGCTCGTAGGCGCGGATGGCGCTGAGCCAGCGGCGATGGTAGTTCAACTCAGCGTTCTGGATTTGGCCCAGCCCCGAGGGGCCGCGCTTATTCGCCTCGGCGAGACCCGTCTCGCGCAGCACCGTGCTTTTAAAGGCTTGGTAGGCGAGGAAGGCATTCTTCGCCGTGTCACGCGATTGCAGCGCTGTGTAGTACTGCGTGGTCAGATCCACCGCGAAGGTCTTCCGATACTGGGCGAAGTTGCGGATGCTGTATAACAGGTTGCGTTCACCCAGGGTGAGTATCTCCGAGGTAGCCGAGCGCCCCGCACCACGAAGGAAGGGCTGCGACAGCGTGACGGCTAAACGCGAGTCGCTGACCCCACGCAGGCCACCCGTGACAAGCTTCATAAAATCCGTGCTCAAGTCCGCCGCGAGCCGTGTGCCCGTGCGCGACAGGCTCGCGAGGCTGATGCCGCCCGTGGCTGTGTTTGTGGTCTTGCGAATGAAGTCATTGACGCCCGATTCGATCTGCTTGGGGCTGCTGCCAATCTCGGCGCTGGGCGGCACCTCGACCTGTTCATTCAACTGCTCCCCCCTAGCTCCCGCGCCGATGATGGGGGTGAACTGATGCCGCGTGAGCGAGAGTTCCATCGCTTCGAGATAGATCAGTTCCTTCTCGCCCTGGTAGCTGCGGTTGTGGTTCACACCGAGCTTCAGGGTGTCGGCCAGCGTGATCACCCGCGCATTTTTTTCGAGATCCGCATGGTCGCCGAGGAAGTCCACGGTCTTGAAATTTTTTGCCATCGCATCCAACGAAGCAGGCGGGCCAGGCTCAATGCTGAGCAAGCCCTTGCCGACATTGGGCACACGGCTCGACTTCTTGCCCAGGATGCCATAGACCTCGCGATCCGCCCATTTTTTATGCAGCTTCCCCGTGCAGCTCACGAGCAGCAAAATGGCTGCCGAGACGCAGAGACGGCTCACCTGTAAAAGACTGATTTTGCGGGGCATAAAGGGGGTTTAAGAGACTCTGCAAAGAGCTAGCTCTCCGCAGCCGCACAAGACGGGCAAGAACTACGAGTCTTGATCCCAGTTCTATCTCGTTTGCACTTCTTTCCCGTGCTACTTGGGCTTTGGCGCTGCCTCGAATAGCGCTAAACTTAGCCCCCTATGCGGCTCTTGGGTTAGTGCGAACGCGTGCCTGATGCAGCCGCATGGCCACATGCAGCGGCTCGCCTCGCGGGCACCCCCTATCCATTACCCATTCAGACCATGGACTTCAAAGCAGGTTCGCCCTTATCACAGGCTTGTGTCTTGCGTTTTCGTCAGCGCAAGGGATGCTGCCGTTCTCATGTCAAAAAAACTAAAGCCCCTCTTCCTGTGCATTCTGCTGGCCAGTTATGCTGGCTCACACTTCCACCTCATCGCAGCTAAGGAGGCCAAGCATCCGCGCAAGCAGGGCGTGGCACCGACGGCTGCCTCGTTGATCTCTGACATGCAAAAAGCTGTAGCCTTCACGGCCAAGAGCGCCAAAGGCAAGATCAGCACCAAGTCGAAGGAAGCCCGGCCTCTATGGTCTTCGCTAAAAACAGCGAGCCAAGCGCTCGACATCATGGAGGCCTCGCTCAAAAGCGACAAGGCCGCCACGGTGAAGGCGCAGCATGATCTGGGACGCAGCATGATCCAGCTCTGCGCCAGCTGGGGCGTTCTGCGAGGCAGCCACCCTAAGCTGCAAGTCGGACGTGGTGTGATCGCCCTGTCCGAGGCGCATGATATGTATGTCTATCACTTCGGCCCCACCGTTGCCCGCTATAAGAAAGGCGGCAAGCCTGCCAAGGAAGAATTGGAAATCGTCGGAATCTGCTTGGACGAACTCGCCAAGCTCGGTGACGACATGGAATCGCTCTCGAAAAAGGCCAAGCCCAACTCGTATCAGGCGCGCCTCGTTAACGACTTGCTCTCGCTTATCGACGAACTGTTGGAAGTGAAGGTCACGAATCTGAAGAGCTACTGCAAGTTCATGTATCAGTGGGATCGCCTCTCCCATGCAGTGGGGGGTTACAGCGAGATTTTTGAGGCCTGGTATCCCGCCTACTACACGGAGTGGCAGACCGTGACTACCGACTACATTGAGCTGACCGGCGAGTTCACGGAGGTCAGTGTCGGCTACTATGAATCATGGGAATACACGGAACTGAGCGTGGCCAAGTATGACGACTATTACGAAAGCACTGCCGTGTTGGCATCCGTGAGTGAGCAAGAAGAATCTGAATTTGAGTCCTTCACGGAGGAATACTCCGAGGAGTCTGCCACTGAGGAGTCCGAGGAAGAGTTGGAAGAAATCAATGAAGAAGTCGAAATCGACGAAGAGGACGACAGCACCGCCTTTGAAGAGGTCAGCGATGATGCCGATGACGAAGACGGCGACGGTGAATCCGATGAAGAGGATACCGACGACGACAACGACGGTGTGGAGGACGAACAAGACGAAGATGACGACGGCGACGGCGTGGAAGATGACGAGGACGAAGATGAAGACGAGGAGGATGACGAAGACGCGGATGACGACGAAGACGAAGATGACGACGGCATTGATGATGACGAAGACGGTGGCGACGAGGAATAATCCAAACCGAGGTTAAGAGTTTCGGGTTGAGCGTTGGGAGCCGGTAGAACAAGGGCAAGCTCTCCACCGTCACGCTCACAACTCCCGGTAAGAGCATTCGTGCTTCTCGCGAACGACTGTAAAAAAGGCGCCAGGTATCCTGGTGCCTTTTTTATTTCTATGAGGGCGGCTTCTGCCTCTTCAGCGGCTTCCGCTTCCCTATATCCGCCAGCCTGTCGAAAACATTGCGTATGAGTTTGGTCATTTCGCCCGCCATCAGGCCACTGCTTCGCTTTCCATCTCCTCCTCCACGTCATCGCTCAAAAATGGCGTGAACTTTGACTCCCAGCGCTTGGGCATGATGCAGACCATGTTGACGCCGTGCTCGGTGTATTTTTCGTGCAGCACTTTGCCTTCTTGATGGGCGATGTTGACGAGATCCATGCGGTTCATGGGGATCGAGACGCGCAGGTTTTTGACACGATCGGCGAGCATGACTTGCAGCTCGTGCATCAGCGTGTCGATGCCTTCGCCGGTCTTCACGGAAATGCACACGGCGTCGGGGTAGATGCGTTGCAGGTCGATGAGCTGGGCGGGGTCTTCGATCTTGTCGATTTTGTTCAGTACGAGGACGACGCGTTTGTCGCCTGCACCGAGTTCGGCGAGAACTTCGGTGGTGGTCGTTTGGAACTCTTTGGCGCGTGGATGCGCGGCGTCGATGACATGGACGAGGAAGTCGGCGAGCACGGCTTCTTCCAGCGTGGCGCGGAAGCTCTGCACGAGATCGTGCGGGAGCTTGCGGACGAAGCCGACGGTATCGGTGACGAGCACATCCTGGCCATCGGGCAGTTCGAGCTTCCGCGTGGTGGTGTCGAGTGTGGCGAAGAGCTTGTCCTCCACATAAGCCTCTGCGCCGGTGAGGCAGTTGAGCAGGCTGGACTTTCCGGCGTTGGTGTAGCCGACGATGGCGATGTGCGGCACGGCTCCTCGGCTGCGCTCTTTGCGCATGGTCTCGCGGTTCTTTTTGACCTCCTCCAGCTCAGCCTTCAAGCGATCCATGCGCTTGTTGGCGAGTCGGCGGTCGGTTTCGAGCTGGGTCTCTCCTTCCCCACGGGCGGCTCCGCCACTACCTCCGCTGCCACTGCCGCTGGAGCCACCACCACCGCTGCCTGAGCCGCCGCCTTGGCGATCCAAGTGCGCCCACATGCGGGTGAGTCGAGGCAGCGAGTACTGCATTCTCGCGAGATCCACCTGGAGCCTCGCCTCTTTGGTGCGGGCGCGCATGTTGAAGATGTCGAGGATGACTTCATGGCGGTCGATGACGCACATTTTGCTCTCCTCCTCCCAGGCGCGCTGCTGCGCGGGCGACATCTCGTTGTCGAAGATGATGCAGTCGCAACCGCTGTCCTTTGCCTGGGCCATGAGTTCGGCGGCCTTGCCCTTGCCGATGATGTAGCGGGGGTTGTACTCGCGGACGTTGACGCACTCGGTGGTGACGACGCGAATGCCGAGCGTGGTCACGAGTTCGACCAGTTCCTCCAGCAAATCGGTGGCTTCAGCGATTTCTCGGCGATCAAAATAAGCGCCAATCAGCAACGCATTCTCCACCATCTTGGGCTTCTCTCGGATATCAAACATGGGCCGAGTGTAGGCAGCGATGCAGGAGTGGGAAGCGAGAGTTGAGCGCGAGACTTAACCACAATAAAAACGGCGGAGCCAGTAGCTCCGCCGTCTCGGTCGAATGGGTAGTAAGTGGAGGCTGTGTTAGGCCGACTTCTTCTTTGCCGCTGGCTTGGTGGGCTCGGCTTCACCCTTGCCGTCGCCTTTGGTATCCTTCGCGCTCTTTTTACTAGCATCAGCTTTGGGTTTTTTCGGCGTGGCTTCTTGCGAAACACCGACGTTGATCTTGATGATTTTATCGTTCCCAGTTTCGGATTTCTCGATGAGTCCGCCGACCTTTTTACCGACGACCACATCATCAATGGTGGCTGCTTTGCCAGCGTTATTGAAGGTGGTTTCAGTGTTGATGGTGTACTTGCGATCGGGCTTGTCCACACCGCCTTTGATTGTGAGAACTCTAGGCGAAACCGCGACAACTACCCCGTAGAGCGGGTAGGTATTGCGCGTGGTGGCAGGCTTTTCCGCCTTTGCGTCGGCGGCTGGCTTGGCGTCTTCGCTGGCTGCTGGCTTCTTAGGCGCAGCCTGGGAAACACCAAGGCTGAAGATGATGGCAAGGACTGATGCTAGTGCTGGTAGTGATGTCTTCATAATGTTGAGTGATTAGGAAATGAAATGCGGAGCAAATGATCAAGCTCTAATTTTCGGATCTATTCAGATGGTGATGAAAAGTTAAGAGCCTTCAACAGCCCGACGGCCTCTTCTTCGCGAGCATGGAACTCGAAGCAAAAAAGAACTATTCGCTTCCTCACCTCGCTGGCTACGAATACCCACCCCGACCCATCGCATGGAAACCCAATCGCGCCATGTTCACCGTACCGCCTATCCCCATCACTTCCGCTATTTTTCGAGACAGAGAACCCGTCATCGTCACGCTCGACTTTGCAGACAATGCCGATGTCCCCTCGGCCACACGGTGACGTGTACCCCATGAACTCGAAAGCGATCCAGCCAAACCCCGCGCGGTCGCCACCCACAGTGTCCTGATTTATGAGGCATCGACTCTATCCCTGCCTCCCGGCCCCATACCCCTTCGGTGTGTGTTTGAGGCAACGGTGTCTCACATGAAAAACGGCCCATCCTGGAGGGATGGGCCGCGAGTGAAGCGTTAAATGCCAAAGCAAGAGGCCTTGGAGACTAATGACTGGCAAGCACTTCTGGCTTGTAGCCTCCACGCGTGGTGAAGTAGCCCAAGATCAGAAGGTAAAAGACAAGCATTAGTGCAGGGAAATAGGCCATCGTGCCAAGCGCTGTCTGCTTGCTAGCGCCCACGGTGTCGGTCACGAGTTTTTCCGCAGCAGGCTGTTGATCGGCTGGCACCTTGGAGACAAGTTCCTTGATCTTGGCGTCATCGAGAGCCTTGTAGGAGAGGACTTCGTAGATGCTCTTGTCGGTCAGAGCGGTCACTTTGCCGCCCTCAATCAAACCAGGGACAGCAGCCGCGACTTGTGCGCTAGCTGCCACAGCCTCTTGGGCTTTTTGAGTTTGGATCACACCGATGTAGGGGAAGCCAAGGGTTCCGACTGCTAACATGCCGATGCCAGAAACGGCGTTGAGGGTGAGGGCACCGCCTTTGGGCGTTTGTTCAGCTACAACACCGAGCATGGTTGGCCAGAAGAAGGTCTTACCAAAGCCATAGAGTGTTGCTGCGACGAGAATCATCGTCCCTTCGGCAGTGGCTAACATTTTGAGGCCGATGGCAGCGAGAATGCAGCTCAAAGCTAAGAGACCAAGGGCACTGAGTTTTTGCACGATAGGCCCTGCGAGGAAACGCATGCCAAGCATGATGGCCGAGGTGTAAACTAAAATCCAGCCAGGGTGGAAGTCTTTGGCCTTTGCGATGGGTTCCATGATGCTGGTGATCCAGCCGTCGGTGCCGATCTCGGTTGTCGCGAGCGGGAACATAATCAGGCAGAGGAGGATGAGTAAAGGGCGTCCCAGCGTGCGGGTGTAAAGGCCAAAGCTAACTACAATCAAAATGCCAATGGCGATGAAGGCGTAACGCTGGTTGGCGCTGATCGGAGCAAAGAAGTCCATGAGCTGGAGCGAGACGAGGAAGCCAACGATGCAAGAGCCGAGGAAACCAAACTCTTGGAGCATTTCACGGTAGCTGACGCCAGCGGCAACGCGCTCATTTTCTGGGAAGGTCTGCCCTATAAGCATGATGAAGTAGGCCACGGTAGGCAGGGCGATCATACCCACTTTGATCCACCAAGGAGCCCCACCCATCGAGATTGTGATGAGGCCAGCAAGCACGAGCCCACCGGGCCATGCAGCGTGGAGCATATTGAGATACTTGGTTTTTTCTTTGCTAAACATGGTGGCCACCACGGGATTGATGAATGCCTCCACAGTGCCATTGGCAAGGCCAAGGATGAGGCTACCCCAGTAAATGAGGTTGTAGCCCAAATGTTTGTCGCCAACAAAGAAGGCGGTGATGCCCATCGCGGCCCAGATAAGGTGCCCTGCACAGGCGATCATCATGGCACGCTTGTAACCAATCCGGTCAATGACAAGGCTGAACAGAATGATCGAGACTGCGAATGGCCAAATGCCAATGCCTGCGAGACGCCCTGCCTGTGCAGGATCAAGGCCGAACTGCGCGGCCCAAGTGTCGATTAGGAACATTCGGCTGATAAAGCCAAAGCCTGTGGCGATGAGTGCGACGAAGCACCCCCAGAATAATGGCATTGATGGTTTTCCGTCCTTCATAGATTGATGTGTGTTTGCGATTTGAGTGTCTTGGTTGATTGACTTCAACTGGAGCGAGCCATTTTTGATAGGACTAGGCAGCAGAAGCGGCGGCGTTTCTATGCAGGTCGAGAGGGAGAAACAAGGAAAATATGAATGCGATAACGGTTCCGCCTCGCTGACAGCCCGCCTCGGCGGGCTGCTTTTGCGCTAAGACGGCGAGGTTTTGGCAGCTTGCGATTCAATACCGAGACGGGTATCTGTGCGGCCATGAGCACAGCCGTTGCAGTCCCTAAATCTCGTCGTAGCACTCGCCAGCAGCCCAGGGTTGGCAGTCCTCGGGCCGATACGGCAACGAGCCGTCTCGTGTCAAAGCCTGTGCCTGCGCCGGGCGAGACAGCCCTGGTAGGGCTCAGTGATTGGGACACCTACCTGCGACTTGACGAGGCTCTGGAGGGCAGCGGGCAGCGCGTGCGCTTCTTCAATGGCCAAATCGAAATTATGAGCATCTCCACCAAACATGAATTTCTCAAGGTGGCGATCAGTCACCTCATTGCGGCCTACTGCGATTGGCTGGGTATTGATTTCCAAGGTTGGGGGAGTTCGACACAAAGACAGAAAGGCATGGCAGGGGCAGAGCCCGATGAGTCATTCACCTTTGGCCTTGAGCTGCCAGACAAACCCGAGTTGATCGTGGAGGTCGGGCTGACTTCTGGCGGCATCGACAAAATTGAACTTTGGCGTGCGCTTGGCGCGAAGGAAGTCTGGGTATGGCAGAATGATCGGCTGCAAGGGTTCGCTCGCGAAGCGGATGATACATTTGTGCCGACCACACAAAGCCGTTTGCTCGCAGGCTTGGAATTGTCTCTAGTCGAAGAATTCGCCATCGTGCAGCCCGTGTCGCGGGCGCTGCGAGGATTTCGTGAGAGACTGGGAACGAGGGGCTAAAACTAGTTTCCTCACATCAGCTTCAGCAGCAGCTCACGCACCTGCGCCTGCCACTTGGCGAGGTAGGAAAGGTGGGCTTGGGCTTCGGCGAGAGCGCGCCAAGCCGTGGTGTCAGCAGCGTCTGTCTTGAGTTGAGTATCGAGCGCTGGCAGGGTGCCGAGGAGTGCCGTGCGTTGCTCATCGAGCGCAAAGCCGATTTGTTCGAAACTGTCTCGCAGGGCATAAGTCTGGCGTTCGAGCAGCGCTCGCGTGAGGGCCGACTGGGCTTTGGCTCGCTTGTCAATGAGCGCTTCGGCCTCGGGGCGCACGCGGCCCAGGGCCATGAAGTGCTGCATCAGCGCTTCACTCATTTGCACCGTGCGCCACTGCTTAGCCTCGGCGGGAGCAGCGAGTTCCAACAGGTGCTTCAGGCGTTTCTCGGGCGCGAGCAGGGTATCGTAGGCAGCATGGATCTCAGTGCCGTCGGCAGGTGTTTGCTTGGCCTTTTCAAAATAGGCGCTGCGCACGGCTTCTTCATCGAGAGCGGCAAGGCGCGGCAGGCCGAGGGTGGCAAAGGCATCCATCATCACGCGGCGAAGCTTTCCCCGCAGGAGCAGGTGACCACGGCGTTGGGGTTCTTCACCTTGAAGCCGCCGCTCTGCATGTCGTCGCTGTAGTCCAACTCTGAGCCCGAGACAAACAGTGCGCTCTTCGGGTCGATGACCACGCGCACCTCGCTGGTGACGACCATGATGTCTCGGTTCGCCGGGCCATCGACGAGATCCATCTTGTACTGCAACCCCGAGCAGCCACCGCCCACGACGGCGACGCGCAGGGCACCATTCTCGGCACGGCCTTGCTTGGTGAGCAGGCTGATGAGCTTGCTCGCGGCATTCGGCATGACGCGGATGAGCTTGTCATTGCCGATTTTGAAATTCACTGCGGGGGCTGGGGACATGGGCGGAGGGTAGTGCAGAAGATGGAAGATGGAAGATGGCGGGTTGAGAAGGGGCGGATCGCGCCGAAGCCAGCGCCCAGGATTTTGCGTTTGCCCCGCCCCGCCAGCCCATTACTATCGCTGCCGCTCAAAAACGTAAAACCTCGATCCCCTACCCTACCTACACCCCATGTCCACGCAGCTCGATCAGCTCAAGAGTTTCACCAAAGTCGTCGCCGATACCGGAGACTTTGAGTCGATGAAGTCATTCAAGCCACTCGACGCGACGACCAATCCCTCGCTCATCCTTGCCGCTGCGCTGAAGCCTGAATACAAGGCGCTGGTGGACTCCGCTGTGACCGATCACAAAGGCTCATCGCTCAGCGGCCTCGCGCTGGTGGACAGCGTCATCGACCGCATCCTGGTCAACTTTGGCCTCGAAATCCTGAAGATCGTCCCTGGCCGCGTTTCCACCGAAGTGGACGCCCGCCTCTCCTTCGACACCGCAGGCACGCTCTCGAAGGCACGCCACATCATCAGTCTGTATGAAAAGGCTGGCATTGGCCGCGAACGCATCTTGATCAAAATCGCCTCGACTTGGGAAGGCATCAAAGCCGCCGAAGTGTTGCAAAAAGAAGGCATCAACTGCAACCTCACGCTGCTCTTCAGCCTCGCCCAAGCCATTGCCTGCGCCGAGGGTGGCATCAAGCTCATCTCGCCCTTCGTCGGTCGCATCCTCGACTGGCACAAGAAGAGCACGGGCCTCGATTACACCGCTGCGGAAGATCCCGGCGTGGTCTCCGTGACCGCGATCTACAACTACTACAAGCACTTCGACTACGGTACGGAAGTGATGGGCGCGAGCTTCCGCAACAAGGGCGAAATCACCGAACTCTGCGGCTGCGATCTGCTCACCATCAGCCCTAACCTCCTTGCTGAACTCGCTGCCTCCAGCGATCCGCTGACCCAGAAGCTCAGCGCCAACACCGCCAAAGCCGGGAAGATCGAGCGCATCGCGATGGATGAAAATACCTTCCGCTGGATGCTCAACGAAGACCCCATGGCCACCGAGAAGACGGCTGAAGGCATCCGCAACTTTGGCAAAGACATCGTGAAGCTCGAGAAGCTCGTGCAAGCGGCGCTCTAGCCAGCTAAATGCTGGCGGCTAGACTCTGCGCTAGAGCGGTGTCTCCGTAAATGCCTCAACACAGGGCTATCGCTCCCACTGCGGAGCGATAGCCCTGTGCCTTTATATCTTGGATTACGGCGTGATTGAAAAAGTAAGCGCGGGTATTTTGCCCGTGGACACAGGGCTGCAAAGGCTGGCCCAGCGCGTTGCCTCGCTACGGTTCCACGACACTTCGCGCTCAAGGCCGCTCCTTGCTTGGCGTGAATATTTTGGTAATTATATAAATTATAATTGACCAATTTTATGTAACTGTTATAATTTCTATTAACTGAGCGCAGGAAATCCTCACGGATATAGAAGTGCTTGGGTGCCCAAACAACAACACAGCCCATACAAAACAACAATGAAAAACACTAAACTCAACATCCGTAAGCTCGGCCGCCAAGGCTTCAGCTTGATTGAAATGCTCGTCGTTATCGCCGTTATTGGTGTTATCGCTGCTATCGCGATTCCTAACATCGGCAACATCAATGCCCAGGCTCGTGAGTCCGTCGCTCAGCGCAATGCGCAGAACGTCGCCTCCGTCTCCAGCTCCGCCGTCGCAGCAGGTGCCGTCCCCACCGCTACCGACAAGGCAACTGGCATCACCGAAATCGGCGCAGGCACCCTGTCGCCTACCTCCGGCACCTTCAAAGGCAAAATCTTCACCGTGCCCAATCTGCCTGCCAATGACGCAGCAGACGCCGCTGACGCCTATGACCTGATGCTCCCCCACCTGGAGTTCAACGCCAGCACCAAGATTCTCGAATACAAGCAATAATAGCCAGCAGGGCTAACCCCCTCTTGTCCTGTTAGTTCGAAGTATCCCACGGGGTGGCCAGCCGCCCCGCTCAGTTGCCCCGCTGGTGCTCATACGCCAGCGGGGTGCCTATTAAAAACTGCCCAACTCGCCCAGCCCTCCGTCCCGTGAAAACGTCATCGCCCGTTCCTTTTCCGAGTCGCCAAGCCTTCAGCCTGGTCGAGGCGATCATCACCATCGCCATCATGGGCATCCTTTCGAGTCTCATCATCAGCGCCGTTACGAATGCCTCGCTGGATTCCCGCCGAGTCCTCGCCCGGCAGCAGCAATCGGCCTTGCAGACAGCGGTGAACGCCTGGGTCAGCGGCCAGACGCGCTCCCTAACCACGGGCCAAATCCTCGGAGTCTCCGCCATCCAAAGCATCTGGAACATCAGCACCCCCACCAATTTCGCTAGGCTCCAGGCCGTCGCCACCTACCTCGACTCCTCCACCTCCAGCGACTTCGTCACCAACAGTACCGCGAATGGCGACAAAATCCAGACCGAGGCCATGAAGCAAGACGGCACCTACATCCTGCTACCCACCTGGAGCACCACCTCCACCGGGCCTGAGGTGCAACTCTACTACCCGTAACTCAACGTCCCAGAAGCCATGTTAGCCAACAGCCCACCGCCCACACTTACCGTTGCTAGCGCCCCCTTCACCGCTCGCGGAATCGCTGCCATGGGGCGGCGGCGTTTTGGCTTCTCCCTCATCGAACTGCTCGCCGCCGTCGCCATCATCGGCATCATGGCCTTTCTCGCCATCCCCCAGGTCACACGCATGAGAAGCGATGGCGAGCGCAACCTCGCCATCTCCCGCGCCGAGGCGCTCAACTTAGCCACCGCCTCGCTTATCCAGATCCGAGGGCGCACTCAGGCCATCAGCATCGACTGGCCTGCCGCCAGCACCAATGATTTACGCTACGCCGCCGTGCGCCCCTACCTCGCCTATTCAGAGACCACCCTCGCCCTCTACATGCCCTCTGGCTACAGCGTTACCTTCCCCACCTCCCTGGAGCCCCTGCGAAAAGTCACCCTCTCCGACAGCGCAGGTCAAATATTCTACTGAGTCCTCTCCGCGTCCCCAGCCCACCCACTTCTTTGCGTCCATGATACCCGCCTGGCGCCATCTCCCCACCGCTCTCGCTACGCCGCCCGCATCGCCCCACCACAGGCGTCGGACGCTCGGCTTTTCATTGACCGAAATGATCGTCGTTCTCGCCGTGCTCGGCATCATCGCCGGCATCGCCATCGGCACCTTTGGCAATCTCAATGAATCCGCCAAAGAAGCCGTCGCCCGAGAAAGAGTGGAAATGCTCAACCACGCCATCCACGCTTTTGCCCAAAGTCGCCGCCAGATGGCCGAGACCCCGCTAACCAACCAAGGCGACGAGTTGCAAGTCCTCGGCTACCTCCAGTACCGCGACGCCGCCAAGCCCTACCCCGGCACCCCCTACGTGGATCAGCACTACCGACCCACTGCCTCCGGCAGCACCGCCGACTACCGCATCCAGTGGACGAGCAACTTCGTGTACAAGCTCCTCAAGCCCGGCGACACAGGGATCGGGCTCAAGATCCCTTTCGACGGCACCGACATGAGTACCGTGCCCACCATGGGTATCAACCCCTCGAACCGGGGCTTCTAAACTAGAGCACCCGAGCGTCCTTCCCCTCTTCATCTCGCCCATGACCACCGTCCTCCAAAAGCCCCAAACCGCCTCCGAATCCTTCGGAAATCCTGCCAATCCGGCACCTTCAACTATTCAGGTAAAGGAAAGCGGGCTCCTCTCCATCGAAGGCGTCGCCTTACAGAACGGTATCCTCCCCGTCACCCTCGTGCGCGAGAGTTGCTCCCCCGAGGCCGAGCGCGCCGTCCGCATCCTGGGGCGCGTCCCTCGCGTCTCCGACCCCTGGCTCCCCGTCGCCACCCTCGGCCCCCTCATCGTCATGGCCCACCACTCGCCCAAGGCAGGCGACCTCTGGGGCGTACCGCCGAGCTATACCCTGCGCGTCCTCATCTCCTCCGACCAGTATCAAAAAACCCGCAAGGAACTCGTCCAACGCTTCGGCACCAACCCCATCCCCGCCGAAAACCCCATCGAGCAGATGAAGCCCCCGCGCTTCAGCGAACTCGGCATGGAAGGCACTTTTAAATGGCTGCTCGAAAACTACCCCTTTGAAGACGGCGACGTCAACCGCCTGCGCCAGTTCTTCAAAGCCGCCAAAGACAAAAAAAGCGTCCTCAATCTCAGCGACTTCAACGCCATCCAGCGCAACCTCGGCGTCGCCTTGCAGTCCATCATTACCCAGGGGCGCACCCTCTGCTACGGAGCCAAGGAAGCTCCCCGCCAGACCTTCTTCCCCATCCCGCTGCTTGAGCGCCACAACGTCTATCCCCTCTACATCGGCAAGCACGTCATCTACCTCCTCAGCGAGACCTCCGACTGCTACGCCTTCGAGGATGAATGGCTCTCCCTCGGCAGCGCTGCGGTAAAAATCGTCCCCGTCCTCGGCGACGCCGCCGTCATCCGCGACGCCATCGCCCGCGCCGCCTCCGCCCTCGGCAGCCAGGCCACCCTCGCCCCCATCGATGACGCCACCCTCACCATCAGCGTCGATGAAAACCTCGTCGATATTGCCCCCGAGGACATGGCCGAAATCAACCCCGGCAACCCCAACCACACTGCCGAAGAACTCGTCCAGTGGGCGCTCTTCACCGCCATCCGCTGCCGCGCCTCCGACTTACACATCGAGAAATACTACAACCTCGCCCGCCTCCGTGGTCGCATCGACGGCAACTTAAAGACCATCCTCACCGCCCCTGAGGCCATGCTCCCGCGCTTCGTCGCCCTCATTAAAAACTACGCCGGCATGGGCCAGTCCCGGCAGGAGGCCCAGGACGGGCGCTTCGCCATGGCCGTGGGCCGCCGCCGCGTCGATGTCCGCGTCGCCGCCGTCCCCACCCGGCGCGAGTTTCAGAAAATCGTCATGCGCTTCCTCGACAAGCAGGACGGCGTCAAGCGGCTCTCCGACTTCAACCTCAGCCAGCGGCAGATCGACATCTTCGCTCGCACCATGCAGCGCGACCAGGGCCTCTGCCTCATCACCGGCCCCACCGGCTCCGGCAAGACCACCACCCTCTACGCCCTCCTCAACAGCGTAAACACCGAAGACGTCAACATCCAGACCATCGAAGACCCCATCGAATACGAAATCGAAGGCATCAACCAAACCCAGACCAACCCCGCCCACAGCCTCACCTTCGCCAACGGCCTCCGCGCCCTCCTCCGCGCCGACCCCGACATCATCCTCATCGGCGAATCCCGCGACGCCGAAACCGCAGGAGCCGCCATCAACGCCTCCCTCACTGGCCACCTCGTCCTCACCACCCTCCACGCCAACGACTCCCTCCGCGCCGTCTCCCGCCTCCTCAGCATGGGCGTCGAAAAATATCTCGTCTCCGACTCCCTCGCCCTCAGCCAAGCCCAGCGCCTCGTCCGCCGCCTCTGTGGCTACTGCAAGCGCCCCGAAGCCCCCAACCAAGAAACCATCGACCACTTCGCAAAACAAGGCGTCATCACCAGCCCCCTCACCCAACCCCTCTACACCAAAGTCGGCTGCGAAGAATGCCACGGCACAGGCTACACAGGCCGCGTCGCCCTCATGGAACTCTGCGAAATGACCACCGAGCTGCGCGACCTCATCGAAGAGGGGGCCCCCATGAGTGCCATGCGCGGAGTCGCCGCCAAAAACGGCTTCCTCTCCCTCTACCAAGAAGGCCTCCTCCAAATCATGGCCGGCCACACCACCCTCGAAGAAATCCGCTGCCTCAGCTACACCGCCATCTAGCCCACCGCCGCCCCTCTCCCCGCCATGAACACCCTCTTTAATGCCCCCAACACCTTCCTCGGCAACTACTCCCGCCAGACAGGCAGCGTCCTCCTCGTCGATGACGAGCCCGCCCTCCTCACCGTTGGCCGCGCCATCCTCTCCACCCTCGACATCGGCGTCGCCACCGCCCCCACCGGCGAAGACGCCCTCGCCAAACTGCAACAGCACCACGCCGAAAACACCATGCCCGACCTCGTCCTCCTAGACCTCACCATGCCCGGCGGCATGTCCGGCCTAGAGACCTTCGACAACATCCGAGCCCTCTATCCCTCCCTCCCCGTCGTCGCCTGTTCCGGCTTCTTCGGCGAAGGAGCCGAAGAACTCATCGTCCACGCAGGCTTTGTGGACATGCTCGCCAAGCCCTACACCCCCGAAGCCCTCGTCACCTGCGTCCGCCGAGTCATCGTCCGCGCCGGCACCGTCGCCATCTAGCCCGTGCCACCCTACCTTCTCAGGCCAGCAGCCATCCACTCCCAACTGCGGTTTAGGTTCAGCCAGCAACCACAGTTCATCGCATGAAGATACGCCTCCCACTTGCAGCCCAATTCGTGATCGTCGGCCTCGCTGCCGTACTCATCACCAGCGCCGCCGTATCCATCGGCTACCTCTGGCGCTCCCTCATCACCACCCGCGTCGCCCAGACCTCCTACCTCTCCGCCCTCGCCGTCACCCTGCAAATGGAAGCCGAGCGGCACCAGCTTAGCCCTGACATCCTCAGCGGCAAGCGCCCCCTCAGCCCCGACGAACTCACCTCCCTCAAACTACGCCACCGCAGCCTCCAAGCCCCCCTCGCCATCGAGCGGCTCCCTGTGGACATCTCCTTCGCCCGGCTAGACCCCACCGACAGCCAGCGCATCCACCTCACCCCCCCCCAACGACTCGCCGACCCCAGCCCCACCCAGCCCATCACCTCGACCGACAGCGACATCCCTACCGCGCAAAACGCCTCCATGCGCATCTTCGGCGGAGCCACCGTCGCCTTCGACTCCGGCCTCACCACCAGCGACCAGCACCTCTACGGCCCCCCCACCTGGACTGCCGCCGCCGTCCCCCTCCAAGACACCCAAGGTGGCCTCATCGCCACCCTCGTCCTCCAGCAACCCATCGTCCAGTGGCAGCACATCTGCGACCTCGCCGCCCTCAGCCTCCCCCTCCTCGCCTCCAGCATCGGCGTCCTCTCCACCCTCCTAGGCTTCACCTACCTCGCCCTCCGCCTGCGCAAGCGCACCCGTCTCCTTCAAGACGCCTTCTCCGCCATGCGCCAGAGCCGCTTCAACCACCGCCTCCCCAGCTGGGGTTTTGACGACTTCGCCTCCATCTACAACGACTTTAACAACGCCATGGACAAGCTCCAGGAAGGCCAGGAAAACCAAGCTAAAACCGTCCAAGAATCCCGTGAAGCCAAGAAGCAAGCCGAGGCCGCCACCGCCGCCAAGTCCGACTTCCTCGCCAACATGAGCCACGAGATCCGCACCCCCATGAACGGCATCATCGGCACCTCCTCCCTCCTCCTCGAGAGCGATCTGCCGGAAGACCAAGAAGAACTCGTCCGCATGATCCGCTCCAGCGGCGAATCCCTCCTCCACCTCATCAACGACATCCTCGACTTCTCCAAGCTCGAGTCCGCCAAGATGACCATCGAGAACCTCTCCATCGACCTCGAAGAACTCTTCACCGAGACCCTCGACGTCTTCGCCTACCGCGCCGCTGAAAAGAAACTCGAACTCAACTACCACATCGAAACCGCCGTCCCCCGCTTCTTCATCGGCGACTTCCAGCGGCTCAAGCAAATCCTCGTCAACCTCATCGGCAACGCCATCAAGTTCACCGAAAAAGGGGAAATCCTCGTCGTCGCCAAACAAACCTGGCGCAAAGGCCCCAGCGGCGAAGTCCCCTACATGCACCTCTCCGTGCGCGACACCGGCATCGGCATCGCCAAAAACCATCTTCAGAACATCTTCGAAGCCTTCACCCAAGCCGACGTCTCCACCACCCGCAAATACGGCGGCACCGGCCTCGGCCTCGCCATTACCCGCAAGCTCACCGCACTCATGGCAGGTGAAATCAGCGTCACCTCCGACGAAGGCAAAGGCTCCGACTTCCACATCGAAATCCCCCTCAAAGTTGCCCCTGAAGACGAAGTCACCCGCACCGAAGAACGCGACTGGGAGAAAGCCATCTCGACCCAAGGCACCTGCCTCATCATCGGCCAATCCACCCTCTACGAACTCCTCCGCAACTACTGCCAATCCTGGCACATGTTCGCCCGCAACCTCCCCAAAGAAACGACCCCCCAATCCATTCAAGATACCCTCGCGCCCGTCCACAGCCTCATCATCGACCTCGCCAACGCCGATCCCACCCGCGCCCAGCTCGCCCTCGACGCCGCTGCCCAGCGACACCTCCCCGTCATCCTCCTCACCCCCCTCACCGGAGGCCGTAACAAAGACCGTCTCACCTACCCCGAGAACGGCACCCACATCCGCCTCTCCAAACCCGTCAAACGCCGCGAACTCCTTCGCATCTTCGCCGACCTCGACCACGCCGCCGCCAGCCCCCCCTTCACCCCACCAGCACTCCCACAGGCCCAGCCCGCCTTTCAGCCCACGCCCCAGCCAGCCAGCCTCGCCTCCCAGCAGCAGCACCTGCAACAAATGCAGCAGCACTACCAGCAAATGCAGCAAGCCGCCGCCATGATGCCCTACCTCCAGGCCGCCATGGTCAACGGCAGCTTCCCCCCCAGCATGGCCAACGACTACCCCATGCCACCCGCCCAGCCACCCATCAGCAGCTACACCCCCGCCCCCTCCGCCCCACTAGGCTACTACGCCGCCACCCCACCCCAGGCCCAGTCACAAGCCAACTCCCACAGGCTCGACAAACCCATCCCCGAGCAACAACCCAGCAGCCCACGCGAGAAAGCCCCCCCAGCCGACAATTTCGCCCGCCAGTACCCCGCCAAGCTCCTCCTCGTGGACGACCAGCCCCTCAACCACAAGATCGTCACCCTCTTCCTCAACCGCCTCGGTTACAAAAACGTGGACATCGCCCACAACGGCCAAGAGGGCGTCGAACTCGCCCTCCAAAACGCCTACGATATCATCTTCATGGATCTCCAAATGCCCGTCATGGGCGGCATCGAAGCCGCCCGCGAAATCCGGGGCAACTTCCTCCTCAAGCAGCAGCCCGCCATCATTGCCATGACCGGCCACGCCCTCTCCGGCGTCAAAGAATCCTGCATGGAAGTCGGCATGAACGACTTCCTCACCAAACCCGTCTCCCTAGACGACTTCCGCCGCGTCATCCCCCAGTGCCTCGACCACGGCATCCCCGCTTAAAACAAATGGGTGGTCAATCCTCCAGGCAACTGATTGACACTTATGCCATCCGCTTGCATCGCGCCAAGTGTCCACCGCCCAGCTACCCTCCTATACCCAGCGCACTCTTCTTGCGCGGTTGTTGGCCCTTGCGTGGCAGCATCGTGCGGGCTGCTTGCAGCTCATGGCGCAGCAGGCGGCGCTGGTGCTGTGCAGCTTGGCCTCGCTGGGTGGCATTGGCTTCAGCATCGACTACCTGCGGCATGTCCTTGCTCACGAGGCAACGGCTCCACGCCTGCCTTTTGGCTGGCAGCCACCCGCGCATTGGCAGCCTATGCAGGTGCTCACAGCACTGGCGGTATTCGTCCTCATCATGGCCTTGCTGCGGGCTCGTCTCGCTTATCTCGCTGCCGTCACCAATGCTCGCCTCGGGCAGCAACAGATCGCGGTGGGCCTGCGCAGCGCGGTCTATGCGAAGATGCATCGACTGAGCTTTCGTTTCTTCGATGCCAATACCACGGGGCCCTTGATCAACCGCGTCACGGGCGATACCCAGGCGGTTCGGTTGTTCGTCGATGGCGTGCTGGTGCAGACCATCAGCACGCTTATCGCCTTTCTCTTTTACGTCGTGCTGCTCGCCCGCATTCACCCAGGGCTCACTTTTGCGTGTCTGCTACCGCTGCCGCTGGTGTGGGTGATGGTCGTTATCTTTTCCACCTGGTTGCGGCGTGATTATGAAGAGAATCGCGAGCTGATGGATCGCCTCGTGCTTGTGTTTGAGGAGTTGATGCGCGGCATCACGGTGGTGAAAAGTTTTGCCCTGGAGCCCTGGGCTACTCAGCGCTTTCGCGAAGCGAATGATGCGGTGCGAAACCAAAAGCGCGGGGTCTTTTTCAAGCTCTCCCTCATGCACCCTGGCGTCAGTTTATTGAACCAAGCCAGCATCGCTGTGCTGCTGGGTTATGGTGGCTGGCTCGCCATCCATGGGCGCATCCCCATCGGCACGGGGCTTGTGGTCTTCGCCGGCGTCTTGCAGCAGCTCGCCGCTCAGTTCACGGCCATCGCCGCTATCGCTGATAACCTGCAACAAACCCTCGCTGGAGCCCAGCGCGTCTTTGAAATTCTCGACGCTGTGCCCGATGTGAGAGACGCTGCGGAGGCACAGCCGCTGGAGCGTGCGCAGGGTCATGTGGAATTCCAGAACGTCAGCTTTGCCTTCAAGGAAAACAACACCGTGCTGCATGACATCTGCCTGGAGGTGCGGCCCGGCGAGCGCATCGCCATCATTGGCCCCACGGGCGCGGGGAAGAGTGCGCTCATCCACCTCATCGCTCGCTTTTATGATCCCGACGTGGGCCGCGTGTTGCTCGATGGCTGCGACCTCAAATCTTGGCGCGTCGATGACGTGCGCCATCAGGTCGGGCTTGTCTTCCAAGAGAGCTTCCTCTTCAGCGCCAGCATCGCTGCGAACATCGCTTTTGGTCGCCCTGACTCCACGCGTGAGCAGATCGAACACGCGGCGAAATTAGCCGCTGCGCATGAGTTTATCGAACGTCTGCCCCAGGGCTACGACACCCTGCTGCATGAGAACGGCAGCAACCTTAGCGGCGGCCAGCGGCAACGTCTCTCGCTCGCCCGTGCGCTGCTCCTCGACCCCGCCATCCTCATCCTTGATGACCCCACTGCCGCTGTCGATACCGAGACTGAAGCGGAAATACTGAGCGCCCTCGACACCGCCATGCATGGCCGCACCTGCTTCATCATCGCGCACCGACTCGGCGCGGTGAAATACGCCGACCGTGTCATCGTCATGGAGGCTGGGCGCATCGCCGCCGAAGGCATCCATGCCGAGCTTGCCGAGCGCACGGGGTACTACCGCGAGGCGCTGGTGGGAGGAAGTGCGCCTACCACGGCATCAAATATGGAGCACCTATCCCCGTGACCACGCCCCCCGACCCCATCAACACCCGAGGCATCGCTGGCATCGTCAACCGCGACGTGATTGCCCGCACCAAAGCCGAGCAAGACGGCGATCCGCTTGACGATCTGCGACAGGCTCCGCTCTCCTTTCGCATCATTCGCCGCCTACTCAGCTACGCCCGCCCCTACCGTCGTAAAATGGCTGTAATGATCGCCTGCGTCATCGCCCGAGGCATCCAGTTGCCGCTCCTGGCCTGGGCCGTGGGGGCCATCATTAACGGCCCCATCGCTCGGGGTGACGAGGCTGCTCTTCGCGGGGCGGTTGCCGCCTTTTTCGCCTTTGCCTGCCTCACCGAGTTCATCTTCCACTTCCGTGTCAAGCTGGCCCAAGAGATCGGCGAAGCCGTCGTGCATGACTTGCGCTTGGCCATGTTCCAGCGCTGGCTTGGGCTCACCCTCAGCTACTTCCAAAAAGTGCCCGTGGGCCGCATGATCAGCCGCCTCACGGGCGATGCCGAGGGCATCCGCATGGGCGTGCAGAGTGTGCTCTTCGTCACCATCGTGCAGTGCATTCAAATGACCATCTGTGGCTTATTGATGGCCTACACCGACGCCATACTCTTCCTCTGCGCTCTCGGTATCGCGCCCGTTGTCTGGGGGCTCAATCTCATCTTCCACAAGCAACTCAGCGCGGCTTACCGCGCCCAGTCCGACAGCTTCAGCCGCATCTCCGCGACCATGGCGGAAAGCGTCGGCGGCGTGCGCGTCACCCAGTCCTTTGGGCGGCAGGAGGTGAATGAAACGCTGTTCCACGAACTCGTGGCCGACCACGCCCGCTTCAACTTCCAGTCCGCACGCGCGGGTGGCATTTTTTTACCCCTGCTGGAGTTGGGCAGCCAGGTCTTCATCGCCGCCCTCGTGCTCATCGGCGGCTGGCGTGTCTTGCAGCCAGACATCGCCATGCCCATCGGCACGATGATTCAGTTCTTCTTTCTCGCGGCGCTCTTTTTTCAGCCGCTCATCTACTTGGGCAACATGCTCAACGAAGCCCTCACAGCGATGGCCGGGGCCGAAAAAATCTTCCACATCCTCGACACGACACCGACTTGGCAAGACTCGCCCAACGCCCTGCGCCCCGAGCGACTGCAAGGCAGCGTTGAGTTCCGCAACGTTGAATTCAGCTACGATACCGACCTCCCAAAGCCGAGTGAAACAGACACTCAGCCTGTGTCCCGTCGCCAAGCGTTGCGTGGCATCAGCTTCAAAATCGAGCCAGGCACCTGCGTTGCACTCGTTGGCGCTACGGGCAGTGGCAAGACCACGCTCGCAAGTCTTATCGCCAAGTTTCATCTGCCCACCGCAGGCAGCGTCTTGCTTGATGGACACGACACTCGCGAGTTGCACAGCGATGCCATCCACCAAAGCCTCGGCGTTGTGCCGCAGCAGAACTTCCTCTTCCTCGGTAGCGTGCTAGACAACATCCGCGTCGTCCGCCCTGCCGCGACTCGCGATGAAGTCATCGAAGCCCTGCGAAAATTGAACTGTCTCGACGTCATCGACGCCATTCAGCATGGCCTCGATGCCCAAGTCGGCGAGCACGGCTCGGGCTTATCCCTCGGCCAAAGACAAATCATCTGCTTCGCCCGAGCCCTGCTCGCCGACCCTGCGCTGCTCATCCTCGACGAGGCCACCAGCGCCGTCGATCCCATCACCGAGCGCAAAACCCAGGCCGCCCTGTTTGAGCTGCTGCGAGGCCGCACGAGTTTCATCGTCGCCCATCGTCTTAGCACCATCCGCAGTGCCGACATCGTGCTCGTCCTCGATCAAGGCCGCATCATCGAACAAGGTTCGCCCGATGCGTTGCTGAAGAGCGGGGGGGCCTTCGCTGCGCTGTGGGCGAAGATGGCGTGAAATCCGAAGGGCGAAAACGGCTCACCGTTCACCGTTCACCGCTCACGGTGAACCCCGTCGGCACCTCGCCCACGAAAAACACATCGCGATCTGGTCGTGAGCCAGGGGTGTGAATATCGAGCATCACCAGCGGCTCCTCGCGGGTGGTGAACCCATGCGTTGTCCCTGGTGGCAGCCGCAGGAAATCTCCCGTGCGCAGTTCATGAGCCACGCCATTCAGCACGGCGGTGCCACTGCCGCTCAGTACATAATAAAACTCCTCGGCTCGTTTGTGATAGCTCACGCTCGTCGTTTGATGCGCCTCTACGCGCACTCGATAGGCCGTGCCTGCCGCTTCGTCTTCGCGAGGGATGAGCGACTCGATTTCATACGGGCCAAGCTTCTGGACATCGCCAGACTCAGCCCCGGAGCGGTGGATAATACGCAGCGACATGGAGGCCGCGACTGGAGCGCGGCCTCTATGTCGCTGCATCTGAAAAACGACCCTGCCTTCGTGCTTGTCTTTATGGTGGTGCTCTGTTCTCCTCGGCACGTCCCCATCACCAACCACACCCACAGAACACCCAGACCCATCCTCCATGAAAATCGCAGCCATCATTGCCCGCATCCTTCTCGGCCTCATCTTTGTCGTCTTCGGCCTCAACGGCTTTCTCCACTTCATCCCCATCCCCGCGCCAGAGACTGAGCACGCCAAAGCCTTCATGGGAGCGCTCTTCGGCAGCGGCTACGGCACCTATGTCAAAGGCCTCGAAGTCCTTGGCGGAGCGCTCATCCTCAGCGGTCGATTCACTCCGCTTGGCCTTCTCATCATTGGCCCCATCCTCGTGAACATCATTTTGTATCATTGGAAAATGATGCCCGGCAATTTGCCGCTGGTTCTCGTCATGAGCGTCTGCTCCATCATCCTTTTGATGCACCACAAGCGCGAGTTCGGCCCCTTCATCGGCAAATAATTTGATGCGCCCTCGTGACATTGGGTCACCCGACTCCTCGCGCTCCAGGCCCAATGTCCCCCCTCCTCACCGCGCTCTCATTTCTCGCCCCCCGGCCACGCTATCTCATCGGCGTCTCCGGCGGGCGCGACAGCGTCGCCCTGCTGCACGCCCTGCATTCGTTGGGTTTTAAGGCGCTCATCGTCTGCCATCTCAACCATCGCCTGCGAGGCCGCGCCTCCACGCAGGATGCCGCCTTTGTCCAAGCTCTCGCCCAGTGCCTCGGCTACGAGTGCCATGTCGAAGTCGCAGACGTGAAAGCCCTGGCCCAGGTGCAAAAGCAATCCATCGAGGCCACCGCTCGCCAGGCGCGGCATCAGTTCTTTGCCCGCATCGCCCGCCAGCGACGTTGCCCGCGCCTGCTCCTCGCCCACCATGCGGAAGACCAAGCCGAGACCGTGCTCATGCGAGCCCTGCGCGGCACAGGCATCGGCGGGCTCGCTGGCATGAGCCGCGACACCAGCCTCAGCATTCCCAACGGCAAACGCCCTGCCACCGAGCTGCAACTGATCCGCCCGCTGCTTAGCATTCGAGGCGCTGACATCGCTGCCTACGTCGCCGAGCATCGGCTTAAGTTTCGCGAAGACGCCAGCAACGCGGACAGCGCCTACACCCGCAATGCCCTGCGCCACGAAGCCCTGCCCATGCTCGCCAATTTGCTAGGTCGCGACCCAGCGCCCATGCTGGTGCGACTCGCCCGCGTGGCCGAGCGCGAGGACGCCTGGATGCAGCACCTCACCGAGCAATTCATCGCCAAGGCAGCGCTACTCGCCGACGATGGTGCCCTGCTGCTAAAGCCAGAGCTACTCGCTGCCGATCCCGCCCTGCAACATCGAGTGCTGCACCATTGGCTCAAAGCCCAAGCCATCCCCAGCCTCACCCAAGAGCTAGTCGAGCAAGCCGTGCAGCTCATCACCCAGCCAACGCCTGCACGGATTAACCTTCCCAAGGCTAGGCAGCTCCGCCGAAAGGCTGGAAAATGTTTTCTCACCCAACAATGAGATGAAGCATACCAAGGTAAATATTATTCACAGAAATTATTTATGAGTCATCAAAATGGACTGAACATCGCGGGCATTGTTTTTACATTTAAAGGAGTCGCTGCTATCGTCATTGGGCTTGGGTGGGCTGTCTTCAATTTGATTTTCTGGTTCCAAGCTGAGCGATCTGAGGGCAGGATTGTAGGCTTTCAAACAGGGACTCTAACAAATCGCGGACGTAATACTGTCATATCTCGTCCAGTTATTGGGTTCAGAGACTCTGGTGGCACTATGCATCAAGTACCATTAGATATAGAGTTCCCTTCTGGCATCGCTGCTATTGACGCAATCACAGTAAGAGTCATGTATTACTCTGATGAACCAGAAGATGCAAAGCTAGAGGCTCCTGGGGCATTATGGCTTGGACCAGCTAGTGCTTTATTTGTCGGCTCAGGCTTATTCGCCTATGGCCAGTATGTAAATAAGCGATACTGGGCTTGAGATTCACATCAAAAAGAGAGTGAATGGCAAAACTTAAAATTGCCCTTAAACTTCCATATCCTTTCGTTCACATTTCATCACCAAAAATCATCATTCACATTCCAACCATGCGTCTCCTCCTCACCCTTCTCGCCGCCGCCTCGCTCTCCGCGCAGGCTGCTGACAAACTGAAAGTCCTCATCCTCGACGGACAAAATAACCACCAATGGGCCATCACCACGCCCGTGCTCATCAATGCCCTCGAAAGCAGCGGAGCCTTCACCGTCGCCGTCTCCACCTCGCCCGCCAAGGACGCCAAACCTGAAGCCTGGGCGGCTTGGCAGCCCAAGTTCAGCGACTACGCCGCCGTCGTCAGCAACTACAACGGAACCGACTGGCCTGAATCGGTGCAGAAAGATTTTGAAGCCTATGTGAAGGGCGGTGGCGGCTTCGTCGCCGTCCATGCGGCCAACAATTCCTTCGGCAACTGGAAGGCCTACAATGACATGATCGGCGTCGGTGGCTGGGGTGGTCGCAATGAAAAGAGCGGCCCCTGGCTCTATGTGAAGGAAGGCAAACTCTTCCGCGACACCAGCCCCGGCAATGGCGGCGGCCATGGCCCCCAGCATGAGTTCGTCGTTGAAATCCAGAACCCTGAGCACCCCATTACCAAAGGCCTGCCCAAGCGCTGGCTGCACTCCAAAGACGAGCTTTACAGCAAGCTACGCGGCCCCGCCGAGAACATCGAAATCCTCTCCAGCTCTGTCTCCGATAGCACCCAAGTCAGCGAGCCCAACATGATGGTGCTCAGCTATGGCAAGGGTCGCGTCTTCCACACCACCCTCGGCCACGCCGACTATTCCATGCTTGAGCGTGGCTTTTATGAAACCCTGCAACGCGGCACCGAATGGGTCGCCACAGGAGCCACCGAGCGCACAGGCGACGTGCCCGCCGACTTCAACACCGAAGCCTCCATCAGTGTGATCAAGCTCGACGGGTATCCCAAACAAACGCCACCCGCGCCGAAACCCGCGAAGACCAAGTAAACCGCAAATCCTTACCCAACGGAAAAACGGCGGTGGCGAGCTTTGCCGTGAACATGTAGTAGAAATCGCTGCCTTCCTTGCATTGCTCAGCGCTTGGTTGTTTTCGTCTTCGCCTCCACACCACGATCCGTGAGGGCATTGCCCCAGTGTTCCAAGAAGAACATTTTTTCACTGGGCAAAAAAGTCGTCTTCTCCCCAGGCCCAAGAATCGGCCGCAGCGCCGTGGACATCTGCAACGTGACGAGGACAAAAACCACGAGCCATACCCCGAGATGCGCCCCGCCTGTGGTGCCATAGATCGCCTTGGCCTTCTCGATAAGTCCCAAGCCGAAGCACAGCGAGATCGCCCAGATCAGCAGCGTCAGTGCGCCCATGAATCCCACCGACTCGGTGCTTTGGCCAAAGATCCACACCACGGGTGTAAAGCCCGCCAGCAGCAGTGCTGTCAGCGCCAGTAGCCCAGCGAGTAGTCCCACCAGCGTGCCG
>JANOAR010000294.1:0-19003 GCA_031411235.1 Verrucomicrobiota bacterium | reverse complement strand
GACCGAACGATGGATGGCGCACGTCTCCGTGCATGATCAAGACCCAAGCAATGACGTGCCATCACCCAAGAATGGTAAACCACGCAAAGGCAAGCGTCGGCCAAAGATCGACGTGCGGCTCGTCTGCAAACACCGTGTGCCCAATAGAGGCTACTGCATCGAAGCCAAGCGACTCTACCGAAGCGATTCGGTTAGCGAGTATGTCGATGACGAAGGTGTGGGTGCATTCATTTGCGGCGACTATGCCAAGGACGACGACTGTGGAGGCATGATCGGCTACGTCCAATCAGAAACGATTAGCCGATGGCTGCCCAAGATTGAAGCCAAGCTGGCTGGTCAATCGAACTTGTTGCGCACCAAATCCGGCAAGACCTGGGAACGCAGCGGTTTCACCGGTGGGCCACGAGAATGTTTTGCGTCGCTCCACAAGCGCGCGAACGGAAGCGAAATTAGGCTATTTCATGTAATGCTCTCGTTCCAATAGCCAGCCCATGCAATTGAGGTAAGGGTTCCAGAGATGGGTCTTGGGCACCTGCTCTGGCGAAGGAAATTGAGGCAACGCGGAAGGATGCGCTGGCAGATGCATGTTGATAAAGCTCATGCTACGCGGTGTGTGCCAGCAGTGTGAAATCGCCGATGCCGCATCACGAAGCACCGCCTGACGCTTCGATGCCGATGTCGCCCCACCATGGCCAGCAGTGGAGGCGGTGTTTCCTCACACCGTATTAGCCTTCATCACACGCATCACATTCCCGCCGATCACTTGGCGAATAGCATCATCGCTGTGGCCGTGCATGATCATGCCGAGCGTGAAGAGTGGCCAGTTGCACCAGGCGATGCTTTGTTCGGCGGCGGGCGTTGTTTGATAGTCGTCCTTGGGCCATAGGTGCTCCCAGCGATCCGCCGCGCCGCCGAGTGGGGACGAGCCATCGGGACGCTTCTGTATCTTGAGCCGCTCCTCCTTTTCAAAGCGCGAGACATAGGATACATCGCAGCCGATGGCAGCGTGTTGCGAGCCGAAGGTCTTGATGAGGTGGTCGAGATGATCGAGCAGCGCGGTGATGTCGCCCTTGCCGCCGAGGAAGCGCGGGATGCAGCACATACCCACGAGGCCATCGGTGTCGCAGATGGCTTTGATGGCGTCGTCGGGCTTGCCGCGAAAGTGCTTATAAACGGCGGCACAAGTCGTGTGGCTCGCCACCATCGGCTTCGATGAAGCCTTCGCTGCATCCGCTGCCGTTTGCCAGCCGCTGTGCGCGACATCGACGATGACGCCGACCTTATTCATTTCTGCGACAGCCGCTTTGCCGAAGTCACTCAGCCCGCCATCATGCGGTTCGCCTGCGCCATCGCCGATGGGGTTTCGGCGGTTATAAGTCAGGTGCATCATACGAATGCCCAGCTCATGGAACACGCGAACAAGCCGCAACTCATCACGCACGCTCTCCCATGCCCCGCGCAGTGGCACGCCATTGCCCGTGAAGCACAGGCAAACATGGCCCGCCTTCTTCACGGCGATGATTTCATCGGGCGTGACGACCTTCGACAGCACGGGCTTCATCAAATCAGTGGCACGCGTGAAGTGCGCGAGACGCTTGATCAGGCGCAGCGGATCGTTGCCTTCCTCGCCTGCGTTTTGGAAGATGCAGGTCACGCCTGCGGCATGAAAGGCATCGAGAAATTCTTTGCGCTCGCGCTCGTGGGTTGCGCCACGATTCATGCTCATCGTCTCGCGCAGATCCGATAGCTCATCGGCGGAAGCGCCCTCTTTAATGGCTTGATTCAGCCCGTCGCTATCCGTCGCAAACCGAGGCGCAAAGCCATAGGACTCAAACACCAGTGAGCCAAAATGCAGCTCCCAGGCGTGCTCAAGCTGAGCCTGCGTCGGCTTTAGGAGGTTCAGGGCAATCTCACGCGGCTTGTCGATGGCTGGGTTGCCCGTGGCCCAAATCTCCTTGGCCTCCTGACCGCGAACGTGGAGGTGAAAACTGCTGGCGAGTGCGGCGAGCGGAAGTTGTTGGAGGAGCGAGCGACGTGATACCATGATGGGATACCAACGTAGCCCGCCGGGAAGCATTTCGTCACCGTCGTGGCGTGGTCTTCGTGGCGAGAGGGTGGGTTAAGTCTCCAGCATCGAGAAAAACAGGCCCGTCGGATCGCAGAAAAACGTGCGCATGTAGAGGCCAAAGGTGAACTCGATCTTTACCAAGGTATTGCCACCGCAGTTGTGGGTGATCGCCGCTTTGGAGTAGTTCCGGTAATCCAGATCGAGGTACATGGGGAACATCACCTCGCCTTCCGGGAAAGGCTCGGCGAGCCACTTCGTCTTGCTGCGCCGGGTAGAGGTATGGAGTTGTAGCAAGCGGTTCCAACTGGCTTGATCCCAGAAGCCCGTCTTGCGGTAGCGTTTGCCCTCGTCGATGCGCTGCCACTCACGCATCACTTCGTGGTATATTTCCGCCCGCACCGCCCACGAGCCACTGTTCACCCCCGTGCGAGTCGCTGCCGCCGCGAGTTCCTTGGCCGTCGAATAGGCCGTGTAGCAGTTGCCAGTCGCCGCTCTGCCGCGCTCCGGCTGGTAGCGAATATCCCAATCTCCGGCCAGCAAATGATCCACGTTGCGCAGCGCCAGACAGTCCGCGTCGAGGAACATCACCTTGTCGTATCCCGTAGGATCAATAAACTCTGCTACGCGATACTTCCAGCACCACGCATCTTCAGCACGCACATCGCCTGCCAGTTGGGGAATGTCTAGCCACACCTCTTCCAAGCCCTTGCGCTCCACGAGGAAGAGCGGCACCTCGGAGTTACGAAAAACGATGACGGTGCCGTGGAAAAAGGTTCGTAGCAACGAAGACACCAGCATCTTCGCCAAGTAGCGGTTGCCCTCTCCCTGCGGGCCGTCGAAGGCTATCGTGTAGATGAGACTAGGTTTAGACTCTGGCAGAGAAGACGTGGTGACGGGCTTCATGTAGTGTTTTTTGTGAAGAATAAATAAATGTGTTGACCCAAAGCGCAAAAACCAAAAGAATCCGCTTGCTATGAAATCCAACACGAATTCATCCAACGTAGGGGGGGGGGGGCTCAAAGTCAACCTCTCCGTGTCACTCAAGTTGACCTTCAAAATTCAGGCATCCAACGGCGCACCTTCCTCCGCCGCTCCGGTGCCGCCTCTGTCGCCACCATCCTGGCGCTCAATGGGTTGAAGCTGGAGGTAAGGGCGGCAGATACTGGCCAAGACGAGGCTGTGCTTTACAAGCGGATCAAAATTACAACGGCCGACCAGAAAAAGGAAGTCGATGAGAACGGAACCGTTATTGGCGACGCACCGAAAGGATACTATGTATTGTCTAGTGGTGAGGCTGGCAGTTGTGCTAAAGATGTGTTTGACGCGGTTTCGGGCCAAGGGACTGAGTAGGCGGCGAAAGATGAAGACAAACAGAAATATGACGGGACAAAAGAAGAGGAGGTAGATGACTACGAAATGCCTGATCCAAATCCCACTACAAAAAGCTGCCAGCGCACGCTTAATAATGGAACAACGGAAATCGCGAACTATGACATCTACGAGAATGGTGCTGAATACAAATTCAAGGTGAAAAAAATCCAGGATAAAGCCCAATGAGCACCCCCATCAGACTTCGAGTTGCTCTTGTCGCGGCAGTGTTGATTGCCTCAGCCATCGGGTTTTTCATTCTTGCTGGGGGCGGAGCGGAGCGCTCCGCCCACAGTAGTTCTGTTTATATGCACCCGTCATCAGAACCTAAAGTGCCTTTACAGGCAAAACAACAAGGGGATCTAACTGAAAAAGTAACTAACGTCCAACAAGCGAATTTGCCCAAATCGTATACTAAGGCATCTGAAACTATTCGAATTGATTCTTCCTTGCGTGACGACGAAAAACTAATACTTGACCCGAAAAACGCGCTCGCTGAAAAAACCAGCAACGGGGTGCGATACCGGCCAGGTAGCTCTGAGTTCTCTCTCAAATCAAGTGTCATTGAGAGTCAGGCACGAAAACTTCAAAAATACCTTGTGGAATCAGAGTCCAAGCGCGCAAAAACATTAGATTTAAGAAACGCTAAAAATATTTCATCTATTCTCATTGCCATTTCGCCACCCAATTCGGGCGAACTTTCTATTGCTAATGACATTCTACTCGATGGTCTAAATAAGATGCCTGATGATGCAAAGCCCTATCTCTTGGTTGAGGGTAAACGTTTGATCCATGAATACCTCAATACAAACGGACTGTATCGCATATTGGCAGTAACACAGGAATATCGCACCGTTTCTTTGGACGAGCCTCCAGAACCTAGCGTGATAATTAATCAATTTTTTTCACCAACCCTGGAAGGAATTAAACTCGCACCAACGGGATTTGCTTCTGGACCAGCACACGTTAATACAAGGGGAAAGCTTGAAGTTGTATCGGGCATCATCGCAAACCTTCCGCAGCGATACCGGCATCTTGTTGGTTTGCAATAGTTGGCAAGCATTTGTTTTATGCTCCAACGATTTGTATGCCAAGTGAAATGTTGCGATGTGACGCAGCGCACTGGCTATGCCCTTTGGGCTCGACCGGGTGGACTGTTTTCACCGCGATTATCCAGCGCTGCCTGCGGCTGCGCCAAGCTTCATTGCGTGATCTTCTTTTATGCCCATCCCCCGCATCATTCACCAAACTTGGAAAGATAAGTTCCCTCACCCAGCGCTGGTGCGCTGCATGGAGTCCTTCCGCTTTATGAACTCTGGCTGGGAATGGCGATTCTATGATGATGCGGACTGTGTGAGCTGGGTCACGGAGCGCTGCCCGGAGATGCTGCCCGCCTATCGGGCTTACAGCACGGGGATTCATCGTGCGGACTTCTTTCGCATCTTGGTGCTGTATTTCGATGGCGGGGTGTATGCCGACATTGATGTGGAGTGCCTGCGCCCTCTGGATGAATTGACGGCTCGTTTGCCAGCGGACAAGAGTGTGTATCTGACTCGGGATCATCCGATCCATGAGCGCATTCACTTCGGCGGACGGGCGATGTGGATGAATGACTTCATGCTCGCCGAGCCGGGCGATCCGTTCTTGGGCGAGGTGATGCATTGGATGCTGAACAGTCCGCCTTCGTCTGCGGCCTCGTCCAACGCGGTGATGGAGACGGGGCCGGGAGTGCTGAGTTCGGTAGTGGAAATGCTGGGTGGCACAGAGCAGGTGCCGAGCCTGGGGGTGATGCCGACGCCGTGGGTACACCCGCTGCCGGACATGAACTGCGGCTTTCCCGAGAAGCACTACTACGGCCAAGCTATCGCGACGCGGGCCTGGCTGGAGCGCGAGGTGTTCGTGGTGCATTACTGGTTCCATACCTGGGTGGATGTGCAGATGAATACGCTAACGGACTATGCCGATGTACTGCTGAGCACGCGTGGTGAGCAAGTGGAGCGGAAGCTGCAATGGCATCTGGGAGCAGAGCCTTCTGAGGTCGATGGAGTGTTGGCCTGTGCCTTGGCGGAATTCGCCGAGAAACAAGGCGCAGTGGTTCTACATGTGCAGCAGGGGGAGGATGTGTTCATAGATCGTTTCCTTGAATTGCTGCAAGTGGCTGGCTTGCGCCCGAGGTTGCAGATTTCCGTATCAGCCACCGCCGTAGGTGTTGACCAACGGGTCGCGGCGCTGGAGGCAATTGCCCGAACTTATTCGCCCACCTCTACATGGGCTGCCTCTGGCAGTACCTTGCTGGTGAGGTCGCCTGACGAGACGCTGGGTTGTTCAGACCTCATACTGGATTTCGATGGATTAGTGCTCGGCCCAAAGGTCTGCGCGGGGCAAGTGGTGGTGCAGGGAGAAGGGGCTTGCCTGACGGAGGTCTGGCCTGTCGCCCATATCGTGCCGCGTGTGGTTCACCTATTTCCAAGCGACCTGCCCTACGCTACTGCCATTTCTGGGCACTTCGCGGATTGCGGCATCAGCGCACAGCAATGGAGCAAACTTGAGATTGATCAGTGGCTAGCCGAGGCTTCCATGGGCACTTGGAATCTGGAACTGCTCAGTGACCGTGACAAAGAAGTCGCCTTCGCCCTAGAAATTCTCTACGCGCAGGGCGGTGGGGTGTTTGTGGGAGATTCCATTGCTGCGGCAGATGAGATGAGCCACTCCTGGACGCAAACCTTGGTGCATGGCAACGCGTTTTGGCTTTTCGCCTGTCCGCCGCGCTGTCACCTCCTCCAAGGAGCGCTGAAGCACTGGGTGGATGCCCGGCGTCGCAGTAGGGCAGAGCGCCCTAAAGAGGCAGCGAAGAAGCGCGAGCTGACTGAACACATGAGCAGGGATGTCACTCTGCCCGAGTTCCTGGAGATTCGGATGCGGGCGATGCACCTGACGGGGCAAGCCTCCAATCTCAATGCCACGAGAGTCTCATCTCCCCTCTCAAGGATGGCTAAGAAACTCTCGCCATTCTGATAAGTATGATCGAGATCACCGAACTCACCGAACGGCGAGCTATACATGACAAGGCGATCTCGGTCTGCTGGTTCAAGTCGGCGAAGTGGGAGGACAGCAAACACTTGGCACCACTGGCAAGCTATTTGAAGATGCCTGCCGAAGGTTATGATCTGTTGATCTTCCTAGAGCGGGGAATGGAGGCATTGCTGCCAGAACTCCCTTCCTGGGTAAGAGTGCTGGTTGTGGATCAACCGGGAGCGGAACCCTACGCCCGGCATCTCTGGCGCTACTATGGGGCACTCTTCCATGAGTCCTATCGCTGGATTTGGTTTCGTGGCACGGACACAACCGCAGTGCCTGCGCGTGAGCAGCGCTTGGAGCACATTGCCGATGTTCTCTCACTCGAAGCCGTCACCTTCCCCTCATGGTCGCTACCGTTCTATTGCTGCACGGGGCGATTCGCCGTGGCGGCGTCTGGTGCAAAAGCTCTTTGTGAATGCTTAGCTGATCTGAAGCCAGCCCTGGCTCACTGGCATTGTGACGAGGAGACTTTATCAAACTGGCATCAAGCCTACAATCTACGCACTCTCTTAGCGATTGACCGCCCCGTGATGCCTGGCCTGCTGCAAGACTACATTGATGAACGTCTTCGCAGTGGCAACCACACGGTCGTGGTAAAAGACCGCGATGATTCGCCGCCGATAGCTGCTGCCGAGCACGCATGAGATGAAATCGGGTGCCGATCTGCCGCCGCGTCTCCCTATCTGCTCACACTTTGCTTAACGGCTGGGCGGTGGGAGGCCTTCGTCGCGACGCCATTTACCGAAGTCGCCTTGCAGGCTATCACGCAGTTCGGTGGCAGTGCAACTGAGGCGGGCGCATACTTCGCGGTGCAGGGCGCTGTACTTGAGCTCCAGCTCGGCTTTGCGCACAGGGTCTATCTCGGTGAGGGCGTCGTAGAGGGCTGCGTGCAGGTCTTCGATGAGCTTGTTACGCGGCATGGGCGGTGGGGAAGCAGAGGGCTTGCAACTCAGCGAGTCTTTCCGGCGAAGTGCTCATGGGCTGGTAGGTCATGCTCCAGATTTCCCGCAAATTCCAGAGCCCTGACTCGATGGTGGGGCGCTCTTCGGCACTGAGGAGTTGCTGGAGGGCTTCGCCGAGGTGGATGAGCTGCTCCAAGGTGGCCTGATGCTGGGCTCGGTCGTTGCCGCTGCGCTCTGCCTCTAGCGACAACTCGGCATGGCGCATGGCAGCCTCTGCCTGAAGCCATTTGGCGAGGAGGTGTTGCAGAGCGGCGTCTTGCTGGAGATCGGCAATGAGCTGCTGCGCCCAGGCCCAGTCAGTGGGGCGGATACTGCTGCTGGTGGCTGGCAACGGGGCTGCGTCTGCGGTGGTCTTAGTCATGCGCCTAGCTTGGGCTTAGTGGAGGGCTTTGGCAAGAGTTTTGGCCTTTGCGCCGTCCTGAGGTTTCCCCGTTTGCTGAGTGTGATGCCTTGCATTGGTGCGCTTGACTCCCCGCCGCGTCTCCCTATCTGCTCACACTTCACAACCCCTCACTGTTCAAGACACATGGCTACTGCTGCACCCGCTCACGGTTACACCGAAGACTCGATCAAATCCCTCGACTGGCGCGAGCACATCCGCCTCCGCCCAGGGATGTACATCGGCAAGCTGGGCGATGGCTCGCTGCCCGAGGACGGCATCTATGTGCTGATCAAGGAGGTCATCGACAACTGCATCGACGAGCATGTCATGGGCTTTGGCAGCGTCATCGAGATCAACGTCGCCGAGGATCAAACCACGACCATCCGCGACTACGGGCGCGGCGTGCCGCTGGGCAAGCTGCTGGAATGTTCGGCGCAGATCAACACGGGTGCGAAGTATGACAGCGAAGTCTTCAAGCGCAGCGTTGGCCTGAATGGCGTCGGCATCAAAGCCGTGAATGCGCTCTCGAACCGCTTCGAAATCCAGGCGTATCGCGAGAAAAAAACCCGCTGCATCGAGTTCTCGCAGGGCCTCGTGAAGCACGAAATGAAGTCGCCGAAGGACACCACGGAGCCCGACGGCACGCGCATCATTTTCCGCCCCGATCCCGAGAGCTTTGGCGATGATGTGCTTTTCCGCCTGGACTACATTCGCGAGATGCTGCGCTTCTATTCGTGGCTGAACCCAGGCCTCACGCTAGTGCTCAACGGTGAAAAATTCCGCAGCAAAGACGGCCTCATCGACCTCATCCGCGCCAAGCTGCCCGAGGATTCGCAGTACCCCGTGATCCACCTCAAAGGCCAGGACGTGGAGGTCGCCTTCACTCACGGCGTCGGCTACGGCGAGGAGTACTACACCTTTGTGAACGGCCAGTACACCACCCAGGGCGGCACCCACCTGAATGCCTTCCGCGAGGCCATCGTGCAGGAGTGTCGCGACTTTTATAAAAAGCAGTGGGAGCCCGCCGACGTGCGCGGCAGCATCATCGCCGCCGTCAGTGTGAAGGTGCAGGAGCCCATCTTTGAGAGCCAGACCAAGACCAAGCTCGGCTCCCTGCACATGGAGCCCAAGGGGCGCAACTTGCGCGGTCACATCCTCAGCATCGTCACTTCGCAGCTCGACAACCACCTGCACAAAAAGCCCGACATCGCCAAGGCTCTGCTGGAGAAAATCCAGTCCAACGAAAAGGAGCGCAAAGACATCAGCGGCATCCAGAAGCTCGCTCGCGAGAGCGCCAAGAAGGCCAAGGTGCATAACAAGAAACTGCGCGACTGCCGCATCCACTTCGACACCAAGGACAAGACTCGCGATCTGAGCACGCTCTTCATCACCGAAGGCGACAGCGCCAGCGGCAGCATCACCAAGAGCCGCGACGTGAACTACCAAGCCGTCTTCAGCCTGCGCGGCAAGCCGCTCAACTGCTTCGGTCTGAGCCGCAAGGTCGTGTATGAAAACGAGGAGTTTAACCTGCTGCAGAACGCCCTCCAGATCGAAGAAGACCTCGACGACCTGCGCTACAACAAGGTCATCCTCGCCACCGATGCCGATGTGGATGGGATGCACATCCGCCTGCTGTTGATCTCCTTCTTTTTGCAGTTCTTCCCCGAGATCATCCGCAAGGGTCATGTGTACATCCTGCAAACGCCGCTCTTCCGCGTGCGCAACAAGAAGGAAACGCTCTACTGCTACGACATCTCGGAGAAGCAAAAAGCGCTGAACAAGCTCGGCAAAAACGCCGAGATCACGCGTTTCAAAGGCCTTGGCGAAATCAGCCCCGATGAGTTCGCCCACTTCATTGGCCCGCACATGCGCCTGGAGCCCGTGCTCATGCCCGAGAGCAAGACCATCAAAGAGCTGCTCACCTTCTACATGGGCAAAAACACGCCCGACCGCCAGACCTTCATCGTCGATAACCTGCGCGTGGAAGAAGAGCTGGAGTTCGCGGGCGAAGCGGAAGCCCTGGCCGTGGCAGCGTGATCGTCGCGCCTGCGATGGTTCCAGTGGCCTGTGTCACTTCACCCGCTCCACATCGACGTACACCGCGCCCAGCTTTGGCGCGTCGTGCATGTAAAGCAGTCGCCCAGGGCTGACCTCGCGAATGCTGGTGTAGTTGAAACCTACCCTGTCGGAGATGATATGGTGCGATGGCCAAGTTTTGCCGCCGTCGAGACTGAACATGAGGCAACTCGCGGGGCGGCCATAGCTGCACGCCAGCACGCCGTTGCTCATGAGGACGAGGTCGGGGAGCACCTTGCCGACTTCGAGGTTGATGGGCTGACTCCAAGTTTTGCCAGCGTCATGCGAGAACATTTGTTTCATCTGTGAGTCACGGTCACCGCGAATGACGGCGGTCTGTTCGGTGGCACTGAGGCGCACAACGGCAGGCTCGCCGCCAGGGCCGACGGTAGAGACGTAGTTCCAGGTTTTGCCATTGTCGGGGGTCTTCACGAGGTGCGACCAGCGCTCGGTGTTGTTGCGGCCATCGGGGCGCTTCACGCTAATGCGACTCCAGACAACCATCGTGGCACCGCCATCGTCGTCGTTCCAGATGTGGCGCTCGCATATGACCACATCGCCACGTTTCGCGGGCATGAACTGCGGTGGCAGCACGAGGCGGCTGGCGATCATTTCAAACTGGGTCGCGTCGGCATTGAGATGCACGGTCTTGGCAAGGAGCGATCCATCGGGCTGCGACCACGTCCAGCGTGATGCCCCTAGGATGCTGCCATCCGGGCGGCGCAGCATGGGCAGCGGTGTGGTATCGAGCTTGTCGAGGCCAGGGATAGGTGTCCATGTTTTGCCAGCATCGGTGGACTTCAGCAGGCCATAGGGCTCGTAGAGGGCGTCGGGGCCTTGGGCCACGCTCGTGAGGAGCAAGCCCTTGCCCATGTCATAAAGGTAGGGGCGCGTCTGCTTCACATCTTCGCGCGGAATCTGCCATGGCTCGCTGAGGGTGAGCTTGATGGGGGCTGGCTTCACAGGCGCGGTGGCCTTGCGCACGCCGAGCTTCACGCTTGCCCAGAGTGCGTCACCCGTGGCTGCCTTCGCGCTGGAGCCGAACTGGATGAACGGCTCGGGTGAATCCGCTGCTCGCCAGAAGGCATTCTGTCCTTGCACCTTCTGCACGCCATCGACCCATAGGCTCATGTCGGTGCCACGAATGATGAGGCGGTAGGTGTGGAAGCGGTTCGACGTGTCCATCGGGATGAACCGATCCGTGAAGCTCGTGGCTTGGGCGGGAAACAACACGAGTCCGTCCTGATGCCGGCCATCGCTGATCTGCACCATCACGGGTGCGCCATCGCGCCAAGGCCAGAGCGAGGTCGCAGGCTTCTTCGGTTGTGAGCCAGTGATGGCACCCGCCTTTACCGTGGCTTCGACGATGATCTCGTCGTCGGTGCTCGCCTTCCAAGCGGCGCGGTAGTGGGCGAACTCTTTGCCATCATCGGTGAGGCGCAAGCCATCGGCTTCAAGCTTCGCATTGGGTTTGCCTATGGCTGTCCAGGTCGAGTCGGGCAAGGCTTTGCCGTCGTAGTTGATGAGCCAATGAATGTCGTCCTCTGCCCGCAGTGTGAGACATGATGCGAGGCAGAGAAGAAGGGGTATTCGGAATTTCATGGTGTGAGTGACGGCATCCAGCGGGCCTTGTAGGGACGAGCGTCTTTGAACTTGATCGTGCCAGCGGGCTCCAGCAAACGCACTGCCGTGCTCCATTCGCTCACCACGATGCGACCTGTTATTGGATGGATGTCCACTGACTTGAGATTCTGCTCCGCACCCAGCAAGGGGTGCGGCTTGAAGGTGCCTTGATCGCGATCAAACAACAGCACGCTGTGCTCGGTGGTGATGAGTAATTCGTTGGTCGAAGGCACGGGCCGCAGATCGTGGCCATCCTGGTCGGGCAAGGTGTGCGTGCCCTTGAGTTTCAGCGCAGGTTTTTCGGCATTCCATTGCTCCAGCGTATAGGCGCGGAGTTCGTCGAAACCCAGCGCCCAGAGGCATTGGCGCTGCTCATCCCAGACAACACCGTGCGCCGAGTGCAGGGGTGTTTTGAAGACTGGCTGCGGTGGGCCTGACACGTTGAACACTTCAAGATGATCGCCACTGAGCGAACTTGCGACGACCATACGATTGTCAGGCAGCAAGGCGAGCGAGTGAGCATTACGCACTCGTGTTCGCCACAGAATTTTCTTCGTCGCACGCTCGATCAGGGCACAGCCGCCATTCGAGGCGCAGACGAGAATTTTTGCGCCGTTCTCCATGGGCTTGCATTCATCGAGGTGATGGAAGTCGCGCCGTACCTCATCGGGCAAATCAGGTGCATCGACACCGCTCCAACGCCAAAGTTTCTCCACGTTGCCAGCCTCTGCGGTCTTGGCATTGATGATGAACATCTCATTGCCACCAGCGAGCAGCACTTCGTCTTCAGCAGCTTGTGCCGCGCAACACGCTGCCAGAAGCAATGCGACAAGGGCAAGGAATCGTGCAGTGGTCGATGGGCGCATGGTTACGGTTTCGGAAACCCATTCAACGGCTCGGCCTGTATCGTCTCCCAGGCGATGGATCGCAGCAGCGGGCCGAGCTCGGGATGCGGGGTGCCCATGGCCTTTGTCCAACCGTTGTTGCCGAGGCCACGCAGCTCGCGTGGATCGCGATGGAAGACGGCGGCGTGATACATATAGACGGAAAGATGCTGAATCGCCGCTGTGGTGTGGCCAAGATCATCCACGAAAAGCTGCGATGGCTTGTCAAAGCCCGGCAGCTTGTTTTCTGCGATAAGTTCCCGCAGCCGCACGACGGCGGTGCCCACGGGGATGAGTGTGCAGACCTCGCGCCCGATGCGCGCATTCGTCGCCCGGAGCTGTGCGCGGATCGCCTCCATGCGCTGCGCGGTGCGGTCGCGGATTTCGGCGACAGGCCTCACATCGCGCTCGGCGTTCTTGATGCCGTCCTTGCCCAGTCCATCCCACGTCATCCAGGAGCCTTGCACAAGGATGCGGATGTTCGGGTTGTGCTGCAAGGCGAGGTCAACCCACAGGTCAATACCTTCATCAGGCATCTGCATGTTCGGGCTCAGCGTGAGGACATCCATGCCGCCTTTGATGAGCGCCTTCTTGGCTTCGTTGCGGGCATCCGCGAGCTTCCAATGATCGATCACCCGCGAAGCTCCGAGTGCTTGCCGCCCGAGGTTTTCATAAGCTGTGACGCCTGCCTGCTGCGCGAGAAGCCCCAACCAATTGGGTGCTGCGCCTGCGAAGCTGTGACCAGTGTAATAGGTGCGCGTGCTGCTAGTGATCTGATCGGCGGCATGATCCACTGATGCCGAACAGATCATCATACAGATGATGGTGCTGACGATTCGCTGATGGAGGAGGTTCATGGAGACGAGACCAACGAACCCTTTGCATGACTCATTGCACCTGCGTCTGGCGGCCTATCAAATGCTGATTCAAAAAGCTGGTCATCAACTCGTAGAGGTGACGTGAGGTGCCTTTGCCAGTGTTGATCGAGTGGTCACGGTTCGGATAGGGCATGACGGTGAAAGGCCTGTTCTGGATGATGAGTTCGTTGATGAGCTTTTCAGTGCCGCGATAGTGAACGTTATCATCGCCAGTGCCGTGAATGATGAGCAGGTCGCCTTTCAACGCAGCGGCGTGAGCGATGGGTGAGCCGAGCTTGTAGCCATCTGCATTGTCCTTTGGCAGCCCCATGTAGCGTTCTTCATAGATGGTGTCGTAGAGGCTGCGGTCGGCCACGGGGGCGACGGCGATGGCGGTACGATAGAGATCGGGATAACGAAAAATCGCATCCAGACTGCTGCTGCCCCCACCGCTCCAGCCCCAGATGCCGACACGTTTCTCATTGAGATAACTGAAGCGCTGCAACAAGGCGCGAACCGCCGCAGCTTCCTCTCGCGAATTCATGATGCCGAGCTGGCGATACACTGCTTTCCGCCAATCGCGGCCTCGCGGGCTTGGCGTGCCGCGTGTGTCCACACTGGCGACCACATAACCCTGCTGCGCCAGCATCCAGTGCCACAGCGTGCGCTGACCGCCCCACACATCCTTCACCGTCTGCCCCGCAGGCTCGCCATAGACGTGCATGAGCAGCGGGTGCTTCTTCGCGGTGTCGAGTCCTGTGATGTTCATCATCCAGCCGTCGAGGACAATGCCATCGCCAATGTCCACGCGCAGAAACTCGGTCTTTGGCAGCTTCAGCTTGGCCAACTTCTCGCGCAGCTTGGCCTGTGACTTCAAAACACGAACGGTCTTGTGCTCCGGCAAAGCAACGAGCTGGATCACCGGCGGCGTGGTCATGCTGGAGTAGGTATGCACGGCCCACTTGGCGTCCGCCGAGATGTCATAGCTGTGCGTGCCGGACTGATGGGCTGGTGAAAGCCGCGCTGGCTCACCACCCTCAAGGCTAACGCGATACAGGTAGCGCTGCGTGGCATTCTCTGGCGACGCGATGAAGTAGAGCAAGCCACCTTTGGCATCGAGTTTCGCGACCTCGATGAGATCGAACTCACCCTTCGTGATGGGCTTCACCGTCCCATCCAAGCTCACGCGATAGGCATGACGCCAGCCGCTGCGTTCGCTCAGCCAGAGGAGGTCATCGCCGATCCAGCGGATGTCGCTCTTGTTTTCCACCCAGGCCTTGTCGGTCTCCGTGAGCACCCGCTTCGTCTTGCCCGTGGCAGGATCGGCCAGCATCACCTTCAGCGTGGTTTGCAGGCGATTGAACTGCTGCACCAGCACTCCCTTTCCATCGGGCGTCCATTCGGCCTTCGGCAGGTAATGCTCGCGCGGATCACCGGCGATCTCCAACCAGCGCACATCACCACCGCTAGCACTCACGACACCAAGCCGTGTCGCCGAGTTTTTCTCGCCCGCCGCCGGATACGGGAAGGTCGTGAGGCGCTGATCCTTGCTGTCCGTTTGGTTCAGCAGCGAGAAGCGTTTCACATCCTTCGTGTCGAACTGCCAAAAGAGGATGCTCTTGCCATCAGGTCTCCAGATGAAGCCGTCGCGCAGACCAAGTTCCTCCTCGTTCACCCAATCGGAAGTGCCATTGATGAGCGTGTCGGAACCGTCCTTGGTCAGCTCGGTGATCTTCAAATCCGCGAGGCTCTGCACATGCAGGATGTTCTTCCGCACATAGGCCACGCGGGTGCCGTCGGGTGAGAACTTGGCGAACATCAGTGTCGAGGGTGCCGCGTCGCCACCGAGTTTGGTGAGCTTCTTCGTGGCCGCATCAAACAGCCAGTAGTCACCACGAGTATTCTTCCGCCAGACCTTCTTCGTGTTGGTGAACAGCAGCACCTGCGACTCGTCCGCTGAGAATTCGTAGCTGTCCACGCTCAGTGGTTTCTTCTCACCCGCAGGTGTCAGGGCCTGCGCGGATGCGATCACGGTCTTGCCTCCGGTTGCGGCATCGTTCTTCACCAGATCCTTGCCCAGCTTTCCTTCGCGCGGAGCCTCAAGCGTAAAGTAAGACGCCCCGCGCTTGCTCCAGCGAACCGTCTCCAGCTTCTCCTCCTTGAACTCGTTGTCCCTGAAGATGCGGGCCAGCGTGAGCTGCGAGGGATCGGCTTTGGGCTGTTCAGCACAAACGGTATCCATGCACATGACGCAAAGAGCGGTGGCGAGGTAATGCAGAGTATTCATGAAGTTGAAATCATGGTTTAGCTGTGGATCATTTTACTGCCTTCTCCACCAAGCCCAGGCTCATGAGAAAGGCAGTCACATTCACCTTGCTCTTGTCTCCGGCGGCTTTGCCTGGGGCACCGTATTTGCTGGAGTCATAGGCGTGCCCAAGGCCCTCGAAAGTAACCAGCTCGCAGCGGTTGCCAGTGGCGATGAGTTTATCCCGCAGTGCGACCGAGTTCGCATACGGGACTACCTTGTCGCCCGTCGAATGGAAGATGATGGCGGGCGGCATTTTCACCTGCATTTGATCAGGGATGGAGCAGCCGAGCGCTCGCTCGGTGCTCTTGCTGAAACGCTTCGGGCCACCGTAGCCACCTTCTTTGGTGTCGCTCACGGGATTGAACAAGACAAGAGCTGCGGGCATGAGGGTTGGGGCGGGATCATTCTTGCCCGGACCTGGTTTGGAAAGCGCAGTCCATGCCGCGACATGCCCACCCGCCGAGGCACCGCTGACGACGAGTTTGCCAGTGTCGATGCCGAGTTCGCTCGCGTGTTCGATGATCCAAACCATCGCCGCGCGGCCATCGGCCACGCAGTCCTCGGGCACCGCGTGGAAGCGATCACGCGTGCGGTAGTCGGGCGCAATGCCGACGATCCCCTGCGACGCTGCCCACTTCGACCAGCGCAGGCTACTCTCAGGAGTGCCGCTGATCCAGCCACCACCGAAGAAGCTGACCATGCAGGGCCGATGATCATCTTTGGTCCAGCCCTTGGGTTTGACGACATGCAGCCGCAACTCGACATCGCCGATCTTGCGGAACACAAGTGCCTCGCTGCCGGGGAGCGTCAGTGGGGTGACTTCTTTGCCTGATTTAGCAAAACCGGACAGCGGGAGGATCAAAATAGAAACAAGGGTGAGCAGCGGGAATTTCATGGGGATGAAGGGTGAAGGGCGTTGGGTGTGCTGCGAGCATTTTGTTGCGCGATAGCTTCGATCAAGCCAAGGCTCAGGCATCGGGAAGTCTGCGCGTCATCGTATGACCAGAAATGGAGCAAATCGTCTCCCATCAACAGCGCTTTGCATTTGCTCACGAGTGCCGTGCTTGAGGAACTCCCCCCAACGGCTCACATCCTTTGCGTTGGGGCAGGAACAGGTGCCGAAATTCTCTATCTGGCTCAGCAATTTCCTGGATGGCAATTCACAACGGTAGAACCGTCCACGGCGATGCTGGAGGTCTTCCGACGCCGTGCGGAAGAACAGGGAATTTCGTCGCGATGTGTCTTCCATCCTGGCTACCTCGACTCTCTTCCGCCGAGTGGATCATTCGATGCCGCCACAGCGTTTCTGGTCTCGCAATTTATCCTGGAGCGCGATGTCCGTTCGAGGTTCTTCCACAGCATTGCCGAACGTCTTCGCCCGGAGGGTATCCTCATCAGTTCCGACTTGGCTGGCGATTTGATCCGTCACGACGGATCAGCCGGGTCTGCTTGAGCTTTGGCTTCAGGTGATGAGCGGCAGTGGCACGCTTGCACCAGAAGAGATCGAGAGAATGCGCGAGGCCTACCAGCGAGACATGGCGGTTCTACCACCCAGGACGTTCGCGACATCATCACGCTTGGGGGCTTTGACTCACCGGTGCTTTTCTTCCAAGCCGGAATGATCCACGGCTGGTATGCAAAGCGATCACGAAGCTAGGCGACTGAGCACATCTTCTGATCAATCCACCACGCACCATGAAATCAATGACCGCAGAGAAATCGAAAGCCGGCAAGAAGTCACCAGAGAATGCTGACGTTACCGCACCACACTACGCCAGAAAGCAGACCGCTGAACACGCTGCAATTTGCAACGCGTTGCGCGGAGGAGAGATTGACGCCGCGCTGCCCAAGGCCGCTCCTCAGCTTTGTAAATGAATCCGTTAGAACGTCGTTTGATGTGAGCAGCAGGCACTTCGGGCCGCATCCATTTTGCTTCCCTTATGAAAACCAAGCTCACCGTCCTCGCCACGCTCCTTGTCGTCACCGCTTCTCTTGATGCACACACCCGCTTCGATGTGGCCTTCTCGACTTACTTCGGCGGTTCGGGCTTTGATGCCGTGCGAGACGTTGCGGTGGATTCACAGGGCAACATCATCGTCGTCGGTGGCACGGCTTCACCTGACCTTCCTGTCACACCAGGAGCTTTTCAGGCGAAGCTGGCAAAGAGCACGGGGCGTGACACCGCCAGCCGCCTCGGCGACACGGACGCTTTCATCGCCAAGCTCACGCCTGCGGGCGAATTGATCTGGTGCAGCTACTTCGGCGGCGCTGGATATGACCGGGCTTACGGTGTCGAAGTGGATCGTCACGACCTCATCATTGTCGCTGGCCGTGCGGGGCCTGGATTGCCCGCCACTCCAGGCGTTTTCCAGCCGGAGTTCATCGACACCTTCGATTCGAGTCGCGATCCAGGCACTGTGGAATACGGCAAGCAGAACGGCTTCGTCGCCTGCTTCACCAGCGGCGGCGAGCGTGTGTGGGCCAGCTATGTGTGGTATGGACAGCTCTGTCGCGATGTGGCGGTGGATGACGCGGGCGATCTCTATTTGCCTTCTGGTTGGAACGGAAACATCGAGGCTCCCGGCACACCACCGCCCGAACTCTCTGGTTTCAGAAAGCAGTCCACGCTACCGCTCGTGACTGGCGGAACGAACAAGTCCTCCGATGGCGACAGTTGTTTGCTCAAAGTGAAGTCCGATGGCTCGGCCATACTTTGGGGCACATGGTTGTGCGGCACTGCTCAAGAGGAAATGGCCGCGACAGTCCGTGTCGATGCGCAGCGCAATGCTTACTTCCTCATCGCCTCTGCCTCGCGCGACATGCCGCATCATCCCGATGATCACGGCATTCACACCCACGCGAAGGACAACGGAGAGAAAGATATGTGGCTGGGCAAGGTCTCGCCTGACGGCCAGCAGTTGCTCTACGGCACCTACATCGGTGGCAATAGCTACAATGGCATCGACACTCACCAGCTCGCTGTGGACAGTGCAGGCAACGCCTATGCCGTCCTCTCCACCACGTCCACCGACATGCCCACCACCGCAGGCACACTCCAGCCAACTTATCCTACTGGGAAACACAACGCACCGCTCTACGCCTGCAAGATCGGCCCTGATGGCACTTTGCTTCACGGCACCTACATTCCCTCCAGCAGCACGCAGCAACCCGAGGGTGTGGCCGTCGATGGCAAAGGCAATCTCTTCATCTGCGGCACCACGCACTCACGCGACTACCCGGTCACTGCCACAGCCTTTTAACCCGAGCGCCGCTTTTGCCATTGGGTTGATGTTGCTTGAGCAGGCGTCAAATTGAGCCGCCGCCGGGAGCCACGATGTCCCAATCTGGGGCTGGCGGGCGGTCTCGGGCCAATAGCGGCGCGATTGGTTGGTTGGAC
>JANOAR010000293.1:0-9817 GCA_031411235.1 Verrucomicrobiota bacterium | reverse complement strand
ATCACTCGCGTGTAGTCTTCAAGGCTCTTTTTCATCAGTCGTGGCTCCATCAGCCACGGTGTCCTCATTTATGAGGCATCGACTCTATCCCTGCCTCCCGGTCGCTACCCTTTCGGTGTCCTTTTCAATGAGGCACTGCGGGCACGGGGTTTTGCGAGTTCCTTTCTTGCAATGCGATGGCCGATCCCGCATTCTCGGGGATATGATCACGGTCAAAAAATTCTCCAACCGCGAAGATGCCGAACTTGCTCGGCATCAGCTTGAGGCCGCTGGCATTCATGGCTACCTCGGGGGAGAGAACGGCGGTTCGCTCCTGGGCAGCATCACCACGGGTGGCTTCAACATTGAGGTCGATCAGGCCGATAAAGCGAAGGCCGAGGAGGTGCTCGCCGAGATGGGACAGGCGGACGACATCAGCGATGCTGAGTTGGAGGCTCTAGCCTTGTCCGAGCCTGGGACAGAGCACGAGGTCGAACCCAGTGCCAATGAGCCAGAAGCGCCCCTCGACCCTGCCGATGGCCAGCGCACCTGGCGTGGCCTCTGCTGGGGCGGTGCCGCAGGCGTGCTTTATGCCGTGGCCCACAGCGTGTACGACCGCGAACACATCGAGCAGATTTTACCGACCTTGACGTGGCGCATCCCGCTTTTTGCCTTGCTCGGCGCGATCCTGGCGCAGAATCTGGGCAAGTCCCGAGGCTGATTAGCCATCCACGCGACCCCATTTCACGACGTTCAAACACCCAGCTTTTTCATTTTCGAGACGCAGAAGATAGCTTGCCTATCGTATTTGATTCCTGCATATTCCCCGAATACTGTAATAATCATTAATTGGAGCATTCGCCCGAACCCTTTTTCACGCCATCCGCACCCCCCAGAATACCTGCCCATGAAACACCATCCATCGCTCCTCCGCACCCTCGCCGTGGGCCTCGCCCTCGTGGGCCTCTCTTCGTGCTCCTTGCCACCTAGCACCGCTTGGCGGTTGATTCGCCAGGATGGTCTGGGCAATTACCTCGCTATGGAATTTGGCAGAAAGCCCTTCCCACCCGAAGTCCAGAGCCAGCGATTCATAGCACGCAATCCTGCCCATGCCCCAGCCCCTTCATTCTCGCCCAATGCCGTGGCGATCCAGTCCCCCTACCTCAATAGCAGCAACGCACCCGCCACCGTCCCGCCTGTGAGCCCTGCCCCCGTGTCGGCCTCGGCTTCGCGCCTCGTATTCCAAGTTCCTGCGCCTTTGCCCGCGCCTGCCGCTCGCCAGCCGTCGATGGAAAATTCACCCGTGGCGAAACCCAACGCCAAGCCCCAACCCAGCGTCGCCGAGAGCCCCAAACCCGCCGCTGAGCCGCCAAAAAAGGCACCCACTACCAGCGTCGCCACTGCACCCAAAAAGCCTGCAACCGCCCCCGCTAGCACTGCCGCAACTCCCGCGCCAAGGACTACCCCAGCCCCTGCTGCGGCCAAGCAATCCAGCCTCGACTTGCCCTACGGCTCGCCCGTGCCAGGCCGTGTGGGCTTGGTTCACAGCCCCTATGCTGGCAAACTTCAGCTCGTCGATGTGGCCGGGCTCGCGCCTGGTCAGGAAGTGAAATGCCCCTATTCTGGCAAACTCTTCCGCGTGCCCTCAGGCGACCAAGCCGCCGCCGCCAAGACCGAAAGCACACCACCGCCACCCGCGAAGACTGAGGACGCAAAGAAGCAATAGCTTCTAAAAGGGAGCGTGGCTGGTTCTGCCCGCGTGCCTTGGCCCGCAGGAACAAAGTCACTGCACCCTTTCGTGCTTCCTAGCTTCCACCCAAGGGCACAGTGCTGCGGGGTCGGAGCCCCGCGCACCGGTCGCTATTGCGATTCCTTCGACTCAGTCCCCAGCCAGCATCGCCTTTAGCCCTGCGATGAAATTCTGGCTCTCCTCCATGCTGGCAGGCTGTTTCATGTGCTTGGCGTAGTCGAGTTCTTCTATGTGCTTGCGATCCAGTTCTTTGAAAAAGGGGCTGGGCAGTTGGGCGTGGCGTTGCCCATACTTGGTTCGCCAGAGCACGTAGCTGATGGTCAGCCGCTTCATCGCCCGCGTCAGCGCGACGTAGAACAAGCGCCGCTCCTCGTCGATGCGGCCCTCGTCCCAACTGCGTTTATGCGGGATGATGCCCTGCTCGCAGCCGGGCAGATAGACGAAGGGGAACTCTAGGCCCTTGCTGGCGTGCATGGTGATGAGGCACACGCCTTTCTTTTTGGTGATGTCGTCCTTGTCGCGATCCTCGCGCTCATCGTTCAGGCAGATCTCGTCGATGAAGCCCGCGAGTCCCTCCGTGCGGTTGCGCTCATCGTAGCTACCGATCTGCTCCAGAAAGGCATTCAGACCGTTCTTCCAGCCCTCCATGTCCTCGGGCTTCTTCGCCTCCTTTTCCAGGTACTCACGGTACTGGATCTCGTGCATCATCGTTTCGGTCATGTCGGCCAAGAGCACGCCGGACGAGCGTGCGACCGCGTTGTACTTATTGATGATGTTGAGGAAGGTCTGGATCGCGGCGCGGCTCCGCTCTGGGAGTTTGCGGATGAAGTCGGGATTGCACATCGACACGAAAATGCTGCACCCGCGCTCCATGCTATCCTCGCGGGCCAGCTCTGCCGTGGCCGTGCCGATGCCACGCGTCGGCACATTGAGGATGCGCAGCAGCGACATATCGTCGTGGGGATTGTGGAAGACACGCAGGTAGCTGAGGATGTCCTTCACCTCGCGGCGGTCGAAAAAGCTGCGTGCGCCGATGACTCGATACGGGATTTTCCTTTGCCGGAACTGCTGTTCCAGGATGCGGCTCTGATCATTGGTGCGGAAGAGCACGGCAAAATTTTCAAACGGATGCTTGTCCTGGAAGTGCCCGTTTTCGATCTCACGCCCGATCATCTCGGCCTCTTCTTTGTCGTCCTGGGTGATGAGCAGACGCACCGGGTCACTGCCGGGATTCTTGCTCCACAGTGTCTTCGGGCGACGCCCGGCGTTGTGGACGATGAGGCTGTTGGCGGTGTGCAGGATGGGCGTGGTGCTGCGGTAGTTTTCCTCCAACTTGATGATGTGGGGATTGGGGAAAAACTTCTCGAACTCCAGGATGTTGGTGATGTCCGCCCCTCGCCAGCCATAGATGGACTGGTCGTCATCGCCCACCACACAAACGTTGTAGGGTGGCCCGACGAGCGCGTTGAGCAGGCGCATTTGCAGCGAGTTGGTGTCCTGAAACTCATCGACCATGATGTAGCGATGCACATCGCGACAGGCGAAGCGTACATCGTCATGCTCCTCCAGCAGCTTCACCCCCAGCAGCAGCAGATCGTCGAAATCCATGGCATTAAGCGCCCGCATTTCGTCTTGGTAGGCGGCGTAGAGCGCTGCGTCGGTGTCCTTCTCGGGATCACCCAAGTCGGTGCCCATGTTCTTGGCGCTGCTGATGCGGGCCTGCACCTTCGAGGGGTCGCAGCTCTCATCCTTGCCCATCAGCTTGGAGATGACGCGCTTGATCAGGCTGGTCTGCTCGCTCTGCGTGTAGATCGTCCAGTTCTTTTTGTAGCCCACCTTCTCGGCGTGTTGGCGCAGCAGCTTCACACAAAAGGCGTGGAAAGTGCCCAGCACAATCTTCTTGCCCTTGCCATCGGCTACCATCTCGATCACGCGCTCGCGCATTTCCGCTGCGGCTTTGTTGGTGAAGGTCACCGCCAGGATCGTGTGCGGCTGAATCCCCTGATCCACCATGTAGGCCATGCGTGCCGTGATGGTGCGCGTCTTTCCGGTGCCAGCGCCCGCGAGGATGAGCACTGGCCCTTCGATGGTCATCACGCACTCGCGTTGTTGGGGGTTCAGCATCCCCATGCCAAAGGCTGCTTTCATAGGCGGGGGAGCGGAGCGTGGGGGCTAGGCAGAGCTAGGCGCAGAGGCGCAGGGGATAAGGAAAAAGGGACAAGGGGGGGCAGCATGGCGAGGCGGGAAATGGGGGATGTGCCGAATCTCATCAACTCGGCGGCAGTCAATCGGAAAGGCGAGAACTCGCGGCATGAAATGCGGCGCAATGTCATCCAACCCACGGCGTAACTTCACCCCCTTCTGCGCTCCCCTGCCCCCACGCCATGACCACCCGCCGCCACCTCCTCGCTCGTGCCTCCACAGGCTTCGGTTTAGCCGCGCTCGCTGGCCTCATGGCGGATGAAAAATCCCGCGCCGATGTCGCTACGCTTGCCGCTAAAAAATTCGCCCCCAAGGCCCGCAGTGTGATCTTCTGCTACATGAGTGGCGGCGTCTCGCACGTCGATTCCTTCGACCCCAAACCTGCGCTGGCGAAGTATGCCGGGCAGCCACCGCCCTTTGCCGCCGCGCGCACTCAGTTCAATGCCAACGGCCTCATGCAGCCCTCGCACTGGGCCTTCAACAACTACGGCCAGAGCGGCCTGCCTGTGAGCGACCTGTTCCCCCAAATCGGCAGCGTGGCCGATGAGTTATGCGTCATCCGCAGCATGACAGCGAAGTTCAGCGAGCACGCGCAAGGCAACTTCTTCATGCACACAGGTTTCCCCTTCCTCGGCTACCCGAGCGCAGGCGCGTGGACGAGCTACGGCCTGGGCACTGAGTCGCGCGACATCCCCGGCTATGTGGTGCTGCAAGCGGGTGGCGCGACGGCACCGCACGGTGGCGTGGGTTTGTTTGGCAACGGTTACCTGCCCGCGCAGCATCAGGCCTCCATCATCAAAGCCGATGAAGCCGAGCCTGTGCTCAACATCCAGCCACGCGAGGTCGCCTCGTTGCAACGCCAGCGCCTCGACTACATCAGCGCGATGGACAAAGGCTTCCAAAAAACCATCGGCTCCAACACCCAAGTCGAAGCCGCCATCCAGAACTATGAGCAAGCCTGGCGCATGCAATCCGCCGTGCCCGAGTTGTGCGAAATCAGCGGCGAGACAGCCGCGACCCGTGCCCTCTACGGCATGGACGACCCCGAGCCCAAGAAGGCCGCGTATGCTCGCCAATGCCTGCTCGCGCGGCGCTTGGTGGAGCGCGGCGTGCGCTTCATCGAACTGAGTACCTTGGCCAACAACGTCGGTGGTGGCAATGGTGCGAACCCCTGGGATCACCACAGCTCCCTGGTGACGGGTCATGGCAAAATGGCCTATCAAGTGGATCAACCCATCGCCGCGTTGATCAAAGACTTGAAGTCGCGTGGCCTGCTCGATAGCACGCTCGTCCTCTGGGCTGGTGAGTTTGGCAGAACGCCCTTCGCGCAAGGCACCAATGGCCGCGATCACAACCCATACGGCTTTAGCATCTGGATGGCCGGCGGCGGCGTGAAAGGCGGGCACACGTACGGCGCGACCGATGAATTCGGCTACAAGGCCATCGAGCAAGTAAGCACCGTCTATGACCTCTGGGCCACCGTGCTGCACCTCATGGGCCTCGACCACGAAGCGCTGACCTACCTCTACGGCGGGCGCAACCTAAGGCTCACCGACGTGCATGGGCATGTGATGCAGGACATACTGGCTTAAGCGGTGTCTTCGCCATGAGCTGTCGGAGGGATAAGGGAAAAGGTTAAAGGTTCAAGGGGAGTGCCTTCGGGTATGCTCTTCGTAGCTGGGCTGTGGTTTTGAATTCAAGCGCGAAGCCACTCCCCTTATCCCTTGAACCTTGCCCCTTATCCCTCTCTGCTCGCTTTGCTATCACGCCTAAATGGATAAGTGACACCCGGCTGTTAACATAACACGCCTATTTGCCGACGGCAGCGCAGAATCCTCTGCCATCGTCCGTTCAACCACACTCACCCAACCATGAAACACACGCTCCTGCTCCTCTCCCTGCTCAGTCTGCAAGCCTTCTCGCAGGACAAAGCCCTGCTCGATCTCGCGCTTGAGCCGCCAGCGATCAACACCGCCCCCGGCCCTGAATACGACGATGCAGTGCGACCTGGGAACATGATCATCGGCCTCGACCGCACGCCGAAGGGACGCTTGTGGGCCGCGTGGGTGGGCAATGGCGATTCGCCGAATGGCTTCTTCATGCTGGCGACGAGTGATGACGATGGGAAGTCGTGGTCGAAGCCGCGTGTCGTCATTGATCCGCAGGATGGCGAACTCAACGGCGTGCGCTACGAGCGCCGTGCTCTCGTCGGCAATCTGTGGACGGATCCGCAGGGCCGCTTGTGGTGCTTCTTTGATCAAAGCATCGGCTACTTCGACGGACGCTGCGGCGACTGGTACATCCGCTGCGATGATCCCGATGCGGCTGAGCCCGTGTGGACTAAGCCCGTGCGATTCGCCGATGGCTGCACGTTGAACAAACCTACCGTGCTCAGCAATGGCGACTGGCTGCTGCCCGTGGCACTGTGGACGCGCGACCGCATGAACGGCCCTGGCGTGGACAAGGAAGCGCACAAGGATCTCGATGTGATCCGCATGGCGAATGTCTTCGCCAGCACGGATCAAGGCAAGACCTGGACGCGCCGCAGTGGCGTGGCTTTCGCGCGCACGGACTTCGATGAGCACATGATCGTCGAGCGCAAGGACGGCAGCCTGTGGATGCTCGCACGCACGAAGGACGGCATCAGCGAGAGCACATCCGCCGACAAAGGGGCGACATGGAGCGAGCCGCAGCCCAGCACGATTCAGAATCCAAGCGCTCGCTTTTTTATTCGCCGCCTCGCCTCGGGGAAACTCATTCTCGTGAAGAATGGTCCCATCAATGTGCGCCTGCCGAACCGCACCAACTTGAAGGCGTTCCTCTCTGATGATGACGGCAAGACCTGGGGCAAAGGACTGCTCATTGATGATCGCGCCGCCGTCTCTTATCCCGATGGTTTCCAAGCGCCGAATGGCGACATCCACATCCTCTATGATTGGAATCGCCACACGGATGCCGAGATCCTGCATGTGAAGTTCACCGAAGAAGACTTTGCTCCGCGCATCCCCGCTCCAGCGCCGCCGCTCGACCCTGCCAAACCACGCGCCACCAACGCCGCACCCGTCTGGATACCGAAGAAGACCGTGGTCAACAAAGCCTACTCACCGAAGCTGCCGAAGTCGATCAAACCTGATCCCAAGTGGATGGCGCAAGCTGCCGAAGACGCGAAACAGGACTTCAAGAGCATCCCCTACGATGGCATCACGCCCAACAAGATGGTGTGCGACACCACGCTGCGTGAGCTGCCCGACGGCTCGTGGATTCTCTTCATCCTTGCTGGCGGCGATACCGAACCTTCACCGCTGAACTACACGGGCGTGACGCGCAGCACCGACCAAGGCAAGACCTGGACACCGCTGGCTCCCTTCGATGTCGGCTTCCCTCGCGAGGGCAAAACCATCGGCCAAGGCCCGACGGAACTCATGATCCTCGGCCAGCGCAGCACGCTGTTCTTTAGCACGCACTCGAAGCACTGGGCGAATGACTGGCGCTCCTGGTATCTCACCAGCGACGACTCCTTCAAAACTTGGAGCAAGCCCATCGAAGTGCCCGGTCGCCTCAAAGAGCGCACCTTCATCCGCAAGCATATCGTCACCAAAGACGGACGCATCATGATCCCCTTCCAGCACTACATCGGCCCCGATGATGAGCAGAAAAAGGCACCGCTCGACCGCGCCTTCACCAACCCTCGCAACGGCGTCCTCATCAGCAGCGACAATGGCAAAACGTGGAGCGAACACGGCAACATCCGCCTCACGCCGAACAGCCGTTACTTCGGCTGGGCCGAGAACGATCTCTTCGAGCATCCCGATGGCCGCATCACCATGGTCATCCGCGCCGATGGCCTTGGCGGCCTGCTTTACAAGGCCGAGAGCAAAGACGGCGGCATCACCTGGCCTGAGTTCGCCAGCGTCACCAACATCCCCAACCCTGGCAGCAAGACCACGCTCTACAATCTCGGCGGCGACACCGTCGCCATCCTGCACAATCCCAACAGCAAAGCCCGCACCCCCATGGCGCTCTGGATCAGCTTCGACGGCATGAAGACCTGGCCGTATCAGCGAGTGCTTCAGCAAGAGTCCGCAGACGGCCCCAAGGGCCGCATGAACTACCCCGACGGCTTCGTCAGCAAGGACGGCCAATGGCTGCACTTCGCCTTCGATGACAATCGCCACCGCGCCGTGCATTACAGCGCCAAGCTGCCGCCGCTGAAGTAGCCACGTTGTGGAAACACAGCACTCCCTCCTTGGCATCGCCCCAGAGCAAGCTATGGGACGCATACTCATGGCAAAACTTACCCCCGAACAACACGCCGCCGTCGCCTCCTGGGCCGCCGAAGGAGCCACGCTCAACGACATCCAGCGCCGACTGAAAACCGAGTGCGACGTCACCCTAACCTACCTCGACGCTCGCCTGCTGATGATGGAGCTAGAGGTGAAAATCAAAGATAAACCCAAGCCCCAACCCGTCCCCGAGCCCGCCCCAGCCACCCCACCTGCGGCCTCGCCCAGCAGCCTCGATGAAGAGCCCACCTTCACCCCCGGCAATGCCCACGGTGCCGCCGCCAACAACGTCCACATCGTCCTCGACACCCAAGCGCTCGAAGGCACCATGGTCAGTGGGAAAGTCACCTTCAGCGATGGCAAAGACGCCGTCTGGTACATAGACCAAAGCGGTCGCCTAGGCCTCAAAGGCAACGAACCCGGCTACCAACCCCCAGCCCCCGACGTGCCCATCTTCCAGCAAGAACTCGACCGCGTCCTCATGGAAGCAGGATACTAAAGGCAGAGTTATGAATGATGAATTCAGAAGTATGATGAAACTGACCGTCACCTCTTGACCCCTCCCTTCATCATTCATAACTCATCACTCATCATTCATAACTCTGCATCACCCCCATGCCCGCCTCCAAGTTTAGCTTCATCCTCTGCTTCGACTTTGATGGCACCCTCGTCATGCCCGAGGGCGACATCCGCTTCCACCCCGCCCTCGGCGACATGCTCCGCGCCCTACGCCAGCAGGGCGCAGCCTGGGTCATCAACACCGGGCGCAGCCTCAACCAGACCCTGCATGGCCTCGGCTCCAACGGCATCTTCATGCAGCCCGACTTCATCATCGCCCAGGAGTGCGAGATTTATAAGCCCGGCCTCATCCGCGAATGGGTGGACTACGGCTCATGGAACAAACTCGCCCGCAAAGCCCACACCCGCTTCGTCCGCGACCACAAGCCCTTCCTCGCCGACATCAAGCGCATCGTCGAGACCGAGACCAAGGGCGAATTCCTCGAAGGCGACATGGGGGAACTCGGCATCGTCGCCCATAGTGATGCCGAACTCGACGGCATCTGCGAACTCATCGAGCGCCACCGCCAGCGCGAGCCCGACGTAGGCTACCACCGCAACGGCATCTACCTGCGCTTCTCCCATTCCGGTTACAGCAAAGGCTCCGCCCTCGGCGAACTCAGCCGCCTCCTCGGCCTTCGCGCCGAGCACTGCTTCGCCGCTGGCGACAACTACAACGACCTCTCAATGCTCGACAGCCGCGTCGCCAAAATGATCGCCTGCCCCGGCAATGCCCTCCCCCCCATCAAAGCCTGGACCCGCGAGCAAGGCGGCTTCATCGCCAACGGCACCGCCAGCGAAGGCATGATCGAAGCCCTCAAGCACTTCTTTGCCAAACAGGGGTAGGTGTTCTGTCCGCCGAACTAACAACAGCCCATCCTTATGTTTTTGGAAAAATAGCCAGCGGCATGGCGCACAGAATGGGAAGTACAGGAACAAGGACAAATCGGCTAAAGCCTCGTACTCCAACGTGGCGATTCATTGCCTTGGGCCGAGCGTTTCCAGGCGCACGTTGGCCTCGTTGGAGTACGAGGCATTAGCCGAT
>JANOAR010000292.1:0-6903 GCA_031411235.1 Verrucomicrobiota bacterium | reverse complement strand
CTACCATGAAATCCACAACCTCGTCGGGCGGCTCTATGCTCAAGCCATCGCCGCTAGCCCCGAGCCGCTGCTATTGACCTGGGAGGACGATGTCTTCCCTCAGCAGCCCAACGCCATCCGCGCCCTCTCCGATGCGATGCTGCCCAAGCAAGGTGTGGCTGCCGTCTCCGGTGGTTATCGAACCCGCGAAAATCCTGACGTCGCCGTCGCCTCACTGAACCCCGAACGCTGGCATACCATGCCGCTTTTCTCCTGGCTGGGCAGCGATGTGAAACACGTCGGCATGGTCGGCGGCGGTTTCACCCTCTGGAGCCGCTCTGCCCTGGAGCAGTGCCCCATCCTAGGCAGCTTCATCCTGCCCGACGGCACAAGACTTGGCTGGGATGGCTTCGTCTGCCGCCGCCTCAATGCCGCTGGTTGGCGCGTGCTCCTGCATGGCGGCGTGCCCTGCGAACATCGCTGCGCGTAGCCGTGCGCTCCTCGCTACACGCCCATCACTTCCTTCAAACGCTTCGGCGAAACGGGCTGTGCTGTGCCCAATTCCTGAGCAAACAACTGCACGCGATACTCCTCCAGCATCCAACGAAACGTCTCCGTCTTCGCCGCAGGCACGATGGCTTGCCAGCCGTTGAACTCCTCCAGCAGCCACGCCTTCTCATCATCCTTCGCAGGGTTTAAAGTGGCGCGTTCAGCCCGCACTTGTATGGCTTTCAAATAGCGTGGCAGATGAATCAATTGCGCGTGCGGTGTCTTCGTGAGCAAGTCCGCAGGCAGCAGTCTCGAGAGGTCGGCTTCGAGGCCGTGATAACGTTGCTTACTCGCTTGCAGCTTGGCTTGCAGGTCGAAACATTGCTTCAGCAGGTCGCGCAGCTTGGCCACCAGCAGCGGCAGATCGCGGCGTGCATTAGCGAGCATGGTTTCGAAGCGCGACTGCTTCAGCGGCAGCAGCGGCTCAAGCCGAAAGGCGTGGGCGATGAGGTGCTGGCAGGCGGCTTCCTGCCAGTCAATTACGGGAGCGCGGGGCTCCGACCCCGCAGCGCTGGGATGGGCCGAGCGCTGCTGCATCGGAGTGCTGGCGAAGACTTGGAGACTGCCGAGTTGGGCCAGCGATGAGAGTCCAGGTTGGCTTGAGTGGGAGCTGCCTCTTCCCACAGTGCTGACGCCGCCAGGGCCAATACCGCGCAGCTCTTTAACCAACCAAGCCAGCTCCCTAGCCATGGCTTTCTCGGCAAGCCGACGCACGCCAGCAGGGCTTTGCTGCAAAGCCTCAGCGGCGGTTTTAAACAGGCGCACATCCACATCGCCATCGCGGTAGGCGAGGCCGGGATAGCCGCGCAGCATGTTCCCGCTGATCTCTTCCACGTCGATACTCTCGGCGAGATCACCGAAGGTCCAGCCGCTCACCGCCGGGTGCTCATGCTTTAAAACGGCGTGCTCCCAGGCTTGCGAGCGCGTGTCGCGACGCTGCTCCACGCTGGCATGGATGACGGCGAGGTCGCGGCTGACGACGACAGATTGCTGCATTTTATCCAACACCGAAACGCGCGGCTGCAAGTGCGCGGGCAGACTATCGGCGGGCCAGTCCTCGGCGATGACGGGCACGCGATACCTTTGCGAAAGGAAGTTCGCGAGAGCCATGAAGAGGTCATCGCGGCCTGGATTAAAGTACAGCGCGATGTCCTTCACCTTCGGATCAATGGGCTGCAACTCGCGGCGCAATCGCCGTGGCAATGCGCGCAGCAAAGTCGCAGCGATCTCTTCGCGCAGGCCGGGCACCATCCACTGGAGCTGGCCGCTGGTGAGGTGCTGGGCCACGGTGACGGGCACCTGCACCGTCACGCCATCGCCTTCAGCCCCCGGCGTGTAGGCATAGCTGAGCGGCAGTACGGTGTGACCGAGCGCGATCTCGTCGGGGAACATTGCGACAGCTTCCGACACATCATCGCCGGGGGTAAAATCTTCCTCCGTAGCGATGAGAAACTGCGGATCATGCGCGGTCTCTTGGTTGTAAATTCGATTGAGGTCGTGGATGGACGACACGCCCTGCAAGCGCTCGACGTAGTAGTTGAAGAGCACCTCGTCGAGGTCGTAGCGACGGCTGCTGCGCACGCGGATGAGCACGGTGTTGAGCTTGTCGCGCAGTTGCAGATTGGCCTGGGGGAAGCGCTGCTGAAGGCGCGATTCAGGATCGAGTAGCACCTCGCGCACGAAGAGCTGCGTGGCTCCCAGCGCATTGATGCGGCCATAGTCGATGGTGCTGCGGCGCACTTCCAAGCCATGCACGAGGACACGCTCCCAGACCAGCACGCGGCCCGCTTTTTGATTCCAATGCGGCTCGCTGTACGTGCGCTTGCACAGGTGCGCGCCGACTTCGACGATCCAGTTTGGATCAATGCGGGCGCAGGTGCGGGCGAAGAGCTGCGAGGTCTGCACGATCTCGCCTGCCATGATCCACGCGGCTTGCTTGGGCTTCTCTTTGTCGATGGGTTTGCCTCGATCATCGCGGCGCGGCTGCTGCTTTTCGCGTCGCTCGTAGAGGCCACTGCCAGGGAAGATGTTGACGATGCGATTGCTGCTGGCCTTGTAAGTGTTGCGCTCTTCCTTGCTCGCGATGTGGCCGATGAGGCCGGAGAGGATGGAGCGGTGGATGCTGTCGGAGTTTGGGGCCGAGTGATGAGTGACGAGTGATGAGTGATGAGTGTCGGAAGGCGAGCGGGGCTTCGAGGTGGCGTTGGAGGCCGCAGGGGTTTTTATCGTCTGGCGCTGGCCCATCGTATCCCGCAACTGACTCCACACATCGCGCCACTCGCGCATCCTGGTAAAGCTCAAATAACTCGCCTTGCAGAAGCGCCGCAGGGCATTCGTTCCACCCTTCGTATCGGCGTCTGGTGCGGCATCCCAGATCTTCAGCAGCGTGATGAAATCCGAGTCGGGAGAGCTGTAGGCTTTGTGTGCGGCAGCCGCTTGCTCTTTGGCATTTTCGGGTCGCTCGCGGGGGTCGGGAATGCTGAGCCCGCTGGTGATGACGAGCATCTCACCGAGCACATCTTCCTGTCTCGCGTGTAGCAGCATCCGGCCCAGCGTGGGATCGACAGGCAGCTTCGCCAGCTCTTTGCCGAGGCCGGTGAGATCGTTCGTCTCGCCCAGCGCACCGAGTTCATAGAGCAGCTCGTAGCCTGATTTGATAGCACTCGCAGACGGCGGCTCAATGAAGGGGAAGGTCTCGATCTCGCCCAAGTTAAACGCCTTCATGCGAAGGACAACTTCGGCCAGATTCGCGCGCTGAATTTCCGGCGTGGCGAAGCGCTCGCGCTTGTCAAAATCCTCCTGCGAATACAGGCGAATGCAGATGCCATCCTGCACACGACCGGCACGGCCCGCGCGCTGATTGGCGCTGCTCTGCGCGATGTCTTCCACTGGCAATCGCTTCGTCCGCGTGCGTGGGTTGTAGCGACTGATGCGGGCTAAGCCGGTGTCGATGACGTAACGAATGCGCGGGATCGTCAGCGACGTTTCTGCAACATTGGTCGCGATGACCACACGCCGTTTTGAGCCCGGTGAAAAGATGCGCTGCTGCTCCGCCGAGGCCATGCGGCCATACAGCGCCAGCACTTCAAAGCCTGCGCCCAAGTGCCCATCCATGATGTCGCGCATCTCGCGGATGTCGCGCTCCGTAGGCATGAAGACGAGCACATCGCCCGCGCTGCTTTCGATCAGCGCGTTCTCTGTGGCATGGCACGCCGCGTCGATGTAGCCGAGGTCGGCATCCTTTTCGCCAGAGGAATCCACAGGCGCATAACGGACATCGACAGGGAAGAGACGGCCCGAGACTTCGATGATGGGCGCGTTGTCGAAGGCGGTCGAAAACATCTCGGTGTCGATGGTTGCCGAGGTGATGATGACCTTCATCTCGGGGCGCTTCACCAGCAGCGTCTTCAGGTAGCCGAGCAGGAAGTCGATGTTCAACGAGCGCTCATGGGCTTCATCAATGATGAGCGTCGAGTAGGCACGCAGCATCGGGTCGCTCTGAATCTCGGCAAGCAAGATGCCATCAGTCATGAACTTCAGCCGCGTGTCGCGATTCGTATCATCGGCGAAGCGCATCTTGCAGCCGACCTCGCGGCCCCAAACGACGCCGAGTTCTTCCGCGACACGCTTCGATACACTCATCGCCGCGACACGACGTGGTTGCGTGCAGCCGACTTTGCCGTTGCGATCCAGCCCGAGTTCCAGGCACATTTTCGGCAGTTGCGTGGTCTTGCCCGAGCCCGTCTCGCCCGCGACGACGACGACTTGGTTTGCACGGATCGCGGCCATGATCTCCACGCGTCGCTGGGAGATGGGGAGGTCGGGCGGGTAATTGATGGCGGGCATTGCAGAAGCGGCGTGAGGGGCGCGCCCTGTGCTTCAATGTAGGGCTAGAGACAAGGGGTTTGGCGGGCAACACAGCGCCGACTCACGTCGGAGGCTACCAGCTTAGCTTGCCAGCGAGGTGAGGACATCGGCGATGGCCAACTCGCTGCGCTGACGGTTCTCGAAGACGCTGACGTTTTGGTAGCCGACGCTTTGCAGGGTGCCGAGTGCGGTGCGGAAATCCGCTCCCACGCGATGGGGTTTATGCGAGTCGGAACCGACGACTACGGGGATGTTACGGGCGTGCATCATGGCGAGGATGTCGGCGCTGGGATTCATCTCCACGCTGCGTTTCAGCAAGCCGGAGGTGTTTAGCTCCATCGCCACGCCCGTCTTGGCGATGCGGTCGAGCGCCGTGGTCACGTCGGGCAAGACAGCCTCCAGCGACCAGTCGTAGGGCTTGTAGTTTTTCACCAAATCGGGGTGGGCGAGGCAGTCGAAGAGGCCCGTCTCGGCGGAGTCGGCGAGCAGTTTAAAATAGGTGCGCTGGAACTCCAAATCATCGCTGTGGCCGAAGCGCTGCATGTAGTCCTTGCCCTGGTAGTGGACGCTGCCGAGGCAGTAGTGGAAGGGGGCTTTCTGGTGCAACTCCGCGATCCAATCCTCGAACCCAGGGAAGTAATCGCTCTCCATGCCGAGGCGGATTTCGAGCTTGCCGCGATAGGCCTCGGCGGCTCGCTGCACCATGGCGCAGTAGGTTTCAAACTCCTCCATGCCCATGCGCACTTGGGGCCAGAAGCCGCGTGGCATGGGGCTATGGCAGGTAAAAATGATGCCGCGCAGGCCTACTTTCAGCGCTTGCTCGGCATACTCCTCGGGCTCTCCGTAGGCGTGCTTGCACAGCGGCGTGTGCATGTGGGAGTCGAAATAGATGGGGGGCATGGGGGCGGCGTTGTTACCACGCCGCGAGGGGGCTTGCAAGGCATGGGCGGGAAGTGGCCGCAGTCTTCAGGGAGGAGTCGATAAATACCGCAGCCACCCTGCGTAGAGCCTTGCTATTAGCGCCACCTTTCTGGTGTGCTGCTCGCCATACATTACATTTTATCCGCCCTATGAAATTGGATCATTTCATCTTTACCCTTTCATGGCTATTCCTAGCGGCATCGGCTTCTGCGGCATGGCAAGCGGGGGCTGCCAAGGTGGACATCACGCCGACCGTATCCGTGCCACTCGCAGGGTATGGCGGAAAAACGAGGATGTCCGAGCGAGTGGAGCATTCGATATGGATCAAAGCGTTGGCCTTGCGCGATGAGTCTGGCGTGACTTCGGTGATTGTGACCGCCGATCTCGTGGGCTTGAGCACCAAGATGGTGGATCGTATCGCGAACGCAGCCTTGAAGCAGCATGGCATCACCCGCGAGCGCCTGATCCTAAACACATCGCACAACCACAGTTGCCCGATTACGGAAGATGTGTTGTGGCTCTATTATGAGCTGACAGCGGCAGAGGCAGCCTTGCGCGATAACTACACCGCGAAGCTCTACGCGCAGTATGATGAAGTGATCGGTAAGGCGATAGCGAATCTTGCGCCTGCGGAACTCACCTTTGAGCAAGGTTTGGCAGGGGTAGCGGTCAATCGCCGTCGATCTCGTCCAGACGGGCGCAAACTTGGTGGCCAGGTAGATCAAGATGTGCCTGTCATCTTAGTTCAATCGGGTGCTCAAATTCGAGCCCTCTTATTTGGGTATTCGTGCCACACCACAGCGCTGGGGGGACTGAGCATCAATGGCGATTACGCAGGGTTTGCGCAGCTTGAGTTAGAGAAATCTTATCCAGGTAGTGTGGCCATGTTCATGCAAAACTGCGGTGGCGATGCCAATCCACTGCCGCGTATCAGAGGCAAAGACAAGGATGTGGAAGCGACAGAGTTGGCCCGCATGTATGGTCACATTCTGGCCGAAGGCGTGCGCCAAGTCGTCGTCGGCACGATGAAGCCTCTCGCAGAACCCATTCGTGCAGCGATGGGCGCGACAGAGTTGCTCCTGCAACCAGGATTGGACTTGCCAGAAATCCAAGAGCGCTTGCCGAACTTAAAGGACATGCCAAAGCGTGAGTTTGAGCACTTTGCTCGCCAATATCAAACGCTTGGAGCTTTGCCCGATCGCGTGAACTATCCGATTCAAGTATGGCGTTTTGGGTCTGAATTAACGCTGATCGCCCTCACAGGCGAGACCGTGGTGGATTACTCCTTAAAGTTCAAAGCCAACTATGGCTGGGATAACACATGGGTCTGTGGTTATAACAATGACCTTCTGAGTTATGTGCCGTCGCTTCGAGTGCTGAAGGAAGGTGGCTATGAAGGCACGATGGGTATGTTTGAATACGGCCACCGCGCACCTTACACGGAAGCCGTTGAAGATTTAATCACCCACAAAGTCGCTGAACTCATGAAACAAACCACGGGTTCAAAATAAGCGTCCAGGAGTTACTCAGCTTCAAGGCGGGGTATGCTTGTAAATCTCGCGCGTGGAGTTTTCAAACAAACCGTAG
>JANOAR010000291.1:0-3351 GCA_031411235.1 Verrucomicrobiota bacterium | reverse complement strand
CTCGAACGCCTCGTCTCCGCTCTCCTCTCAGAGGTCAGTGATGAATGGGAATCCGGTAACTCTTTCCTCAACATGAAGAACTAATCCCGCCACTCCCCCTCAGATGAAAAATCAATTTACAGAAAATTTGTTGCTTGGCCTGACAGCGGAATAATTGTCCTGAGTTAAAACAAATTGCCGCCGGGAATGACTGCGTGTTTTCCAAAGGATCGGGGTGCTATTTCGATTGCCATCAACCACCAACTCTCCACCATCAACTTGCTTTTCCATAGCTGGGGCAGTCGCATCCATGACCGAAAACGAACTGGACGTGCTGAGGTGAAACACCCTCGCGAAACCACGTCCTTGAGTTGACCGGGACAGCAGCACGAGGCGGGCAAGCTGTTTGGGTGTTCAGTCTGATGTAGGCGAGCTTTGATAGATGTTCGTAGCCGAGAAGGTGCGCCAGCGTATATTTTCAGTGGCACCGCGCGTGCGATGGTTGGCGTGTAGAGTTCTATTCCTTTCTGGTTGGCATATCCAATTCTATTCACGGAAATACTGAGTAGTCCCAAGCACCCGGAAATGAGATATCAACACTGCGCATACCAGTTTGTTCTCCAATGCCTTTACCCCAAGTAAAAATTTCTTTAAGCGCTTGAAAACCTATCGGCTGTATGCTGTTCCACTCGCGCACCAATTTATTATAAGTGCAAATCAGGCTGATTTTATCCTTCAAAAACTCCACCTCAATACTTAGTTGCGATATCATCATTGCATCCCATTCCGATAAGTGTTCCAACCTCACTTCTGAAAGCAGTGAGGCAATTCTTGAGTTTTCTTCCGCGATTTTTTGCTGCATGTATTTGAGCTTGGGTTGGGATGCTGAAGGCACTTGTTCCTGCATTAAAGAACAGCCTTTTGCGAGGATCAAAGACCACCCGCGCTCTGGCTTTCGATCATCACCTCCATTCAAATAAACTCCCAAAGTCCATCTTGACAATTCAGACCATTTTTTATCGCTATTTTGCCTTAATGAATATGAAGCCAAGCCACAGCATTCTTGAAATTCAGAATGGAGAGTTTTTGCTTCAAGATACGGAGTAAGAACATTACGTAATCCAGTTGTTCTCCAATCGCATATTAAAGGAGTAATTTGCAATTCTTTTGAAAACGGAGTTATTACATCAAGGCTCAAAAAACTAAGTGCATTAATCAGCTTTTGCTCATTCATATTACGTAATCTCGAAATTAATATTAGTATCCAACAGCGATGTCGGATTCGGAATGAAATTATTCATTCATTTATGGAGTAACAGGAACAGGCATAGGAGGCGGACTGGTAGTTGGCATTCCTCGTTTGAGCAGATTTCTCCCGGAGGTAGCGAGACACCCACCACCGTTACGAATCAAAATTGCTTGTGCGTAAACATCCACAATGTCGAAAATGTCCTCCCAACTTCCAGTTGCCGGCCTTGCAGCTCCTGGCGAAGGTGGCACGGGGGACGGAGGAGGAGTAATTTCCTTGGGCATTGAGGGAGGCCCGAAAGTACCTGGATTTGCTACAAAATAAGGTTGATCTGGAGCTGGCTGCATTGCCCATAGCCCATGATTTGGTGGAATCTGATCTTTACACTTCTTCTCATGAAACTCTTGCAAATTGCGATTCAAATTATTTCTCCAGCCTTCATATTGGTGCTGATGACCTTCCCAACTACCTTTGGGTTGAGTTGGGCTCTTGGGTCCCGTTGGTGCTTTATGATATAAATCGTTTGCATCCATTAACATATCCCAATATCGGCTTTCCATCATTTTAAGGGCAGCCTCGATTGCTTCTTTGAGAAGCTTGCAAGGGTCAATGCAACATGGCCCAGGCAGATTGCCCATCGTGCCTTGGCGACCCAAGTAATCAATCAACCCGATCGTGTTATTACTATAAAGGGGTCAGTCCGGAGTATTTACACAAGTCTGAGTTCAGATTGGTTGTTTGAGTCATTCTTGCCTTTCGCGTTTTGCAGGCGGTTGGCGACATGCGTCCATGTTCCCATGTTCAACTCCGCTGCAATCCATTTCAACGTCACCGCCGTCTCAGCTCGCAACCGTTGCGCGATGCGAATCTTTCGCGTATCGCCCTTGGGTCGCCGCTCCAACTCTGCTCCCGGCCAGCCCAGCTTGTCCAGTTCTTCATTCAAGATGCGCCGGGCTTTTTCTTCCGTTGTCTCCTGGCGCGTTTCGGCATGATGGCTTTCGGTGGCGCGCGTGTGGGCGGATTCCAATAACTCCTTGCGAAACGTGTCACTGCCCAAACACCAGCCGCGCCGGATGGCTTTGAATTCATCGCCGTCTTCCTGCGCCCGGCGCGTCTCCAAGTATTGCTCCAACTGCTCGCGTCCGGCGGCACTGTCTTTGGGAATACCCAGCTCCCCCAACAGGCGATCCACGCGCAACCAGCGTGGGCGTTGCTCCGGCAGTTTCAGATAATCCGGCCAACTGCTCCACGCGAAGTCGCGCAACGGTTGTTCAAGCCGCAGGAGTTTGGCGCGCACGGGATTCAAATGGACGTAATCGCAGACGGTGCGGAGGTAGCCAGTGCCGCTGCCATCCACGACGAGGGCTTTGTAACGTCCGCTGAACAGGTGGCCGAAGAGTTTGTGGCGGCGATTGAACCGCGCGGTGTAGGTGCCGAGAAACCATTTCATGCCCGCAACGAGATTGGGATTGGGCGTCTCGACGACCAGATGAAAATGATTGTGCATGAGACAATACGCGTGAACCTGCCAATCTGTCTTGGTGCAAGCCTCGGCGAGCGTGGTGAGGAAGCGTTTGTGATCGAGATCGTCGCGGAAGATGGGTTCGCGGTGGTCGCCACGATTCATGACGTGGTAGATAGCGCCGGGATATTCGATACGCAACGCACGGGGCATGGAACGGTTCTACTCCTGCACTGATTTAGTGTCAATAGTGAGGAGTGACCCCTTTCCAGCTCTATCGGATGCCGATTTCTACTAGTTGTTCTCCCGCTTGGAACAAACGCAGTGCCTCCGCAAAATGGGTTATGAAGATTTGGCGGAGGGCAGCATCAGAGGTGTTCCCACAGGTGAGCCAGAGGATTTTTGGCGGACTGCCGTGTCGTTCCAACAATTCTACAAAATCACTGTCCTTGGTGATGACGATGTCTGCGGATTTCTTGGCCGCGAGAAAAATCACTTCATCTTCCGCATCCCGCAATCCCAAATCGCGCAGCGGCTGGGCTGTCACGGAATAGGTTTCCGCCAGCCAACCGGCAAAGCGCGGCGAGATTTGGGCATCCAGCCAACGGTCATACGGCGAGGACGGCGTGATCAATCCGTTGGCGGGCGTATTGCAGGCAGG